>DUMY01000101.1 GCA_012839645.1 Syntrophomonadaceae bacterium
GAAAAGCTGGGAGCGACGAATATGGTTGACTGTGCTGTTGCCCGCCCAGCGGACCCCAAGGATATTACTCCGGAGATCATCGAATTCGGCAAGGTGAACGGGATTATTGATCCTGAGCCTGGCATGATGGTTAAAAAAAGCGGGCGTACATCCGGAATTACAGAAGGGAAGGTTACAGCAATTCATGTTACTTTAAATGTAAGTATGGGGCACAGCTCTGATGTGGTGCGATTCCAGGACCAAATAATGACAGAGATGAAGTCTTTAGCCGGAGACAGCGGCTCTATAGTGCTGGACCAAGAAAACCAAGTGGTGGGGCTGCTTTTTGCCGGTTCTAATGAGTTTACGGTCGTCAACCCCATTCAGATAGTCCTGGATAAGTTAGGTGTGGATCTGGTATGAGAAATAAGCGGCTGGGTATTGCCCTTGGAGGTGGTGGGATCCTGGGGGTGGCACACATCGGTGTACTGGAGGTTCTGGAGGAAAACGGGATTATTCCGGATGTGGTTACCGGTACCAGTGCCGGAAGCATTGTCGGAGCTCTATACGCAGCCGGGGTAAACCTGTCTGTTCTGCGTGAACTGTCACAGAACCTAAACAAAGGGGACGTTTTTGCTTGGAATTTCAATCCCCATTCTTTCATACAGTTTTTATTGAGTAATCTGCGGGATATGGCCAGTTTGCTGGATGCCATACCCAGGGCACTGTTCAGCGGGAAAAAAATCGGGCAATTGGTAGAAAAAATAACAAAGAAAAACTGCTTCAGCGAAATAGCCATGCCTTTTGGTGTGGTAGCAGTTGACCTGATCACAGGAAAAAAAGTGGTGTTCTCCAATATCTCTTCGCGGCCGCAGCTGCTGGAAACGGTGTTCTTTCAAGAAGCATCCTTGGGAGCAGCGGTTCAGGCAAGCTGCGCCATTCCCGGGGTTTTTGAGCCGGTTCCCTATCAAGGGACACTCCTTGTAGATGGGGGGCTCTTAGAGATGGTTCCCGTGCCCTTAGCACGGCTCCTGGGCTCTCATAAAGTTGTAGGGGTGAGTTTGAAGCAAAAAGGGAGTGTACAGGAACCGCAGTCCCTGATCCAGGTGATTCAGCGGGGGATCAACATCATGAACCTGCAGGGCACCCGGTTTGATCTCGATTCTGCGGATCTCGTTATTGAGCCCCTGGCACTTGAGGTTGAGTCGGATGACTTTGGTCGGGTTTCGGAACTGTTAGAGCGCGGGCGCCAGGCTGCCCAAAAGGCACTCCCGGACATAAAAAGATTGCTGTATTAGAGGAACACTTCCGGCGCAAAGCCATATTATGGACAGAGAAGCCTTATAGGCTTTCCCCAAAAACAAGCCGGATTGGCGTTGGAAAGGAGGCAGTGAAATATGGGACGCTGTGGAAAAGGAGGCTTTTTTGGCGGTTTCGGGTTGATCCTTTTTCTGATCCTGATCCTGTTATTTTTAGATCCTTAATGATTATTTTAGTGCGGCTGCAGGGCAGTTTTTGCGGTTCTACTCAGCAACTGCCCTGTAACTGCCTTTACAGCATGATAAAAGGGGGGATTAATGGTGGCCGGCGTTTCTTATGATGAAAATATGCTTTTATTGTTCCAAAGTCTCCGCCCATACTTGGGTCCCCGCGGTAATGGATGTCTCATTGCCCTGGAAAGCTTACTGGAGTTGCTCCACAGTGAGCCGGCCAAAAAAACGCTGGATTCTATACGAATCTTAGGGCCGGGAGAGGGCTTTAAAGCATTAACGCTGCCGGATATATCTCAAAAAGCATCCGACCCAAAAATGCTTTTCTTGCTGCAAGCCCTGTTGTTCTTGGCAGATGCTCCGATAACAGAAATGTTGTTTGGTGTGCAACCAGAAGAAAAATCAGAAGAAAAAATAGAAGTGGAACAAACCTGGGATCTACCATGAAAATAGAGGTCGGATGCCGGAAGTCAGAAGTCGGAAGTTGATGGTATTTGCCATCGAGCGTCATGGGTGTCTACTTGAGGATTAAGTAAATAAAGTGACAATTGCGTTGGCAGCTACATATTATGAGATGGGGATGCCAGAGAAATCACAATTCTTCTCTGGCGCTATTTCCCTACAGATTACAATTCATACGCATAAAGGAGGGTTTACGTTGGCAGAAGTAGAAGACAGAGGTTTCGGTTTTGGTAAGGGTTGTTTTGGTGGTAGTTGGGCGTTTATTCTGTTTCTGATATTGATTCTGCTGTTTTTCGGTGATAACTAAAAAAAGAGATCAAGGGTACCTGGAGGGATCCGGGTACCCTTTTGTGTTTGCCCAGCATGTCTGCTGAGCCGGTGGGTTAACCAGTGGGAAGGCAATAAGAAATAACAGTGTGCCAATTAGTGGAGTTGAAAAAACCCCCTGAATCGGTGTAACACTTTCCCTGATACAACATATTATGGTGTATAAAACCAAACGGGCTCCATTTGAGATGGATCCCGAATCGAAGATAGGAGGGGCATTATGGAATCTAAACAATTTGGTTTCGGCAAAGGTTTTTTTGGCGGCAGTTGGGCATTTATTCTCTTCCTGATTCTGATTCTGCTTTTCTTCGGTGACCCATAAACAACAACACGCTCTGATGCTCTACAAGGTGCCCGGTATTTGTCATCAATACTAGGGCACCAACCTACAAATCCAATCAGCAACGAGGGGAAAGGATAAATGGCACAAGCAAGAGGTAAAAGCCTTTTTTGGCAATTTCGAACTGATTCTTTTCTTGATACTGATTCTACTTTTTTCGGTGATCCTTAAATCCGGGTTTGCTGTGGAGGCCACACCGTAGATGCGGCGTGGCCTCTTATTCATTAAGGATAAAAGATAAAGGAGGCTGAGACAGATGGCAGTTGTTTTGTATGATGAAGATGCAGTGCAGGTATTAAAAAGTTTTCGTCCATACTTGGGGCCCCAGGGGGAAAAGATGACGGATCTCCTTGATGAGTTTTTAGATCTACTCTCCAGTGAACCCGCACAAAATTTTTTTATTACTTTACAAGATTCCCTAAATGGGCATTCCCGGCGGTTTTTCGATGGCGGGGATAAAAGGAAAGCCAATCCTTTTACACTATTCCTGATCTTGATTTTACTCCTTCTTTCTGATTTTGCAGGCAGCCCAGACGATAAGAAAACAATTCTGTCAAGCGGGGGAGGAGAGTATGATGCCGGTCCCTGAAACATCCAGTATCACACAGAACTTAATAAAAATGATTTTAAAAAAACTTAAAAGACAGATGGCAGGTAAAAAGGTGGAGGGTATCAGCGGAAATGGTGCTGTGAGGATTATGATCAGCGGCAAACTCCAAGTGCTAGGTGTCAAGATCAACCCGCGGTTGACGCGTAATGTTCATCAACTGGAGGAACTGGTAGGTGCTGCTGTCGAGGATGCCCTGCAGAAAGGGAGCGACATCCTCAAATCTGAAGCACAG
Organism: Syntrophomonadaceae bacterium; assembly: GCA_012839645.1. GTDB lineage: Bacteria > Bacillota > DSM-12270 > Thermacetogeniales > Thermacetogeniaceae > Syntrophaceticus. Next base: position 3,441 of record DUMY01000101.1, read on the forward strand.
AAACTTCTGGGAGGCAGTGTGGAATAGTGGTTGGTAGTCGGTCGTTGGAATAAAAAAAGCCTTACCCGAAAGAGATCATGCTGTGTAGATCAAGAGAACCGTCCCCATGATTCCCTGTGATTCAAACAGCTCCTTGGTTCCTCAGGCATCCGACTTCTGCATTTTAGGGCGGTATGGACGCTTCCAAAAAGAGTAACTCTGTTAATCAGTAACCTGTAGCTGATTAGTGAATACAATGAAGGGAATGCATTTTGCGAAGGAGGATGATCTGTTGGGTCAGGAGAAAGATTTGGAAAATTGTAATGTGAGTATTTTTTCTTTGATGGCTCAGACGCTGCAGAATCTTGATGGGAAGCAGGCGGATCTCCCGGGAACCATTACTGTGTTATCTCTATTTACTTTGATGAGCATTTTGGACCTGGCGCAGGAACAGGTGGTTACCGGGACAGGGGCCGGGGGGAAGGATGTTTTGGGGATGCTTACCGGTATGCTGTCTCAAGGGCAAAAACCCGGCCCTGAGATGCTGACGAGTTTGCTCCAAAAATCCGGTAAAAAGGTAAGTCCTCAGATGCTTACTACCCTGCTATCTCTTGCTGGGGAAGCTGCGGAGAAGGAAGAGAAACCCAAGCTTCCTGAGCGGCGCCCGGGAAAAGGATTTTAGCGCCTATTTTGAAAATAGAGGCCGGAAGCTACCACAGGAACTGCTTCCGCCGGTTTCGCAGCTTTCCTTGCTTCAGCCTTTGTTTTCATCCTCTGCTTGTTTTGCCCTTATAGCTGTAGGGGTGTCTTATCCTGATGGGGTAGAAAGGCCATTCAGAGCGGGGCACTGAGCTTGGAGGATCGTTTCAGTGTCTATCATGATGAGGTAGTAGAGTAGTGCAGATTAAGGGGGTTTGAGTATGGGCAAGGCCAGAAGTGTTGAACAGTTGTGGCTTCTCGAACATATTTACGGATATGGTTACGACAGCGGTTACAAGGATGGACGTAAAGATGGCTTTGCCGATGGCTATAAGGATGGCAGTGCAGAAGGGACAAAGGGTGGCTGGAAGGAGGGAAGGGAGCAGGGTTATTTAGAGGGCCTGGAGGCAGGGTATGCCGCGGGGAAAAAGGATGCCGACATAGTTTTTGATCAGGGATGGGATCAGGGATACCAAAAGGGGTATGAGGATGGATTTTCAGCTAACCTCAGCCAGAAGGATAAAAGACCTAGATTATCTTGAATTATCATAATTATGCAACAGGTCCTAAATGTATAAAAAAATGATTATGAACGTGTCCTGGTCGCCTGGTTTTTCATTATGCTAGATAATGGGGTATTAACAACTTCGCCAAAATAAAGGGTATGCCAGTATAATAATGTCTAAATTACTTGAAAGGAGCCGAAAAACCAGGATGATTTCTAGAAAGGTGCGATACTCCATATCAGTAGTGCTTGTCGGCTTGTTGATGGCCCTGCTTCCTGTGACTGCTTTTGCGGCAACGCGGTATGTTTATTATCAGGGCAGCTTCAGCGACCAGGTACTAACGCGAATTCTCAAACAGGTTTTCCCAGGAGATGATTTCAAAATTATTCGCTCGGGACTGAAGCTCCAGCCACAGCCGGATCCACAGCCACAGCCGGATCCTCAGCCACAACCGGATCCACAGCCACAACCTGATCCACAGCCTCAACCGCAGCCTCAGCCGAATCCGGAACCCGCTCCTGGTTCTGATTCCATCACATTGACGCAGAATGAACAGAGGATGGTCAATCTCGTTAACCAGGAACGCCAAAAGGCCGGGCTGAAGCCTCTCACAGTGGATAAAAGGTTGGTGCGCCTGGCGCGGTTAAAAAGCCAGGATATGATGGACAAGAACTATTTTAGTCATCAGTCTCCCACTTACGGGTCTCCTTTTGACATGATGAAAAATGCTGGGGTAAACTACCGCTGGGCGGGAGAGAATATTGCCGGTGCCAACACAGTGGACAGGGCCCATAACGCCCTTATGAATTCTGATGGACATCGCGCCAATATATTGAAACCGGAATTTACTCAGATTGGCATCGGGGTTGTCCCGGGTGGTCCTTACGGGATGATGTTTACCCAAATGTTTATCGGCGTCTAAAATGCGGAGGTCGGAAACAAGAAGTCGGAGGTCTGATGGAGATGAACGTCTGAAAGATAGATTTCAAAACTCTCTTTTTGAAGCGTCAAAATATGCCAAAAGCTGCTGCAATTTCCTGTAGCAGCTTATTTATTGAACAAATACACTCTCTTTATTCCTCTGGCATATTATATTACAGAAAAATGTGCCCTAGAAAAGGAGGGAGAAGAGATGATTCGCTGCGAGACATTAAAGCTAGAACACGTAGTCGGAGAAATGTCAAAACAGGCTGTTGTACAGGGTGATTTTCATGTACCGAAGCCAAAACCGGGGATCGAAAAGATAATTTCTGTTGATAAGACCGTCAAGATAACCAAGGAAGAGGTTATTAAAGATAAGGTAATCATTGAGGGCTACCTCAACCTGCAGGTTGTCTATGTCGCCGATGCCCCTGGTCAGCCGGTTCATCATACCCATGCGCGTCTGGAATTTACGCAGTTTGTGGAGATAGATGGCGCAGAGCCGGAGATGACGGTGCGGACGAAAGTAAAAGTTGAGGATATTCAGGGGAAGGTCAAATCCCGGCGTTCACACATGTTCGAGATCACTGCTGTTATTCTCGTCTTTGCGAAGGTAACACAATTAGAGGAGATAACGTTGATGGTAGAACCACCCCCTGGGGTAGAGGCTGTCACAGAAAGTCTTCGCCTGGAGGAAGTGATCGCTGAAGGCAGCGCTCAAGCTATGATTACCGGGAAGCTGAGGGTGCCTCCTGAGAAACCCCCAGTAGAAAAGGTCCTGGATGTAGATGCCAGTATAACCATTACCGAAAAAAAGGTGATTGAAAACAAAGTGATCATTGAGGGTGATATTACCTTACAGGTCATCTATGTAGCTGCAATGGCTACCCAGCCTGTTCACCACATGCACGGGATGATTGATTTCACCCAGTTTATCGAAGTCTTTGGTGCTCAACCGGGTATGAATGTTACAGTTGATGAAACTATCACTCACATCGGATTTGATGTGGCAGACCCATGTAATGTCAATGTAGAAGTAATTGTCGATAAGACAGCTAAGGTTACTGAGCCGAGGCATCTGGATGTTGTTGTTGACCTGATTGGTGTGGAATCCACCCGAGAACTGCTCAGAGTTGATAATGTGGTCGGTGAAGATCACACCCAGGCCAATGTCAAGGATGAGTTGGTTGTTCCCTATGAGAAGCCGGGTGTTTCCAAAGTTCTGGATGTAAAGGTCCATAAGGTGGAGGTTCTGCCGGAAGACATTGTTATTATTAAGGATAAGGTGATTGTCAGCGGAAAGATCGAGGCCCAGGTTCTTTATGTTAGCGATATGCCTGACCAGTCGGTGCATCATGTGGATACTGTATTAAAGTTCCGCAATTTCATTCCGATACCCGGTGCCATGCCGGAGATGAGTGTCAGTGTGCGGGCAGCAGTAGAGCATGTGGCTGGCCGGCCGGCAGACAGCAGCAGGAAGGTTGTTCTGGAATTTGTGCTCAATCTGACCGCCCGGGTAGTGGATACTGTCCAGATTTTTGTGGTAATCTGCGAGGAAATACCACCGGCACCACCAAAGCCTCCGGTACCGCCGCCATGCCCCTTCGAGCATGTGGTGCAGGCAGGGGATACCATCTGGAAGCTGTCCATGAAGTATCATGTCAGTGTTGATCATATCCTAGCTGCCAACCCCGGGGTTGACCCCTATAATCTTCAGATCGGTTCGGTGTTGATTATACCCTGTGACCCGTAATAAAGTTTAGCGCGAACCCTGTTTGCAGTGAAAGCTGCAGACAGGGTTTTTCTTTTGGATCAGGGTGGATCAGAGTGGCGGCAGTTTGTGTGACTTACGACCAAATTCCGGTTGTTTTTAGGGATAAGGGGCGCTGGTTGCGGGCTGCTTTTTTTAGTAAATTGTTTAATGCAACTAAAAAATGGAAATAATGGGGTGCAGAGATTGCTTTATGGGAGAGAGGATGGGATTAACAGTGAAAAAACTAATGATCCGCTTTGGAATTATTCTGTTTCTTGGATTTGCTATTTTTGCTGCACTTGCCCTGGTGCCTGTAAAAGACGGGGATCCGGGCGAGGACAGGCAGATTCGCAAAGATGTGGTGCGGTTTCATGTTGTGGCCAAGAGTGATCAACCCGCTGACCAGGAACTGAAACTGAAGGTGCGGGATGCGGTTCTTGACTACTTGCGTCCAGATCTTGAAGGATTACAGGATCAAAAAGAGGCGGCTGTTGTCATCCAGGAAAAACTGCCTCAGATTGAGGAAGTGGCTGTCAAAATCCTGCGATCCCATAGCTGCAGTGATCCGGTTCAGGTTTTTTATGGAGACTATGATTTTCCTGTCCGTGTCTATGGACCGCTGACCTTTCCGGAAGGGAGATACCAGTCTCTCAGGATTGTGCTGGGGGATGGTAGGGGAAAGAACTGGTGGTGCTGCCTCTTCCCACCACTCTGTTTTGTGGATTTAACCAATTCTGCCCAGCAGTTTCAGGAAGACAAAAAACCGGATACTGATTTATGTCAGCCTACGGACGAGGAAAAACCGGACAGCGATCTGTATCAGCATGTGGATGAGGAGAAGACGTGGGATGAGCAGGATGAACAGATGGAGAAAATCCTGTTAATTGACAGTGGTTCAGAGCCGGAGGAGCAGCCCCTTCTGACAACTAAAATTGGCGAATGGCTGGAAGATTCCCGGGATCGCTCTCTGCTTTCCTGGATTTGGAAGCGGTGCAGTTAACTTATAAACTGAGAAAACCAGAGGAGAAAGTAACCGGCGACTACACCACACCAGCACCAGAGCACACTCTGGTGCTGTGCTGCCGGAAGCAGTTCATCTTTAATCAAGTACATCATGGCTCCGGCAGCCAGAGCCAAAAGAAATGAAAGGTGCTGGGGGGATAGTTGGATGAGGAAAATCCCGATCAGTGTTCCCAGCGGTGTAAACAGACTGACTATAATATTTATCAACAGAATATGACGACGCCTGAGGCCGCCCATCTGTAGAGGGGCGGCTGTGGCGATCCCTTCGGGAATATTATGCAGAGCAATAGAAAAGGCTAAAAGTGGCCCCAGCTTTCCGCCCACAGCATAGGCTCCGGCAATAGCTATCCCTTCCGGCAGGTCGTGTAGGGCGATGCCAATGGCCATCATGTAGCCAAGCCGCCTCATAGCAGTAATCTGATGAAAGGGTGAAGTGACCGTATGACCGGAAAAAGTGCGGTCGATTACCCAAAGGATACCGATCCCTGCTGCTGTACCGATTATCGTCTCCAGGGGGGTGCCTGTATCCAGTGAAGCTGGTATGAGGTCGAGGATCACAACAGCCAGCATCACTCCGGCGGCACCACCCAGCATTACAGCCAGGGTACGGCGTCCGGGGATCCTGGTAAGGAGAACTACTAAACACCCCATGGCGGTAGCCAGCCCGGCCAAGAGACTGGGGAGCAATGCAGACACAAAATCACCTGCCCTTCCGGGTACAATTTATGCAAGCATTTCCGATTTATGCCTGACTGATCTAGATTGAAGGGAGATATGAAGATGTCTGATAAGGTAAAGGGAACCCTTGTGATCATCGGAGGGTCTGAGGACAGGAAGCACAAATGCCTGATCCTGAAAAGATTTGTGGAGCTTGCAGGTGGGGAGAAGGCGAGATTGGCGGTGGTCACTGCTGCTACATCGAAACCCCATACCAGTGGGGAGCTTTACCGCGGCATTTTTCAGGAGTTAGGGGTAGAGGATGTAGCAGTTTTGAAAGTTGACACTCGCCAGGATGCCCGCGCTCCTGGGGCGGGGGAGATTTTAGAGCAGACTACCGGTATTTTCTTTACCGGGGGAGACCAGCTTCGTCTGACGAGTATCCTTGGTGGGACTCAAGTAGATGATGCCCTGCATACCGCATATCGCAAGGGAACCATTATTGCAGGAACCAGTGCCGGGGCCTCTGCCATGAGCGATACCATGATCGTGGAGGGAGAGGAAACTGAAGCACCCCGCAAAAATACCGTACAGATGGCTCCTGGTTTGGGTCTTCTGCGTGAGGTGGTTGTAGATCAGCACTTCGCCCAGAGAGGGAGGTTGGGCAGGCTGCTGGCTGCAGTTGCACAGTACCCTTATGTGTTGGGGTTGGGGATCGATGAGGATACAGCCATTATTATTTCACCTGATGGCATCTTTGAAGTGATTGGGTCACAGACGGTTACTGTTATCGATGGAAAACAAATTCAGGAAACAAATGTTTCTTCAGCTAGTCCTGATGATCCTCTGGCTCTGATAAATGTGATCATGCATATTCTACCGACCGGTTACAGATTTGATATGAGAAAAAGGGATCCCTCTGGTAAGACGTATAATCCAGACACATATTAGCAAAAATAGGAAGTAGTATGCTTTCTAGTCTATTCAAGGAGGCTTTTCATCGTGAAAATCTTGAAAACCCGGGTCATTGAGGGCCGGAATGTCTGGAGTCATTCGCCGATCCTTGAGGCCCGGCTTTATTTGGCACCGCAGGAACGTATCAGCACTGACCAAATACCTGGCATTGCTGATGCTCTCCAGAACTTGCTGCCCGGGCTTAGAGATCACACCTGTGGGCGCGGTTACCCCGGGGGGTTTATTGAACGCCTGCAAGAGGGGACATACCTGGGGCATGTCGTTGAGCATGTGGCTTTAGAACTGCAAGCAGAGGCTGGTTTTCCTGTGCACTTTGGCAAGACTGTGCGGGGGGATAAACCCGGTATATGGGATTTGGTGTTGGAGTACGGTACCCCGGAACTGGGAAAGGCTGCATTGAAGACAGCGGTGGCCATGATAACGGCGCTCTTGGCTGGACGCTCCCTTCCTGTGATGGAAAGCCTGGCACACTTGCGTGATTTAGGTTTTGCTACCCGGCCCGGTCCCAGCACAGAGAGCATCCTCAATGCCTGCCACCGGCGGGAGATCCCGGTCCTTTCTTTGGGCGATGGCGCTTGTTACCAGTTGGGATATGGGTGCTTCCAGAAAAGGATCCAGGCTACAATCACCTCCCAAACCTCAGTCCTGGCAGTGGACCTGGCATCTCATAAGGCAACCACCGCCAGGCTGCTGGATGGGGCTGGTCTGCCTGTACCGCCCCATCACCTAGTGACAACCATAAAAGGAGCAGTCTCTGCTGCCAGGGAATTGGGTTATCCTGTTGTAGTAAAACCCTGTCGTGGCAACCAGGGGAAGGGAGTTTTTTTAGATATTAAAGATGACCGCGAGGTAGAGGATGCTTATAGGATGGCCAGGAGATTTGACAAAGAGGTGCTGGTGGAAAAACACGTAGAAGGGCGCAACTACCGCCTGTTGGTAATCGGAGGGAGGATGGTTGCGGCAGCAGAGCGGTTCCCTGCTTTTGTGACCGGGGATGGGATCCATACCATCAGTGAACTGGTGGAGATGGCCAACCAGGACTCAAGGCGTGGCAGAGGGCATGATCTGCCTTTAACTAAAATGGAGATCGAGCAGGCTGCTATATTGGAATTGAAAAGGCAGGGTTGTGATGATCAGACACGCCCGGAAGCGGGAGCCAGAATTTATCTGCGTAGGAACGCCAATTTAAGTACAGGAGGCAGTGCAGCTGATGTGACCGATCAGGTGCATCCGGAGAATGCCTCATTAGCTGTAAAAGCGGCAGATGTTTTAGGATTGGATGTTGCAGGTATCGACCTGGTGGCACCGGATATTGCCAAGCCGCTGTGGGAGGGGGGTGGGGTGATCATCGAAGTAAATGCTGCTCCTGGATTCAGGATGCACCTGTACCCCGACAAGGGGGTACCCCAGGATGTGGGGAAAGAGCTTGTGGATTACCTATTTCCTCCCGGCAGCAAGGTGAGCATACCGGTGATCTCGATCACCGGAACCAATGGCAAAACCACGACCACCCGTATTCTAAACCATCTTTTCCAGCAGCAGGGGCTCAATGTGGGGATGACCACCACAGGAGGGGTTTACATCAACAACAAACGCATCCTGGATGGGGACTCCACAGGCCCCGACAGTGCCCGGGCCATTTTACAGGATTCCACAGTGGGAGTAGCTATTTTAGAAACCGCCAGGGGTGGGATCCTGCGCGGTGGGCTTGGTTATGACAGTGCTGATGTGGCAGTAGTAACGAATATCGCCTCTGATCACCTGGGACAGGGTGGTATCGAGACTCTTGAAGACCTTTTTTGGGTGAAGTCTCTAATTGTGGAGGCAGTGAAAAAAGACGGGGTTGTTATTCTTAATGCTGATGATCCCTTTGCCCCGAGGTTGGCGGATAACTCCCGGGGTGAGGTGATCTACTTCAGCCTCCATGAAAATAATGTGCTGGTTCGCCGCCATCTGGGGGCCGGCGGGCGTGCCGTTTTCGTTAAAAGTGGCTTTGTTTTTTATGGGTGTGGTGAGGATGCGGTATGCCTAATAAAGATGAAGGCTATACGGGCAGGGATGGGTGGCCGCGCAACCCACAACCTGGAAAATGCATTGGCTGCTGCTACAGCAGCTTATGTCAGCGGGGTTCCTCTTGCTGCAGTTAGGCGCGGACTGCGCAGCTTTGGTGCCGATCATGATGATAACCCGGGGCGTTTGATGATCCAGGAGGTGGGAGGGGTCACTGTGATCGTGGACTATGGCCACAATGCTCCTGCTTTCCAGAAAATCGCCGAGTTTGCCAGAACCCTGGGTAGGGACCGGCTGATTGGTGTTATCGGGGTGCCGGGAGACCGGCGAAGTGACCAAATCATTCATGCGGGTGAAGTGGCTGCAGCAGGTTTTGATGAGCTCTATATCCGGGAGGACGAAGACTTGAGGGGCCGTGAACCTGGAGAAACCGCCAAACTCCTCTACACCGGTGCCCGCCGCGCCGGGATGCCTGCGGTGAACTTGCATGTGATCCCAGATACTGTTCTGGCTGTTAAAGAGTCCCTGCGGCAGGCAAAACCAGGTGATGTGGTGGTTATTTTCTACGAAGAACTCAATCCGGTTTTAGAATGCCTACAGTCCCTGGAACGAAAAGGGAAACAAGAAACAGCACAACAGGTCAAAGTGGTCGTTGGTCGTTAGTAGTTAGTGGTTAATCCGACTGATCTAGATCATAGCGCGGTTTTCTTCAGTTGAGGCACTTTTGGTACAGGTTCAGGACATGGGTAAAACTTTACCTATGTCTTGACCGAACTTTTTTTCCAACAACCGCATTTTTCTTCCAACGACCAACGACTAACCACCAACCACTAATCCGCTATCCACTATTTTGTTGTATAATTAACAATTTAGAAGTAAAATTGAAAAGTAAAAGGATTCCTATGGAGGAACTGGCTATCAATAATAAGAGTGGGGAAGTTGTGCTTCCCTCTTTCGCTAAAATCAATCTTACCCTTGATGTGGGAGGTCTGCGGTCCGATGGTTACCATGAGATCACTTCTGTGCTGCAGACCATCAGCCTTGCTGATACACTCAGCTTGACCAGGATTTCCGCGGGGATTGTTGTATCTTGCAGTGCCTCAGGTGTTCCTGATGGACAAGATAATCTGGCTTACCGCTCTCTGGCTGAGATTTCTCACCGCTTGCCTGGAGGGATCTGTGTGGAGATCGAAAAGAGGATACCTCAGGGTGCGGGCTTGGGGGGTGGAAGCAGCAATGCGGCGGCAGCATTAAAAGGTGCGGATCTCCTTTATGCAATAGGCTTGGCAGAGGATGAGCTCTTGAGTGCCGCAGCTGTAGTGGGATCCGATGTTCCCTTTTTTATTCTAGGGGGAACTGTGTTGGCTAGAGGACGGGGAGAAAAGGTGACGAGTGTCTCCTCTTTACCGGTTTTATGGGTGGTGTTAGTCAAGCCGCCATTTGAAGTGAGCACCGGGGAGATATACGGCCTTTACCAGGTAAAGAAAGCGGAACCGCGCACACCTAGGCTTCTTGACTGCTTAGAAAAAGGAGATAGGGAAGGTATTCTAAGAGCACTGGGCAATGACCTGGAGGCGGTTACCGCAAGCCTTTATCCGGAGATATCTTCCATCAAACAGCGCCTGTTGCAGCTGGGTGCACTGGGAGCTATGATGGCCGGGAGCGGCCCCACGGTTTTCGGGTTGTTCAACAATAAGGAGGATGCCCTACAGGCGGCGGGAAAACTGCGAGAGGATGATGCACAGTTGGATGTGTTTACCTGTAAAACAGTTTCTGCTGGATATATAGAAGGGGGTTCAAATGGCTGATCAAGAGGAGAGGAGATTACTGCCTGTCAAGTTGGATACCTATAAACCCTTGCGGGAAGTGGTTTTTGATGCCCTGCGGGAGGCGATCATCGATGGCGTCCTGCGCCCGGGAGAGCGGCTGATGGAATCCCAACTGGCAGGAGAACTGGGAGTTAGCAGGACCCCGGTACGAGAAGCGATTCGCAAACTGGAGCTAGAAGGATTTGTGGTCATGATTCCCCGGAAAGGGGCATATGTAGCGGGGATTTCTGTGAAAGATATTGCTGATGTTTTTGAGGTCAGGGCAGCACTGGAGGCTTTAGCCACAGTCCTGGCTGCTGAAAGGATCACAGAAGAGGAACTTGAAGAACTGGAAAGGATACTTGTTCGCAAGGCTGAAATTATCGAACAGCAGGAGATCAAGCTGTTTATTGAATCAGATAAAAAATTTCATGAAATTCTTTATCGCGCCAGCAGAAATCAGCGTTTGATTCAGATCCTAACTAATCTACAGGATGAGGTTCACCGCTTCCGTTCAGTTTCCCTGACGTCTCCCGGCAGGATGCCAGAGGCCTTGGATGAGCACCGGAAGGTTGTTGAAGCCCTGGGTGATCGCGATATTGCGCGGGCTGAGGCACTGGCCTGGGAACATATAGAGAATGCGGAGAACAGCTTGATGGAAGCAGTGCGTAAAAAAGGGGACATAGATTAGTGGTTAGTCGTTGGTGGTTGGTCGTAACCGTCCCCATGATCTCTCGGTGATTCACGTGACCCTGATAGAGGAGGGGTTGAATAAGATGAATGATAAAATGGATGCCGTGGTTTTAGCCGGTGGAGGGGGAATAGAGGAAGGCGCGCCGGTGAAAGCGTTGGTCCCTATTGGTTCCCGGCTAATGGTGGATTATGTTATAGAGGCTCTCAGGAACAGCAAGAAAATTGAGCGCATAGTTCTGGTTGGCCCGGATGATCTCAGATCCATTTATGGTCAGGATACGGGATTTCTTTTCGCAGATCAGGGTTCAACACTCTTAGGGAGCTTTGTTGCAGGAGTAGATGTTATAGAGTCCCCTAATCCCTGGGTACTGGCCTGCACAGGAGACATTCCTTTTTTAACCACAGAAGCAGTAGACGATTTTATTTCCAAGTGCTGTGAAGTGGAAGCAGATTTTTATTACCCTATTTTAAGAAAAGAAACAATAGAAAAGCGTTTCCCTGATGTAAAGCGCACCTATGCCAGCCTGAGGGACGGCACCTTTACAGGAGGGAATTTTTTACTGATCAGGCAAGAGATCATCAGCCGCTGTTTGCCTATAGCGGAGGAATTTGTCAGGTTACGCAAGAGTCCGCTAGCCCTAGCGAAGCTAGTGGGTGTAGGGATGCTATGGAAACACCTTTTCGGGCAGCTTACTGTGGCAGAAGCTGAACGCAGAGTTTCTGAGTTGGTTGGTGCCAGAGGGAGTGCTGTGGTCAGCAGCTACCCTGAAATCGGAGTGGATGTTGACAAATCCTCAGATTTGGAACTGGCACAGGAACTTTCCAGGGAATAAACATGCAAATTCTTGTCTTCCAGGCAGGATTCTTATGAATCTTGGCGAATACACAAATTCAGACAATAACCGCAGTAAAGGGGGTTCAACCAATTAATGCAAGTTACAGAAGTTCGTATACGCAAGGTGAAACAGGATGGGAGCAGAATGAAAGCTGTCTGTTCGGTGACCTTCGATGATGAGTTTGTAGTGCATGATATAAAGGTTGTTGAAGGGGATAAAGGCTTGTTTATAGCTATGCCGAGCCGGAAGACACCGGCTGGGGAATTCCGCGATATTGCTCATCCTATTAATTCTGATACTAGAAAGACCATTCAGGATGCTATCCTAAATGCTTATCAAGAGGTAGAATAGGAGTTAAGTGAAGGTTCACCGCAGGATTTTTATTAAGGGAATCTGGTATTCCCTTTTTTGTTGTTTCACGAACCCATACTCGGAGGGATTTGCATCTAAGTGGAAACATGACCCAAGGAGTGAAAAAAATGCAGAGAGTTGGAGCAGTAGTTCTTGCTGCAGGTCAGGGCAAAAGAATGATGTCGGACACTCCCAAGGTGCTGCACTGTGCCGCCGGGGTGCCTTTAGTCCGGCTTGTTCTGGATGCCGTTGAGGATGCAGGGATTACTGAGGTTGTTGTTGTTGTCGGTCAGGGTGCAGACATGGTTCGAGAAGCCCTTGGACCGGAATATACTTATGCTCTTCAGGAAAAGCAGTTGGGGACAGGGGATGCAGTGCTTCAAGCACTACCCCATCTTTCCGATCATTGCAAGGAAGTGCTGGTTGTTTGCGGGGATACCCCTCTTTTGACATCTGAAACCCTGGAGAAACTCGTCAAGTCACGGCAGGATACAGGGTCTGCCGCAGCAGTGCTTACCGGCATTATTGATGATCCCAAAGGATACGGGCGAGTAATCAAAACTGCGGATAATATGGTGGAGGCTATTGTTGAGGAAAGCGATGCATCTGTAGAGCAGAAGAGAATCCAGGAAATCAATACCGGTTCCTATGTTTTCACAAAAGAAGGTCTGGAGGCGACCATTTACCGTTTACAGCCGGACAACAAGCAGGGGGAATACTATCTGACAGACTGCATCCGTCTGCTGCGGGAGGCCCGCCGACCTGTTACTGCGGTAGTCGCACCTACTATAGAAACGGCAGGAATCAATACACGACAGCAGCTGGCAGAGGCGGAGCAGGTCTTGCGGGAGCGGGAGTGTCTGCGTCTGATGGATGAGGGTGTGACAATTTTTGATCCCAGGACAACTTATGTGGACAAAGGAGTGCAGGTGGGCCAGGATACGGTGATTCACCCCTTTACTTTTCTCCAAGGTAAAACCATAATAGGCAAGAGGTGTGTCCTTGGCCCCGGAACACGAATCTGCAGTGCCGTCCTAGGAAATGAGGTTACTGTACAGGATTCTGTAGTTGTGGAAAGCACTATCGGGGATCAGTGTCAGATTGGACCCTATTCCCACATCAGGCCAGGGAACGTTTTGGCTGACCATGTCAAGATTGGGGGCTTTGTGGAGTTGAAAGCGACTTCTGTGGGACAAGGGAGTAAAATACCTCATTTAAGCTATATCGGAGATACTATTATAGGGGCGGATGTTAACATTGGTGCTGGAACCATCACCTGCAACTATGACGGTATCCATAAACACAAAACATTCATCGAGGATGGGGTATTTATCGGAAGCAATACCAATCTGGTTGCTCCTGTCAGTGTCAGGAAGGATGCTGTGGTTGGTGCCGGGTCAACTATAACCAAGGATGTTCCTCCGGCTTCTTTAGCTGTTGAGCGATCCAGACAGGCTGTGATCCCCGAGTGGGGGAAGAAAAAGAGGAAAAAAGAGGAGTACGACGAATGAAAGAAGGCAAAGTGAGAGAAGGGATTGGCGTGATGCTTTATACAAAAAAATTGAAGATTTTTACCGGTAATGCCAATCCAGGATTGGCAGAAGAGATTGCTGCCTACCTGGGTATCGAACTAGGGGATGTACAGGTTTCCTACTTCAGCGATGGGGAAATCGGTGTAACCATCAATGAGAGTGTTAGGGGGGCGGATGTTTTTGTGATCCAACCGACTTGCCCTCCTGCCAACAAAAATGTAATGGAGCTTTTAATCATGATCGATGCTTTAAAGCGAGCATCGGCACGGCGTATCTGCGCAGTTTTGCCTTATTACGGGTATGCACGCCAGGATCGAAAATTAAAAGCTCGGGATCCCATTACTGCCAAACTTTTGGCTAACCTGATTACCGCTGCCGGGGCCACTAGAGTCCTTACGATGGATCTCCATGCAGGCCAGATCCAGGGTTTTTTTGACATCCCGGTGGATCACTTGCTGGGTGTGCCTATTCTCGCCGAATATTTCCAGAACATCGGCATTGAGGATCCAATAGTGGTTTCTCCGGATGTGGGTGGGGTATCCAGGGCAAGGGACATGGCCAGCCGTATGGAAACCACTATTGCTATTATAGATAAACGCAGGCCGCGCCCCAATGTTGCCGAAGCCCTGCATCTGGTGGGTGATGTTCAAGGGAAAACAGCTATCCTGGTGGATGACATCATCGATACTGCCGGGACGATTACCAAGGCAGCAGAGACTCTTCTAGAGCGCGGAGCCAAAGAAGTTTATGCCTGCTGTACACACCCAGTGCTCTCAGGGCCTGCACGGGAGCGTCTGGAGGCCTCCCCATTGAAAGAGGTTGTTGTGACGAATACAATACCGGTTGCCCCGGAAGACCGATTTCCCAGGTTGAAGGTGCTCACTGTGGCCCCTCTTTTTGGGGAGTCCATCATTAGGATCCACGAGGATCTCTCTGTAAGCAAGCTTTTTGAATAGAAAGCTAATCAGGTTCCTTCACTGGAGGATCTTCTTCTTCTGTGTGGGTTTCTTCGTCATCCCCCTGCATTTTAGAATGCAGTTGACGTGCCTTATTGACGAAGCGGTTGGTGGTATCCTTGATGCTTTTGACTCCTTCTGCCAGCATGCCTTCATTTCTTTTGAGGGTCTCCTCTGCCCCTTGGCGAACCACAATGACATCTTTGCCGATGGTGCGGACCTCGTCTGCTGGGAGAAAAGCTTTGCCTTTCCAGAGGTTTTCAGCAGGGTTACCACTGACTTCAAAGGCCTCAATTTTCCCTGTTGTAGGGTCCACCAGGTACTCTACAACATGGCCTAAGGCTGTACCACCCTCGGTAATTACCCGGGACCCTTTTAATTGGACATTTTCTTTGACCAGGGTAAGGATCTGGGGTAGGCTGGCAATCCGTTCAGCACTGCTTGCTTTTTGGATGGTTAGGGCGTTGCTTCCTACACTCACAACTCTAGGATAGGGGATTACCTTTTGTTCGCGAAAGATGTTGCCGCGCTGAACAAGAAGCGCTGCGATTACACCGGACTGATGATTAATCACAAGCCCCCGGATGCGCCCGATCTCTTTACCCTCCTCAAGGGTAACCACAGGTAAGGAGAGAAATTGGCGGCTTCTACGCAACTGATCTCGCCTCCTTGATTATGATTGATTATATAGTTCTCAAGATTAAAGAAATTACTTAAAATATATTGGTCCAGATGGTATGGTATGCCTCAAATCACTTGATTTTTGCCTTGTTTTCGGGCTAAACTAGGTAAGGAACTTATTAGAGTTATTAAACAAGCAAAAAAAATAGGAAACAGGAGTGTTTAAAAGATGGAAAGTATCAGCTTAAGTGCACAAAGGAGGGAGCGCGGCCCCAAAAGGAGTGTGCGCACCTTGCGCCACCAGGGGATGATACCGGCGGTCCTCTATGGGAGAGAGGTTGGAAATATCTTGATCCAGGTTCCCACAAAGGAATTGGAGAAAATAATTACCGAACACAGTATTGGGACCACTTTGATTAACCTGGATATTGCTAACGGAGAAGAGAGGGATCCCTACCTGGTGATGTGTCGCGAGATACAGCGGGATCCTATCCGGCGGGATCTCCTGCATGCCGATTTCTTCCAGATCGTGTTAACTGAAGAGATCGAAACAGAGGTTCCGGTTGTCCTTGTTGGGGAAGCCCCCGGTTTAAAAGAGGAAGGGATCTTACAGCATATGCTGCGTAGGGTAGAAATATCCTGCTTGCCTACCCAGATGCCTGAACATTTGGAAGTAGACATCAGCAGCTTGCATATGGGTGACCAGGTTACTGTTGAGGACATAGAAGCACCTGAGGGTGTGCAGATCATGTCTGAACCGGATTCGGTTATTGCTATGATCGTTGCACCTGTGTACGAGGAAGAGGAAGAGGAAGAGGAGCTTGACGAAGAGGATCTCCTCGAAGCCGAAGAAGCTGAAGATGAGGGAGAAGAGGGAGAACAAGGAGAGGAGTAAATGTTCGCCTGGCTGCGGAAATTGACACACCCGCGTAATTCTATTACCGGCTCAGCTGCAAAATTGATTCTCGGCCTGGGGAATCCTGGTCCGCGTTATGCTCAAACACGTCATAACGCGGGCTTTCGGGCAGTGGAAAGCATTTCAGGCAGCAGGGATGGATGGAAAAAGTATCGCAGCCTAGCCAGCATCTGCACTGTAGAAATTGAAGACATGTTGGTTGTGCTGGTGCGGCCACTCACCTTTATGAACCTCAGTGGCAAAGCGGTACAGCCTTTGCTGAGGCAGCTGCACCTTCAGCCTCAGGATTTACTGGTTATCCATGATGATCTGGATCTACCCTCAGGAAAGGTTAGGCTGCGCCCGGGAGGTGGATCCGGAGGGCATAAGGGTGTGCAGTCTGTGATCGAACACCTAGGGTCGCGGAATTTTGCGCGGCTGCGCATCGGGATTGGGCGGCCGCCAGAGGGTACAAATCCAGTAGATTATGTTTTGGATCCTTTTCCCTGGGAAGATAGATCCTTTTTCGAAGATGTCTGGAAGTTAGCTGGGGATGCTGCCCGCTGCTGGGCAACCGATGGCATCCAAACTGCCATGAACAAGTATAATTAGAACAATGCATGAAATCCCCTTTTTTGGTTAAACTATGGATAATGCTTCCTGCTGTCGTTATTTATCAAAGAAAACGGCACAGGGCCTAGTTTAACTAGGGGGGAGGTGACAACATGGCAGATGAGAACAAAGGGACTCATGGCGATACTCCCACTGGTGGAAGTGCTGGTGGAGGTCCTGGTGGAGGAGTCACCAGTATGGCCGAGCAGGGCTGGTTGGCTCACGTAATAAGATTTCTCGTGGCTGCGATTGTGTTAATGGTTGTGAGCTATATTACTCCTGGTTTTACCAGGCTGTCTTTCTGGCATGCTCTATTGGCAGCTGTTCTGATTGCTGCGATCGGATTCGGACTCGAAACCCTTTTTGGCCGCAACATTTCACCATATGCACGCGGCGGGGTCGGGTTTGTGGTCTCAGCGGTGATCTTCTACCTACTCCAGTTTATTATCCCAGGTTTGAGAGTGACTGTCTTGGGAGCCCTTATCGCTGCTGCCATTGTCGGCATTATTGATATGTTTGTGCCCACGGGTGTACGCTGACTCAAATGCGGTCAAAAACCCCGTCTCAATTGAGGCGGGGTTTTTTAGTGGTTGGTGGTGGGTGGTTAGTCGTTGGAAAACCACCCACCTGCACGCGCCTGCACTAGAGTGGACGTGAGACGCGAGAACCGTCCAAAAAAAAATGAGATGTGGGAAGTGGGAGGTTGGAAGCGGGAAATTGCGGGAACTGTCCCTGTGGCAGGTTGTATTAAAGTGTCATCCTGGATGATATAATGAACACTGGGGTAAAGTTTCGGGGGGTTTCTATGAATCCTACCGTATTTTTGATGTGGTCAAAAAGGTGGTTTTACATGCGCAATATCCTGAAAAAAATTCCTGGCTATAACGAAGCTGTTGAAGCCTTAAAAAAGGGGAAGTTTCCTATGCTGCTTTCAGGACTGGCAGGTTCTGCCGGATCCTTGGCTGCGGCTTCCCTTTTCTCCAATGGGGGATTTAAGGGCGCGCTTCTGGTAATTGTTCCGGGGTATGATCAAGTGATTTCCTGGGCGGCGGACATGGAGCTGCTCATGCCTGATCGGCAGGTCGTGGTGTTTAATCCGGCGGAAGCCTTGCCCTTTGAAGTGGTGGCAGCCAGCCGGGAACCTGCGGCTGGGCGCCTGCAGGCTTTAGCTTCTCTACGAGGGCATGGAGAAAAGACGGTGGTCATCGCCTCTGTGGAGGCACTGCTGCCCAAGCTCATTCCACCGGAATATTGGGAGCGGGCTGCCCTTTTTCTACGGCTGCATCAGGAAATAGATCATGATAACCTGGCACAGCGCCTGGTTCTAGCCGGTTACGAAAGATTAGAAACTGTTTCAGGGCCAGGGCAGTTTGCGATACGGGGGGATGTGGTGGATATCTATCCCTTTTATGAGCTGCCTGTCCGTCTGGAATTTTGGGGGGATGAGATTACCTCTCTCAGAAGGCTTAATCCTGAGACTCAGCGGTCTCAAAAAAGCCTTGATGAAATAGAAATTTGGCCCGCACGGGAGTTTGTTTATCACCCGGATCTTGCTGCCCCTGCTGTAGAGCGCATCCAGGATGCCTATAAAAAGAGAAAAAGTGCGCTAAAGGGGAGCAGGAATGCACTGGCTCGTCTTCAGCGACGGGTTAATAGGCTTTTGGAGATGGCCAGGGAAGGGACGGGCGGATCTCTTAATCTGGTGCAGCCCTATTTTTACACAGACCAGGTCTCTCTTTTGGAATATCTTCCTGATAATTCTTTAGTTTTTCTGGAGGAGCCTGGGCGCTTTCCGGAACAGTGCCGGGCGCGCACTGTGCTCCTTGATTCAGACTACAGGCGCTTCTTTCGGGAGGGGAATTCTTTTACCCCCTGGCAGGAACACTACTTTGATGGCGATCATCTGCTGGAAAAAATGACGGAATACCCTTTGATCTGTCATTCCCGTCTGTTGACCCGGGTTCCTTTGATAGAACCAAAATCATTGTTCAGCTTTTCTACAAAGGAGATGCAGCCATTTCTGGGACGCCCGGATATCTTGGTCCAGGAGATCAAGGAATGGCTGCGAAAGAAAACAACAGTTCTTCTGTTGACAAATACCGGAGCCAATTTGAAGCAGCTAGAAAGAGAATTAAAAGATCTGGAAATATCCTTCCAGATGGTAAATAAGTGGCAGGAATATTTAAGGAAGGGGCGCTTGCAGGTAGGCACAAGCTCTTTAACCCATGGCTTTGAAATTCCGGGTATTCTGGCTGTTGTCACTGCAGAGGAGATGTATGGCGGCAAAAAGGTGAGAGGGGCACGGAGGCGACGGGCAGCAGCTGCTGATCATGTCCCTGAACTCAGCCCTGGAGATTTTGTGGTGCATGTACATCACGGAATTGGACGCTATGTGGGTATCTGTGAGAAGGAAACAGATAATATCAAAAGGGATTATTTGGAGATTGTTTATGCTGGAGAGGCGAGGCTTTTTGTTCCGGTGGAGCAAGTGGATCTGGTTCAGAAGTACACGGGGCCAGAAGGGGCTACACCACGGCTTTCTCGGATGGGAGGCAGTGATTGGGCTCGCGTCAAGCAGCGGGTCAAAAAGCGTGTTCAGGAGTTGGCTGAAGATCTACTTGCTCTTTATGTGCAGCGCAGCCAGGCTGAAGGTTATGCATTTTCCCAGGACACTGTCTGGCAGCGGGAGTTTGAGGACAGGTTTCCCTATGAGGAGACACCGGATCAGAAACAAGCCATCTATGAGCTAAAGGTAGATATGGAAAGGGAGCGCCCTATGGACCGCCTTATCTGCGGTGATGTGGGGTTTGGCAAAACTGAGGTGGCAATCCGCGGCGCTTTTAAGGCTGTACAGGATGGGAAACAGGTGGCACTCCTGGTGCCCACAACAGTGCTCGCCAACCAGCATTACCTCACTTTTAAGGACCGCTTTTCTCATTATCCAGTCCGCGTGGATATGTTGAGTAGGTTCCGGACACCATCGGAACAAAAGAAAACTCTCGTAGATTTACAAAAAGGCCTTGTAGATGTGATCATCGGTACCCACCGGCTGCTTTCCGGGGATGTTGTTTTCAAGGATTTAGGGCTCCTGGTGATCGATGAGGAACAGCGCTTCGGGGTTGCTCATAAAGAAAAAATCAAAATGCTCAAAGCCAATGTGGATGTAATCGCTATGACAGCGACACCTATTCCGCGTACCCTACAGATGTCTCTGGGTGGGGTGCGTGACCTGAGCCTTATTGAAACTCCCCCGGAGGACCGCCTGCCGGTGCAGACCTATGTGCTGGAGTACGAACCTGAGATGGTGCGGGATGCTATTCTGAAAGAGATCCAGCGGGGTGGCCAGGTTTTCTATGTGCATAATCGCGTGCAGACCATTTCCTCAACCGCTTATTATCTCCAGGGATTAGTGCCTGAGGCTTCTTTTCGCATCGCCCACGGGCAGATGAAGGAGGATGACCTGGAAAAGGTAATGTGGGATTTTTTGAACAGGGAGTTCGATTGTTTGGTCTGTACCACTATTATCGAAAGTGGGCTGGATTTTCCTAATGTCAATACACTGATTGTGGAAAACGCTGACTGGTTTGGGTTGTCTCAGCTCTACCAACTGCGCGGTCGGGTTGGCCGCTCCAACCGCTTGGCATATGCTTATTTTACCTTTACGAGAGACAAGGTGCTGACAGAACAGGCGGAAAAAAGACTGCGTGCCCTCCAGGAATTTACCGAATTTGGTTCGGGTTTCAAATTGGCTATGCGTGACCTGGAGATCCGGGGCGCAGGAAATATTCTGGGGGCAGAGCAGCACGGGCACATGGCTGCTGTAGGTTTTGACCTTTATAACAGCTTGCTTCAGGAAGCTGTAAGGGAACTCAAAGGTGAAAAGCTTCCCGAGAAAAAACCGGCGGCCCCCTTCTTGGACCTGCGGGTCGATTTATACATCCCTGATTCATATATCAAAGATGGGAGACAAAAGGTGGATATATATCGGCGCCTTTCTACGGCAGGTGGTCTGAAAGAAGTGGTGGATTTAGCCAGAGAGGTGCGTGACCGCTTCGGCAAGATGCCGGATCCAGTTAGCTATCTTTTTGATCTAGCCAGCATCAGGGTGCGGGTAAGTGAATTACACGTCCAGGAGGTTCAGCATTCGGGCTATACTCTGGTTATGCAGTTTGAGGAAGGGGCAGTACCTTCCAGTGAGCAGTTGGCTTATTGGAACAGTGTTTTCGGGCGCCGCCTTAGTTTTTCCACAGTGGGGGGACTGGAGATTCGGTTGGATACCAGGGGCCTAGCACCCAGGGATCTGATTGCGATGCTCAAAAAAGCACTGATTAGTGGTTAGTCGTTGGTCGTTAGTGGTTGGAAAAAGGATGATAATGCAACGCGTACAAGGGGGACAGTCCCCGGTGCACGTTCATGTATATCGGACTTCCGACTTCTGGCTTCCGGCCTCCGCATTTAGGGTTGGCGGTTGGTTATTGCATTCGTAAAAAGCAGGAGATTTGCTTGTGGTGGCGAACCTCAATAGGATGAACACATACTCACTCCGGTTATACTGGGAAGGAGGAATATTTTTGGACCCAGCAACACGCTCTGCAAAAAAAGGAAGAACATATCTGCCTCAAGTTTTAGTTTTTATCCTGATAGTTGCTTTAGGGGGTATTTGGTTGTGGTGGGTATACCATGGGGACTGGGTAGTTCAGGTTAATGGCTATAAAGTTGCTGAGAATGATCTCGAATTGGAAACAGCTCGCCTTCAGGAGGAACTGAAGATGTATTACGATATTGATTTCCAGGATGAGCAAGGGAAGGCATTAAAAGGACAGATGCAGCAGCAGGCCCTGAACCAGCTGATGGACCGTGCTTTGCTGTACCAGGCTGCCAAGAAATCCGGAATCAGGGTCGATAAAGAAGAAATTGAAAACCAGTTAATGATGGCTCAGCTGCAGGCTGGTGGGCATGAGAATTTTCAAAATGTCCTAAAAGAACAGGGAATGACAGAAGCCATGCTCAGGGGAATGCTGGAAGAAAGCATGATGATCCAGGAACTGTTGGATCAGGTTACAAGTGATGTTGTAGTCGAAGAAGGTGACATTCGCCAGACCTATCAGGAGCTCAAGGAGCTACTGGTTTTACCTGAGCGGGTCAGTGTAGGGCATATCTTGGTCGATACTGAAAAGGACGCACGAGATATAATTGTAGAGCTGAAAGAGGGGGCTGATTTCAAGGAACTCGCTGTAAAAAAATCCAATGATCCTTCAGTGGAAAAAAACAAAGGCATCCTGGATGACATCAGTAAAGATTCACCTGTTGCCGAGGAATTTAAAGAAGAGGCTTTCCGTCTCTCACCTGGGGAGTTCAGTCAGGAGCCGGTAAAGACAGAATATGGTTACCATGTACTCTGGAACTTTGAAAAAAAGGATGCAGGCCAGGCCAGTTATGAAGATGTAAAGGATCTGCTGCATCAGGAACTGCTTTCCGAAAAGAAGCAGGAGAAAATCATGCACTACTTGGAGAGTCTGCGTGGAGCCGGTCGTATTATGTACAATACTAAAAAATCCGTGCTACCAGATTAAGGTGGCTAAGGCTTAATTTATTAGCAAGAGCATGGAAAAAAATGAATAAATCCCCCCAATTGGTTATATACTATTCCTGAAGATTCTTATCTTTAAGTGAAGGGGGGATAGAACTTGAAGGCTACAGGTATTGTACGACGCATTGATGATCTAGGCCGTGTTGTAATTCCCAA
>DUMY01000102.1 GCA_012839645.1 Syntrophomonadaceae bacterium
AACACAAACTGCCGAACCGAGGTGCTTTTCCTGGTATTCGAAAAAACTTCCTTGCCTCTACCAGGCATGATCCCCCCTCCTCCAGAAAACGGGTATCATTTATCACCAGCTCGAACTGGCTTCTTTTCCATCAGACAATACCATTCATTCTGTACGTTTAGTAAATTCTAAACGTATCATATAACCAAAAACCCCTCTTGTCAAGGGGTAATAATAGTAGTTAGTTAGTAGCCCCTTCACACCAGCCACAGGAACCGTCCTCCTGTCACGTTCAAAACGTGACAAAAGGACCGTCCCCGTGTCACGCTTTTAGCTGGCTTGCACATCCCACTTGCCGCAGCGGCTGCCCCAGCGAGCGATCACTTCACCGTTTTGGAAGAACTGGACTACTTCACACCTGTTAGGACAGGATTGACACTCAAAGCTGCGTGTCTTATAGCTGAAATCGGTAACCTCGAAGCCTTTGAACGTGGTTTCTTTCTTCTTTTGTACTGCTTCCCGGGCGATGATAGCTACTCCTAATGCACCCATTACAGCAAAATTTTTTGGAATAATTACCTCATGGTTGAGGGACTTTTCAAATGCCTTTTTCATCCCGGCATTAGCAGCAACCCCTCCCTGGAAAGCAATAGGAGGAAGAATCTCTTTGCCCTTACCTACATTATTTAAGTAATTACGTACCAGAGCATCACACAGCCCTGCAATAATGTCTTCCATACTGTGGCCAAGCTGCTGTTTATGAATCATATCAGATTCGGCAAAAACCGCACATCGCCCGGCAATGCGTACAGGATTCTTGGATTTCAAAGCCAACTCACCGAAATCCTCGATAGGGATACAGAGTCGTGCCGACTGCTGGTCTAAAAATGAACCTGTTCCCGCAGCACAGACCGTATTCATGGCGAAGTCGGTGACGATGCCATCTCGCAAAATTATGATCTTAGAGTCCTGGCCACCAATTTCCAAAATTGTCTGTACACCTGGTACAAAACGTGATGTGCCTATAGCGTGAGCAGTGATCTCATTTTTTATAATATCTGCTCCAACCATGATACCTCCCAAGTACCTGGCACTGCCTGTAGTACCCGCTGCATGGATCTCTACATCAGCTGGAACAAGGCTGGATATTTCTTTCATACCCTCTTGGATAACCCGAATCGGCTGTCCCTGAGTTCTAAGATACAAAGATGCCAATACCTCGTCATTTTCATCAATTACTATTAAATTAGTGCTTACCGAACCCACATCAATTCCTAGATAACCTTTTTTCATGACCTATCCTCCCAAAACTATTAAGCAAGGCGCTTTTCTTTTATAGCTTTTTGTTCTCTTTTGCGTTTAAGCAGATCCAAAAAAGCCTCCAGCCGCGTTATCACTCCTGCGGCAGCGGTCTGTTCATCAATAAAAATGGTCATCACCGGTATCCCTTCCTCCCTGCTCACCCGGGGAACGATGCCTTTAGCCATGATTTCCGGGATACAAGAAAAAGGCGCCAATTGAATAACACCATCATAACCATCCTCAGCGTAGATCACAATCTCCCCGATACTGTTAAGCCCATGGCCACCAATCAATTCATTGAGATAAGGGTGTGCCATATCATGGATATCCTTTTCTCCGACTTTCCCTTCCACAAGAACATTCTTCTGAGTATAGGAGGTCAGCCAAATGGAGCGATCTGTGTACACACCCATTTCCCCAAGGGTCCTCTGAATATAGAAGTTTACCGCTGGCTCCAGGACAACATAGATCTCACCGATGATTCCAATTTTAAGAGGAACACGGGACCTGTCCTGAGGCACTTTGGCGATGATTTTCCTGCACTCCCACCGGGCATCTTCGATCTCCTCTGTGGTTTGTGCCTCATCCAGTATTTCCAGCACTTTATAAAATGCCTTTGCAGTATCCCCTCTGTTGATCTCGAAGGGCATAATCCTATACATTAAGTACTCCATCTCATCGATGGCTTCAAGTTTGCCATATCCCTTTTTAATCAACTGAATATAGGTACGCCAAGACACACCACGGGGCTTAACTGCTTTTAGTTTTTTGATAAAGTCCAGATAATTGACTTGAGGGGGTTCGAAAATGTGCAGATGAAAATCATAGCCCAATTCATTCAAAATCCTTTGATGCATAATGCCATAGTACCCCGCTCTACAGGGTCCCATACCACCTGATGTGATAGCCACCTCTGCACCCATCTCTATGGTCTCCAAGTAGGTTCCCAGCAGCACCTTAAAAGGAATACAGGCGAATTCAGGTGCATACCGGACACCCAGGTCGATAGTCCTTTTGCTTGGTTCTGGAGGAACCACCACTTCATAACCCAGTTCATTGAGCAGCATCTTAAAAGCTATATAAGAATAACCCATGTGCGGAAATGTAATCTTCACGACTATACCCTTCTCCTTTTCAACATATCAATAAAGGCTTCCAGGCGCGTATCTACCCCACCTGTTCCTGTTTCCTCATCAATAGAAAGAGTCAGAAAAGGCATACGCCCCCACTCTTTGGACTCCATTTCCATAAGCCTGTCCAGCATAGCATCGGGTCCACAGGCAAAAGCAGTAACATGTATAATTCCATCAACCCTCTTCTTTTTTAAATAATAGTAAGCTGCATGCATAGCACGATTGGAATAGTACCAAAACATTTGCTTAGGCATGTTTTTTGCCTCCCTGAGCAGTCGTCCGGGAGAAATCATCTCTGCGGTAAATACTTTTGCCCCAAGGCTATTCAGTTTTTTAACTAAATCCATGTTGATAAACTCGTCGTAGACAAGATAAGGATACCCCAGCACAGCAATGGACAATGCCCCCTGCTCCTTTTGCCGGTTTGCTTGGTACCCCTTTTCCATACACTCTATTGCATCATATGGCAATATTCCCTTGCACATCAATCCCCAGTACCGCCGTAGATCCCAGCAGGCAGAGAGGTACGCCTTGGTTATCTTGGCAAGGCTTGCTCCAAACCTCTCCCCTATCTCCCTGGCAATACGGAAAAGCTCAAAACGCCCACTGGTAAGTTCAACCCTTGTGTCAAGCAGTTCAGGCAGGTTGTTGATAGAAGCCTGAAGCAAGTCAGGAAGCCCCAAAAACTTAGGGCAAAAGGTTTCCGTTTCCAGCTTACGCACCTTGACAAAACGAGGCACAAAAAGCATGTCCACCTTATCCTTAATTGCCGCTACATGACCGTGGTACAATTTAATAGGAATACAGGCGTCATTAACCGCTTCCGCCACTCCCTCATTGAGAATCTCCTGGTTAGTAGGAGGGGATGTGATCACCTCCAACCCTAATTCTTCGAAAAAGGTCTTCCATAAGGGATAAAAAGAGAAATAACCCAAATAACGCGGAATACCCACCCGAACCGGCATCAAATACAAACCTCCTCAGCAATCGTGCAGATTTGCTTGTACACCTTTTAGCCAAATATGCAGAACTTGTATTAAAGCCTCTTCTTCGTCGATAGTCTCCTCCTCCGATGCTATCTGCTTCCATATTACATATCCCCAAAGGGACGAGATCAGTGTAATAGCCATGAGGTTGGAATCAAAACACCGGAATTCTCTCATATTTTTCCGTTTGCCTATGGACTGGCTAAGGAGATCAAGAATAGGCCTGGCAATCTTCTCTAGAATAATCTCTTGAACTTCTGTATGAAACTGGGCCTCATAAAATAGCAGCTTTAGCAATGGGAGTTGCTGTTCAATTACATCCAATTGTTCCTTGACCATAGATACACAAGAATGATCTTCCCCCTTCTCGATCATCCTCGCTAAAGAGACCATGATCTGCGGTCTCTGGAAACTTGTAACAGCACTGATAAGAATGCCCTGCAGTATCCCTTTTTTTGTGTCAAAATGGCGAAAAATCGTTCCTTCAGCGACACCGGCCTCCTGGGCAATCTCGCTGGTAGTAGCTCCCTCAAAGCCCTTTTCCGAAAAAACCTTAATAGCGGCATCTATGATTTTCTTCTGGGTACTGCTCGCTTCTGCTATTTCCATGATTGGCCCCCGCAAGTATTATACTATTATACATATATACATAATGAGAGTGATTGCTCACTCTCACATTATAGACATGTTTAGGTTATGCTGTCAACAAAAACGTTATTTACCTCATCTTTTCCGAAAGGTTTCTGCATATAGACAGCCATGGATTGTTTTCCCAGATTAATTTATGTCTATTTACTTAAACTAAGCTCAGGAGATCTGATAAGGAAAAGTTTCTGGTTGATGATTTCGACACAGGCGACAAAGAAGTAAAATCCCGGCTTTTGGACCGGGTTTTAAATCGGTCAAACACCCGGAAATGTTAACCTTGAGGGAAGTTGAATAATGACTGGAGCAACTCACCTGCTTACAGGTTCTCTTATCTATGTGTTTATGAGAGGCAATAAACTTCTCAGCCCAGTGTTTGCCCTGGGATCTCACTTCTTGCTTGACGCCATCCCCCACTTCGACAACTCCGCCTGGAACTTCCCCCTGGGATTTTTAGCGATTCTTTTTCTGCTGCTCACCACCAAGCGAACAGGGGATCCATTTATCCTGATCAGTGCTCTGTTTGGCATACTGCCTGATGTCAATCATATC
Source organism: Syntrophomonadaceae bacterium (assembly GCA_012839645.1). Classification (GTDB taxonomy): domain Bacteria; phylum Bacillota; class DSM-12270; order Thermacetogeniales; family Thermacetogeniaceae; genus Syntrophaceticus. Next base: position 4,598 of record DUMY01000102.1, read on the forward strand.
GTTATTTTCAACGAAACCATGCTCGACCTGCATCAAGTAGCCCATTTCAAGAAAACCTTTGAAATACCCATTGACTTTCTATATACAGAAATGTATGCATGCCTTGCTGCTTGCTACCTAATTTGGACCAGGTATCCTGCTAAGGTTTTGCATTAGAAATCCGTATTGCCCGCACTGCAAACCAAAGGTATAGTAAAGCTATTGTATAGTAAATAAACAACCCATAAATAAATTGCGGCGCAAGGATATGCTGTAGTGCCTGAAAAAGAGTTGGTATTGTAAGAGCATAAATAGCAATTTTGAATGTTTCGCTGTACTGCAAACCAGTATTTTGGATTACCGAAAAGATCAGACAGACAAAACCCAACACCACAGCTGTACAAAGCTTTGATAGGAAGAAATAAATTAGACCAAACAATACAATAAAGATGCCTATCAATTTCATATAGGATAAATACTTTTCAGCATCAGCTTTATGAATTTCCCCGCCTTGGAACGCAGAAAAACTAAAAGTCTGTTTTTCTAATGCGCTGCGTTTGATTACCGCCTCTTTTTTCGAAATGAACATCCCAGTATCATAATCATCTAAAACGCTTCCATCTGTCTCGCCGCTGGTATCAATAACATAAATGCTCTTTTCTTCACCGCTTTTATCTTCAAAAATCAGAGGCATTTCCCCCGAAACCGCCAATTCCCCATCCTTTAACACAAAATCGGGTATATTTTTATTGAATTCGGCAACCCAATTATCTACTTCCTTATTAAAATCAAAGACAATGGATAAGAGAACCGGTATGCCCAGGATTAAAATTATAAGCAGTAAGTAAGAAATTACTTTTCCCCATGGTTGATTGGCAAAACGCCGGTACTGCGATAAATTGATGGCACTATCACTCATATCTTTGAAAAAACCCAATAAAAAAACCTCCCACTTCTAAGCCAAGCATCTGGCATAATATGTTGTTTATCTGCTGGCATAACCGTATACTTGTTTTTTCTACAAAGAAGAGAAATATCCTTGTCGGAAAAAGAACCAATGACAAAGCACTGGACTTAACATCATATTTTTTTAACGCTTTAAATAAATCATTGATCTGGCGGTCATGTACATTTAAAGTGACCTGGTTTTTACTCTCTTGGATTTCACTGGAGTTTTTCCAGCTGTTTAACCCATTGACAAAGGTGAACCGATCACCGGGACGGTTCTGCCGAGCGGTTTTCCCACGCGAAATTAAAATCAGAGCAGTACCCACAATTCGTTTACAACTGACAATTGAGGGTATATTCTATATCAGGGAATCAAAAATATCCAATCAAACGGAGTGGGTAGTGTGAGCACTATTGAAGATATTGCTGGGGTTGTCGAATCATTAAGGGATGAGATGGTTGAGTTTCTGGTTGAATTATGTTCTATCCCTGCCGTTAATCCAACCTTTGGTGGGAAGGGAGAGTATAAGCGAGCCATGTGGCTGGCTAATTTTCTAAAAAGTCATAATCTGCCGGTTGAGATTATGGAAGTTGATGATGACTCTGTGCCAGAAGGGAAGCGGCTTAACCTGGTCAGCCGTCTGCCGGGCAGTGGTGAGGAGGGGACACTCTGGATTGCAGGGCATATGGATACTGTTGCTGCTGGGGACCTCAACGCCTGGGAGACCGATCCGTTTTCTCCTGTTGTCAAAGATGGCCGTATCTATGGCCGTGGGGTAGAGGACAATGGACAGGCCATCGCCTGTATGGTTTACACTCTAAAAACTTTGAAACAGCTGAGGCTGCAGCCGAAAAAGGATTTGGGTTTGCTTTTTGTCAGTGATGAGGAGGCAGGAAAACCGTCCCCCTGTGATTCACTGTGATACACGTGATACAAAAAATATCTGCTTAGCAATATATTTCTACTTTATTTACCGTAATAACATACTCTCTTTAGGTCCATCAGAACCGCTGTTCCAGCTATGGTATTTCCATAAAAGAGTACGGGCTTTTCTAAACCATAATAGTCTTCTATTGTACCGTTGACCACCGTACTCCCGGTCACCAGAAGGAGGTCAGCCCACTGGATCACAGCATCCTTGTGCTTCTTTCCGTCCTCAATGAGTACCCCATTTTTGATCTTACCGATGTTGTCAGGGTTCAGATCAAGCACCCGGATAGTAAACTCACGATGCAGATGATCGATCATCGCCGGTTGATAGCCCACTATCCCTACCCGGACATTTCCGTACTTTCCCTTTAAAAAAGCACATAATTCCCGGGAACACCTTTCAGGTTCTTCATCACTGCAGTGCCGCATTTTTTCCGCCATACCCAAATAGCTCATTACAGCATTTAAGGTGGCAATGAATACAGCCATCTCCCCGTTGCTCTTCTTTCGCAGTGGAGTAATCAATATCTCCTCTATTGTCCCCTGAAATACCTGGGGCTCGCTGGTGAAAGCCTGTCCTTTGTGGCCCTGAAACTCAGCCTCCACCATTAATTCCTTACCCTGAAGAAGTGGAAAATCACGCCGTTCAGGTCTGCCGATGGCTTCCTCAGGCTTCAGCACCTTGCCGCTCACCTCAACGGGATACCCTTGCAGTCCCTTATCCTGTACTAGTTGCTCTGCTTTCGTCTGGAGTTTTTCGTAAAATTTCAATAGTTTTCTCCTTAATAATCATCGTTTCCGGTAAAGTCAATACTACTACCGATTACGATATTGCACCACTGGCAGTTATCTAATTCTAAGCCTTTGTTATGATACCTGCAAGGGACCAAAGGTCAGAAGCCGAAAACATGACAAAGGGACGGTCCTTTTGTCATGTGCATAAAGAGTCCCAGGTGACAGTCAGCATTGTCTGATTATTCAGTCCCGAGTGACAGTCACCATTTTCTGATTATCCAAAAAAACACCCTGGAACAACCAGGGTGTTAATTTTCGTTAAATCTTATTTCTCCTCTTTTAGACATTTAATCTTGGCTTCAACAGCTTCTGTTTCCGCCCGTAGATCCTTCAGGTACCCCTCCAGTTTGGTGATCTTCTCTTGCCTGCTGAAGAAGCGCCTGCTGAAACCGCCACTGCAGCCACAGCCACAGCTATCTACCTTGACAGGATGATCAGAGCAACACACATTTTTCACCCCCTTTTCAAAGGTCCTTGTTATCTTTATCAAAAAGTAATCGATACCTGTCTAAAAAGTCATCCATTCGTTTGCGCTGCTGCCTGATGTGGACGGCCCAGGCATGAAGCATCTCCTCCCCCTCATCGGTAAGGCCATACAGACGCCTGGCAGGACCCCCTTCACCAACATCCCAATGAGATGTTACCAATCCATCCTCCTCCAGACGACGCAGGTTTCTATAAACTGTACCCGGATCCAGCCTATCACTAAAACCGAATTCCGGAAGCAGCTGAATCATGTCATAGCCATGGGCAGAGCGCTGCTTGAGAAGCAGGAGCAAACACGGCTGCATGAATTTCTCCACAGGTAGTCCAGTGCCACAGCGGCAGCCCGACATTTTTTTATTTTCTGAATGATGATCGCACATTGTGATTATCTCCTCTATGTGTATTACGCCTATAGTGATCTTATCCCTATAGGTTCTGTTTGTCAATACTACCAAAAAATATTCTATTGAAATTATGAGATTTGCCTTTCAGCAGATCTCCAGTCCCATTATTTTTGGAAAGCAGAAGGATATTTTTGCTGACTGCGAAATGATCTTAATAAGGTCAGATAAGCTCTACAGGGATCCAACCTTAGCCTTATTGGAAAGATGTGCAGACAAGGCTGGAATTGAGAGGTTTAGAGTGCACCAATATGATCAATTGGAGAGGGAGGTTGTCAACGCTCACCGACCAGAGAAGAGGAGTGTCAACCTGCCCGGTGTCTTAAAAGGAAGGGAACTGCTCTTGCGGGCAAAAAAGGAACCACTTCTAGATGATATTGCAGATGCCCTGGTTTGTGGGATAAAACAAGGCTAGTTGTGAATAACAACAAGTGTCCCCCTGGGGATATTATCATAAAGCCATTTTGCATGCTCAACTTCCAAGCGGATACACCCATGAGAAACCGGTATCCCGAGTCTTTCTGCTTCCTCCGGAATTATTTTCTGATTGCGATCCATAGGAACGCTGTGAAATAGATAATTCCCTTGGAAAGCTACCCACCACTTGCCTCCTTGCTGGTATTTTTCGCTGAAGAACCAATCACCCTTTTGTTGGGTAGTAAAGGTGCCTAACGGTGTACAGTTATCCTTTCCAGTCGATACTATCCATTCCTTGATTAATATATCCCCATAATAAATGCGTACCTTTTGTTCACTAATACTTACATCAATCGTGTATAATCCCATCCAAGGCTTGGCATCCATAGCTCTACTAGCAGAAAGATTCGACTGCAGCTTGACAGTGTTATTGGCTGTTTCGTTCTGTGATACCATCGCCAATCTTTCAGCATCTCTGGCAGCAACTCTCTTTGCCTCTTTTTGTCTAGCTATAGCATGAAGGGTACGATCGTTATCATCTTCCCTCCAACCGATTTCACTATTGGTATTATTACCTTCACTGCAACTACTAAGTCTATCTATATTATCGGAGATTATCAGCTGGTCATAGAAAGCAAACCCTGCAACAAGGAGTATCCCAATCACAAATAGAAAAATAGTCCTTCTGCTGCGAAGGTCTTTTTTTGCCTTAACTCTTTTGCTCATTCCAAGAATCACCCTCAATAGCTAAATTATTTATAAACACCTCTTTATAATAACCCTTTCGTCACAAATTAACTATTTCCTGCATAATAGGTAAGTTTCGGACAGGCACCTAAAAACCCACATTGCAATATATTACTATCATAATTTGATTTAACCGCGGCTAACTTTGTTATCCGCTACTACAAATGCTACAAATGCTACAAAAAAAGGATAACATTCTGATTCGTCCAATGTAAAGGAGGTTAATTTTATGTCAGTAAGTATAGTGCCGCTTTCACAACTTCCCAATGGCGGGTCTGGAAGAGTAGCCTCTCTTACCGCCCAGGGACTGATCAGGCGCCATCTTTTAGATCTGGGATTGGTAACCGGTTCCTGGGTAGAGGCTATCCGCCGTAGTCCGGCAGGAGATCCCGCTGCCTTTAATATCAGGGGTGCGATCATTGCCCTGCGCAATGAGGACGCAAACCAAATTTTGATTTCTATTGACTAAAAATGATGGAGGAAAAGCAAGATGGAATTAACATATGTCGACTTCGGGCTGAAACCCCTGCCGGACCAATTGGTAATAGCACTGGCAGGGAACCCCAACACCGGAAAAAGCACGGTGTTCAACGCCTTGACCGGGTTGAAGCAGCATACCGGCAACTGGCCGGGGAAAACCGTTCTCAGGGCTGAAGGAAGCTTTATACACAGGAATAATAAAATCCTGCTGGTGGACCTCCCAGGGACCTATTCCCTCTTGGCAACATCAGCCGATGAACAGGTAGCCCGGGACTTCATCTGCCTCGGCCGTCCCAACGCTACTGTAGTTGTGACTGATGCCACCTGTTTAGAACGCAACTTGAACCTGGTGCTGCAGGTGATGGAGATCACTCCGAAAGTCGTAGTTTGTGTCAACTTGATGGATGAAGCCAAGAGAAGAAAGATTCGGGTGGATGTTGATACACTTTCCAGGGAACTGGGGGTGCCCTGTATACCCACAACTGCCCGTGATGGTGTAGGGCTTGATAAATTAAAGGATGCCATCCTGGATGTGGCAACAGGAGTTACTGTCACATCTCCCAGGCGCGTTACCTATGAGCCATATATAAAACAGGCTGCTACGCAGCTGGAGGCGAGGATCCGTCCCTTTCTACCGAAGTGGGTAAATCACTATTGGATCGCCCTGCGCCTGCTGGAAGGGGATTCCAGCATTATAAAAGCCATCTGGAGCCGCCTGGAGGATGATTCCGTAAGGGCTGTAATAAAGGAGGGAACGGCAGCATGGGCACGCTGAACTCCTCCCTATCCTCACTTCTTTCTAATCTTGCGCAGGAAATAAATCCGAAAGAGACGCAGGAGATCCGAGACTCCATTGTCGGCAGCATATACAGCTGTGCCGAGGCCATTGCCGAAAAAGTAGCCCACCACGAACTGGAGCGAAGATCTGAACTGGATCAAAAGATCGATAATGTCGTCACCTCCCGACTGCTGGGGATCCCTATCATGCTTGCCCTGCTGGGAGCGATCCTCTGGATAACTATTACCGGAGCTAACTACCCATCTGAGATGCTTGCTGTGGGCCTATTTTGGCTGGAAGATCAAATTACCAAATTATTCATCATGATAAATGCCCCCGCCTGGCTGCACGGTGTACTGGTGCTGGGGATGTACCGAGGATTAGCCTGGGTAGTATCGGTTATGCTTCCTCCTATGGCTATCTTCTTCCCCTTGTTTACATTATTGGAAGACCTGGGATACCTGCCCAGGGTGGCCTTTAACCTGGACCGTTATTTTAAGAAAGCCTGTGCTCACGGAAAGCAGGCACTGACAATGTGTATGGGGTTTGGCTGCAATGCAGCCGGTGTGATTTCCTGCCGCATCATCGAGTCTCCCCGGGAACGGCTGATCGCCATCCTAACCAATAACTTTGTTCCCTGCAACGGCCGCTTCCCTACCCTGATCACCCTTTCCATGATCTTTTTGGGAGGTACTGTAGCTACTTCCTATAGTACAGCGGCAGCAACAGCGTCTGTGGTCGGCCTTGTCCTTGTAGGTGTGGGTATCACCCTCTTGATCTCCTGGCTGCTGTCAAAAACCGTTCTGAAAGGTGTTCCATCCTTTTTTACACTGGAACTGCCTCCTTACCGCAAGCCCCAGGTCGGCCGTATCCTGGTCCGCTCACTGCTCGACAGAACCATCTTTGTGCTCATGCGTGCAGTAGTTGTGGCCGCACCGGCCGGTGCCATCACCTGGATTCTGGCCAACATCTTCATCGGCGATCTCAGCATTCTCGCCCACCTTGCTGGCTGGCTGGATCCCTTCGGGCGGCTCCTCGGTATGGACGGTATTATTTTGATGGCTTTTATCTTGGGACTGCCAGCCAATGAAATTGTTCTACCAATTATGATCATGAGTTATGTTTCGGCTGGTGCGATACTGGAATTAGACAGCCTCAACGCCCTCAGAACACTACTTATAGATAACGGCTGGACCTGGCTCACCGCCCTGTCCATGATGCTTTTTTCACTGCTCCACTACCCCTGCGGAACCACCCTCTTAACCATCTATAAAGAGACAAAAAGCATGAAATGGACAGTTTTCTCCGCCCTAATGCCCCTGGCGGTAGCCATTATCGTAACACTGCTAGTGGCTCAAACCGCCTTCCTCCTGGGACTGGTTTAAAAAGATCAGGGGGACGGATCTCTTAATCTATAAACGAGAAAAGCAGTGAAAAGCTTAAAGCAATAAAGTAATCCTGGCCGAATTTGCGGATTTGTAACAGATTTGTAATACTTTTTGATATAGCTGAAACATATACCTGTTATACTAATTTCAGAACCCGATAGTCGGGGTTCTCCCCCAAAGCTGACTGAAAAGTCAGCATCATATCGATTAATACTTGCGCAATGCTTTTCTTAAAAACCCGAGAAATACAATTTCCCGGGTTTTTTCTTTTCTAGGGATAACGCGGGATCCCCTTTAGCAACCCGCATCCTCATCCTCATTGCTCTAACCGGGGGAGGATTGCGGGTCAATTATTTTGGAAACAAGCCGGCCAACGAATAAATGTCCCCGGATAGATCTTTTTGTCACTCTATCTCGTTGTTATATATAGAAAGGGGTGATCACTTGCCAACAGATGATGAGTTAGTTGAAGAAATACTCAATGGCAGTAAAGCGGCGATGGATGTTCTCGTAAGAAGGCACTACAAGAATATTTTCTCCTATGTGTACAGGAAAACGGGAAACTACCACCTGGTCTATGACCTGACCCAAGAGATTTTTATCAAAATGATAAAGTCCATTAAAAATTACAAACAGCAAGGCAAATTCAGCAGCTGGCTGCTGAAAATAGCTGTTAACCACTGCCGGGACTACTATAAAAGCAGTGATTTCCGAAAGGAAGGCCAGAGGACTGAACTACCCGAGGATCTAGCTCAAGACAACAGCAATGTTTGGGATATCTTTCAGCTGAAACAACAAAGAAAAGAAGTACGAGAAAGTATTAACGCTCTGCCTGAATATCAAAGAGAAACGATCATACTGCGTTTTTATCACGATCTGAAAATAAAAGAGATTGCCCTGATCACCGGAAGCAAAGAGCCCACAGTAAAGTCCAGGCTGAGGCAGGGTTTAGAGAAATTGA
>DUMY01000265.1 GCA_012839645.1 Syntrophomonadaceae bacterium
AGCCCGTAATCAGGACGACCGCTGGTTGGGGATAGAAGCGGCAGAGCACCGACCTGGCCCCTGGTTCGCAAATGAAGAATCACTGAAGAACCATCGTAGTCCACACTACCCTCTATGGCAAAGTCCCGTAAAATACCCCGGTTTTGCTTAAGAAACTGCTGTGCCAGACGGGCAGACTGTCCCTGGGGATCTCGGGGCATCACTCCTTTGATCAGGATAGCTGCCGGCAGTTTCAATTGGGAGTTGTCCTCTGTTTCAAAACATGCGGTTTCCCGGGCTGACTTGAGTATGTTCATGACGACATGCTCTCCAACCACTGGAGGTATGCCTGAATAGAGTCAGCAAAGGAGGCAACATAGCCCTGTTTTAGATATTCTTCCAGCAGAGGAACCAGGTTAACCCGCAGCGAGGTGAGAGCCTGAGCCTCATCCTTTTCAAGAAAATAGGAGTGCCCAGGCAGCAGATCCAAAGATTCCTCACTGGCGTATTCCACAAAAATGTTGAGCAGTTCTTGAAAGGCGCGCTGCATCAGCTTGCAGCCATGGGCCTCAACCACCGCTGTCTGGGGCCATAGCTTCAAGAAAGCAAACCGCCGGCGCACTGCTATATCTACAATGGCAATGCTGCGGTCAGAGCTGTTCATTGTGCCCAGAATGTGCAGATTGGGGGGAAGAGTAAGCTGTGAGTGCAGGGGAGAGCCGAAATCATAGGGCAGCTCGAGGACGCGGCCGCTCTCGGATGGTTCCAGAAGAAAGATCGCTTCACCCAACACCTTGGCCAAGTCAGCACGGTTGATCTCATCGATGAGCAGCAAGAAAGGCCTGTCCTTTTGGGCTGCTGCTTTCGAGGCAGCTTCCATCAAGAATCCCGGCCTGGGGGCAAACTGTAGCCCCAGATCTCCCTCAGTATGGAGAGGAGCCAGTCCACCAACAAAGTTCTCATAAGTTGTGTTGGGGTGAAACTGGATCGTCATGCCGTTGTCCTGGTATTTATCTTTTAGCAGCTCTAAAGCCATGCGGGTTTTTCCGGTTCCGGGAGGCCCCTGGAGAACAACATATTTACGCTGCTCCAGCAGTGAAGCCACCTCTTCTGCGCTGCAGTCGGGGAACATGTGGGAGTAGTACGCGGCTTGAATCCTCCTGGCATCTTTCTCGGCACCTTTCAAAGGCTGATGGCCCCTTTCCGAGAACATCAGGTCGAGAAAAGCCTTGAGGCATTCCTCTGTGCCCCGGCGGTCCGAGTCCTTGTCCGGGTCGGGAGCATAGAAGCCATAGATCACTCTACCGTACCGGGTAAAGACAGGATGGTAGTCCGCGAATAATTTCTTGATGTTCCCCGGCATATCCAGATCAATGCGGGCCGGGTCCTGCTTGGCCCAGGCAACCATCTTTCCTCGGCCATATTGCTTGTTGAGCCAGTTGCAAATCGCGGCTACCTTGCGGCCGTGGCCTGGCCGGCCGAGGACTTCTTCATCGGGGCTGAGGCCTTGGGTGCCGATAACCATACTAAGAAGGGCCGGCCGGTCTTCCATGGGAAAGATAACGAAGCTCATACCTCCGTATGCTCCGGAGTCAGGATTAGAGGGATCAATCAGGGCGGCGAAGGGGACCCCGCCGGATCCGGTGCGAAATTCTGGAGCCCTTAGGGTTACCGACTTCCTGGCCCTTTCAGGATACCTGCCGCCTGCAGAGCCAAAGAGTTCGTCATATGCATCTCGACAGCGCTGTGTCCAGTCGGTTAACTGGCCATCATAAATCAGGTCAAGTAGCTTTTCCATGAAGGGGTTCCTCCTTTACCCAACACAACAATTCTTCTAGACTCTCTCCCCTTTAACATTCCATTTACCATCCTTCTCCGGATTATAAATGCAATACTTGCCTTTATCCACTAGATAGTAAAGATCTTGATTGCTCTGGTAGTACTTTCTGGAAGAGTGGTTGACACAATCTGCTATCAGTTGTACCCAAGCTAAAATAAAATTCAATTTCTGATGATATATTAATATACTCTTGAACTAAATCAAGATGGTTATGAGCCTTCCTATAGGCAAGGTAATTCTTACCCGCGGCTCTTTGACCTAAAGCTCATACTCAATTTCTGATTCATCACGCAAAAAGCCTGACAAATCTTAATCATTAGCATACTTAGCTTTCCTCTTTTCAATATATTTGTTTAGTTTTTCAAGATCTTCAGCATTTAAATCTTTTTTTGAGGCTTCATGCTCTTCTTCGTATTCCTTTAGCTCTCCTAGATATCTTTCGAGATCTTCTTTTGCAGATTGATATTCTTCCGAATCTTTTCCTTCATAATAAAGGTAAGATTCTGCTAACTCTAATGCGCTTTTTGTTAGTGATTCTTGTAAAAGCATTCGATCTGCATTATGCTTGGCCGATTTTAATTCAGGGCTATCACTATAAGTTATAGCTGCACCTACAATCATAATTACCAACGCTATAACTGCTCCAGCAAGAGCAAGCCTTTCTTTCTTATCTTTTTCTTTTGCTGTTATCCTTTTTTGCTCAAGATATTCCTGATAATCCGACAAGACATTTTCAAGATATTCCTGATTAGCCCGGGAAAAAACCATGGGTTTTTCAGTACCACAATTTAAACATTTATGATTCGTTGCTGGATTAAAGCTATCACAACCACATATCCAGTAATCATTTTCTTTTAACGGCAAATGGGTAAACCCTGTTTTCCATTCGTAAACTTCTTGTAATTTTCCCAGGGATGAGGATGGATTGGCGGGTAAAATAGGTTGCAATATTATAGCGTTATTATTCTCCCAATAAGTATCATCCGCAAAAATAACCTTCGTCACAGCGATCTCAATTTTTCTTGTAGTCTTATCCGGAATGGATATAGAAGTCTTTTCCCCAAATATACCGTTACCTGGAACTGATAAATCTAAATACACGTGATTCAGATCGTCATTCAATATCGCTCCATCTACACCAAAGCAAGTCAATGATAGGTACACAGCCTTAATTCTTTTTAATGTTATATTGCGGTATCTACATAATGTGATAACCTTATTAGTACTAGTGTTCAAAAAAAGACCCGCTTTTTCAAGGAGCACGGGACAATCTTTAAACCAACAGCGTTCATTTATTTTGTATAGCTCCTTATAATTACTGGCCATCAATATCCCCCCTACTGAAATTTATGTTATAGATTAGGGAGTTCGTCTCCGTCCTTGCTAGACTGTGCGCTGAATTTTTTATTGTTATCCGCATTTTCTTGTAATAGCTCGATGATTTCCGCAAATCCTATAAATATAACACCACTGATTATACTGCTCATTATTCCGGCTAATGCTAAAACCCAATTGTAGGATTCGGTTACATAATACACACCAGATTTACTTGGAAACTCGGAACCTAATATTAAGCTTCCTAAGCACCCAGCAATAATTATTATCCACCCCAAAGCGTTGATAATTTTAGCTTTTTCGTTGATCATTCTTATCCCCCCTCTGATAAAAATGTATAAAGACTCCGGGGTAAAACCCCTATTAGAACTTATATCGGACATACACGTTTTTACGTTAAAATAGATTGTTTAGTATTCATTCATGTCCAATAAATACTAATAAAGAAAATTAGGGGATAGTACGTCGTTGTCTAATACTTCTCCCTTGAATTAATGTTTTCCAAAACACCCAGTTAATTATTGGTTTGTTGGTCTTTAAGCTCTTGAATATAATCATCAAGAGATTGGTAATACTCATCTTCCAGTTGTGTTTTATAATCCTGCATCGGTCCCATATAGGATGAAAGTATCCCAAGTTCGCACTTCGCTAAGCTTCCTAGGTCCTCTCTTGTTAATGTTTCATATCCTTTATCTAAAATTAGTTTTTCTTGGTCTTCAAGTAATCCAAGTATACGTTCAAGCCCTTGCAGAAACTTCTCATTGCTTTCTTTATATTTTTCCGGCGGGTTAATAGATTCACGTGTTTTAATCATTTCCCTAAATTTCTCTTGATTTTCTTTTATTGTTGTTAAATATAAAAACGCTACTTCTGAATCAGCATAAGGGTTACTATAGAAATCTGTAACTTCATTAGTGGATTCAATCAATAGATCGCAATATTCAAATTGCGTACCTCTATTTAACCCCCACCTAGAAATTTCGTTTTTGGTGAATTCCTGGTATTCACCTTCTGTTATAGTTTTATTAAATAAATTGCATCCAAAATAATAAAACAAAGCACAATAAAAATATGATCAAAAACTTTAAATATCTCACAACCTTCCCCCCTAACTCTATTTTAAAGATTATTTTGTTATTATCTTGTTTGATTTTATAGATCAGTAAAGAAAGGTGTCATGTGTGGGAAAGCTGTTGGGATAACATATATAATATGGAAAGCAGAGAAGAACGTAAAATCTTTTGGTTAACCGCTCATCATCTCAAGTCTTATAAGTTACTTGTTGGACACATTTATACAAAATTCCTGCTATTTTGTTATAAATAAGCAGTTTTTTATCAACACATCCTCTTAAGCAGTTGTGCTGTTTGATGGAGGGGAGGTGAGTATACTACTAATCTACTAGCGGTTATCATTAATGCAAAAACTACTATAAGAAGCCCCCTATTAACAATGCAGTATGTTCTCCATGAGATATGATAGCAAACTACTATGACAGTATTGTGTCACATTCATGCTGGCTAGAAATAATTTTTCGTTTTTTATGGAGATGGGGGTCACAAAAGCAGGGCCTTCCTGAAAACATTAGACATCTCTCGAGCAGGCATATAGCAAGCTCGGGGAGAAAAGCACCTCCCCTCGCAAAGGTACCGGTTACCACCCGAATTTTGTCGAATACCAACGAACGGGACAACATGAGCCTTAAGATGAACCCCTGGAAATTGAAGGGGTTCATCTTCTGTATGGTGCTACGCTTCCCCTAGCTTGCTTTATATGAAG
>DUMY01000103.1 GCA_012839645.1 Syntrophomonadaceae bacterium
CGGGGGAGCATTTCGAAATGCTTTTAGATGAAGATAAACCAAAAGAGGCCTGTGGTGTCTTTGGCATTTATGCACCTGGTCAGGATGTAGCACGGCTCACCTATTATGGGTTGTACGCCCTCCAGCACCGCGGTCAGGAGAGTGCCGGTATTGCTGTTGGTGATGGGGAAAAGATCACCTGTCGCAAGGGAATGGGGCTCGTCGGTGAGATATTTACTGAAGACACATTAACGATGCTGAAGGGGCATATTGCATTGGGGCATGTTCGTTACTCCACAGCTGGGAAAAGCACTATAGAAAATGCCCAACCCCATAATTTTTATTATAGGCAGGGGATGATTGCCTTGGGGCATAATGGGAACCTGACCAACTATACAGAACTAAGGACGAAGTTGGCGGATGCCGGGGCGGTTTTCCAGTCCACAGCTGACAGCGAATTGATGATCAACCTGATTGCCCGGGCAGGGACTGAAGACTTGGCATCAGGGATCCTAAAAACCATGGAACAACTTCAGGGGTCTTATTCTTTGATCCTGATGACCGAGAAGAAGATGTTCGGGATACGAGATCCTCATGGGATGTGTCCCTTGTGTCTGGGACGCTTGGGAGATGGCTATGTACTTGCTTCAGAGTCCTGTGCTCTGGATACTATTGGAGCGGAATTCATCAGAGATGTGAAGCCTGGAGAGGTTGTGGTGATTGATGAGGATGGGGTTACTGCCTTACAGCCTCTCCGAGCCGGCAAGAGAGCCTTATGTGTATTTGAATTTGTCTATCTGGCCAGGCCTGACAGTGTTATTGATGGTCTGAGCGTGCAGCAGGCACGTTATGCTCTAGGGAAGGAATTGGCTCGGGAATACCCGCTTGATGGTGATATGGTGATCCCGGTGCCCGATTCCGGGACAAGTTCTGCATTTTCTTATGCCATGGAGCGCGGAATTCCCTTCAGAGAGGGCTTGATGAAGAACCGTTATGTGGGGCGCACCTTTATTCGCCCAGTACAGGTGACGAGGGATGTAGGGGTGCGGCTCAAACTCAACCCGATTCGTGAGATGATTTATGGCAAACGGGTGATCATGGTTGATGATTCCATTGTAAGAGGCACCACCTCCGGGAAGCTCGTCCAAATGATCCGCGAGGCCGGGGCCCGGGAGGTCCACCTCTTGGTCAGTTCTCCACCTGTTACTCACAGCTGTTATTATGGGATTGACACATCTAAAAACGGAGAACTGATAGCAGCCAGCCATTGTATTGAAGAGATCCGTGAGCATATAGGTGCCGATAGTTTAGGTTATTTGAGCCGCTCCGGTTTACATGCGGCATTGGCTCCATTTAATCCGGAAATTCTCTGCGATGCTTGTTTCTGTGGGGATTATCCGATTCAAGTGCCATAATGGAGGTCGGAAGCCGGAAGTTGGAGGTCGGAAAAAAGATGGTGCCTTGCGAAATAGAGGGTGGAAGTCGGAGGTCAAAGTGGTGGTTGGTAGTCAGTGGTTTGGAAGTTGGAGGTTGGAAAATAGAGATAGGCGGTTTATAGATGGAGAGAGAAAAGGAAAAGTCGTTATATAAAGAAGCAGGTGTAGATATAGATGCCGGGGAACGGGCAGTAGTGCTTATGAAAAAGCATGTTGCCTCTACCCTCAGGCCTGAGGTATTGGGAGGTCTTGGGGGGTTTTCTGGTCTCTTTGAACTGGATCTTAGCCGCTACCAGCAGCCGGTTCTTGTTTCTGGTACTGACGGTGTGGGGACCAAGCTAAAAATTGCCCAAATGATGGGAAAGCATGATACCGTAGGGATCGATCTGGTGGCGATGTGTGTAAATGATATCCTGGTTACCGGTGCCGAACCACTATTTTTCCTTGATTATCTAGCGTGCGGGAAAGTAGATCCAAAACAGATAGAGGAAATAGTGAGCGGGGTTGCTGCTGGTTGCCGGGATGCCGGATGTGCACTCATCGGGGGAGAAACCGCGGAGATGCCGGATTTCTACCCCGTTGGGGAATACGACCTGGCTGGTTTTGCTGTTGGTGCTGTCAACCGTGATGAGATCTGGAATGGCAAACGGATTTCTGCCGGTGATTTGATAATCGGTCTTCCTTCATCGGGACTGCACAGCAACGGTTTTTCATTGGTACGCCATATCCTCTTTAAAAAATGCGGGCTTTCCGCATCTGATCAGTTTCTGGATACCGGACGCACCATTGGAGAGGAACTCTTGACCCCTACCAGGATCTATGTTAAAACCGTCCTCGCTTTGAGGGAGCGAGTGGGTAACCAGGTGATCAAGGCTGCAGCACATATCACCGGGGGTGGAATGACGGAAAACCTTCCCCGGGCGCTTCCTCAAGGACTGGGAGCAGTTATCAATTGTGGGGAATGGCCGATTCCACCGGTTTTCCCGTTTCTACAAGAGATGGGCAGTATTGCGACAGAAGAGATGTACCGGGTGTTTAACATGGGGATTGGTTTTGTTCTAATTGTTGAGGAAAATGCTGCGGAAAAGGTCATGGGTACCCTACAGGAAATGGCTGAGGAGTTTTTTATAATTGGGAAAGTTATAAAGGGGGCCGGGGTTAGCTACCTTGAATAGAGGTTGGATGCCGGAGGTCGGAAATTACTAGGAACCGCTTGCGCTGGTTCCGCAACATTACCTGACTTTGGCTCTGTTTTTATCATCTGCTGGTATTGCCATAAAACGGACTTATTTTAGTGGAGAAGGTGAAAAAGAGTGAAACATCGCCTTGCTGTTTTGGTATCCGGGCGGGGCACAAACCTGCAAGCAATACTCGATGCTGCAGCGAGAGGATCACTGCAGATGGAGGTAGTTGGAGTTTTCAGCGATCAGCCTGAGCCTTATGCCTTTCAGAGGGCCAAAGAGCGGGGTATTCCTACTGTATTTGTTGACCCTGCTCTCTATCCTGATCGTGAAGAATACGATGCTGCCCTTGCACGGGAGGTTGGAGCATGCCGGCCGGATTCAGTAGCTTTAGCTGGTTTTATGAGAATCCTTACTCCGGCTTTTTTAGATGCTTTTCCTGGGAAGGTCGTCAATATACACCCTGCACTACTGCCTGCATTCCCAGGGCTTGGGGGGCAGTGCCAGGCTATAGATTATGGAGTACGTTACAGTGGCTGCACTGTGCATTTTGTTGATGTGGAGATGGATTCAGGTCCTATTATTCTGCAGTCGGTGGTTCCTGTATATCAGAATGATACAACGGAAACCCTGACTGAACGCATTCTGTCCAAAGAACACCTGACGTACCCAGCGGCTTTACAGCTCTTGGCTGAAGGAAGGTTAAAGGTACAAGGGAGGCGGGTTGTTATAAGTTGGGAAGGAAGAGTTCCACGGCAGCCCCAGGACTGTGTACTGGAGTGGCTGAAGATAAAAGATATAAAGATCTAATTAAGGAGGTTCCCTGCAGTGACTGAAACAAGAGGCAAGAGACAAGAAAATAATAAAAGAGCATTGATCAGTGTTTCTGATAAACAAGGGGTTGTAGAATTTGGATCTGCTCTTGCTGAACTAGGCTACCAATTGATTTCTACAGGTGGAACAGCTCGTGTGCTGGAGGAAGCGGGTGTTGAAGTAGAACGTGTGGAAAAGGTAACCGGTTTTCCGGAAATTTTAGGGGGGCGAGTAAAAACCCTTCATCCTGGAATACACGCGGGGATCTTGGCCCGGGACATTCCAGAGGATAGGGCACAGCTTGCAAAACTGGGTATTGAACCTATCAACCTGGTTGTTGTTAATCTTTATCCTTTTCAGAAAACTGTTTCTCGTTCTGGTATACCTGTTAGTGAGGCCCTGGAACAGATCGATATCGGGGGACCGGCTATGCTGCGTGCTGCGGCAAAGAATTTCCCCAGGGTAGCGGTTGTAGTGAACCCTAATCGTTATAATCAAATTATACAGGAATTGCGGGAGCAGGGGGAAATCAACCTATCAACCAGGTTGAATCTAGCCCAGGAAGCCTTTTGGCACACAGCCCAGTATGATGCAGCTGTTTCAAGCTATCTGTCCGGTGTGAGTGCCCAGGAAGATGCTGCACTGCCCCCGGCAGAGATGAAATTTCCTGCGCGTATGCTCCTACCCCTGGTTAAGATCAGCGATCTGCGCTATGGGGAAAACCCACACCAGGATGCTGCCTTTTATCGGGAAGAATCTGTGGGTCCCTATGGTGTGGCTGGAGCGCGGCAGTTTCATGGTAAAGAGCTTTCCTTTAACAATATTCTCGACCTGAATGCGGCTCTTTCTATAGCGGCGGAGTTTGAGGTTCCTGCTGCTGTGGTGATCAAGCACAGTACACCATCCGGGGTATCAATGGCTGACAGGCTTGTGGATGCATATAGGCGGGCTTATGAGGCGAATTCACTGGCTGCTTACGGAGGTATAGTTGGTTTAAACCGCACTGTGGACAAGCAAACTGCTGAGGCGATGGCTGAAACCTTCCTGGAAGCGATCATTGCTCCTGCTTACAGTGAAGAAGCCCTGACAATTCTAAGGAGCAAGAAAAACTTGCGTGTCCTTTGTACAGGAGAATTCGCGGATCTTCGTGCAGAAGTTGATGCCAAGAGAGTCAGCGGCGGGTTTTTGTTGCAAGATCCTGACAGCTTAGGTGATCTTAGTGGTTGGCGGCAGAATGCTAAGGTGGTTACTGAAAAATCACCATCTGAAGATGAGTGGGATGACCTGATTTTCTCCTGGATTGTGGCGAAGCATGTGTTTTCCAATGGAATTGTGATAGCAAAGGAGAGGCAGACCATAGGGATCGGCTGTGGACAGGTGAGCCGTGTAGCTGCTGCTAAGATTGCCCTTGAAAAGGCTCAGGAAAAGGCAAAGGGTGCTGTTCTGGCCTCTGATGGGTTCTTGCCCTTTCCTGATACCATCGAGTATGCAGCCAAAAGCGGAATAACAGCTTTGATACAGCCTGGCGGTTCCATCCGGGATAAGGAGGTCATTGCTGCTGCAAATGCGGCAGGAATAGCTATGGTTTTCACCGGGAGACGCCACTTCAAACATTGACCGTGAACGTGACACGGGGACGGTCCTTTTGTCACGTATGATAATTAACGTTATTTTGTCAATGTGTTCGGGTTTTGACATCCGGCTCAGATGATTGAGGACGGTTTTGTTGCATCTTTTTTGCCTCCGATAGCTATTTTATGAGTAGATGCCTATATACCTAAGCGGTGATACATCAGAGGATGAAAATTGAGCCAATTCAGGAATTACGGAACTGTTATGAGGTGACAGAGAACCGTCCCCCTGTCACCATAGAGGAGGATAAATGATGAAGGTTTTGGTTGTGGGTGGGGGTGGGCGGGAGCACACCCTTGTCTGGAAACTTAAGAAAAGCCCGCGGGTGGATAAAATATATTGTGCCCCTGGGAATGGGGGTATTGCTCGGGATGCGAAGTGCATTCCTATTGCTGCCGAAGATATTAAGGGTTTGGCGGATTTTGCTGAGCGGGAAAAAATTGACCTGACTGTGGTGGGACCAGAAGTCCCCCTTGTGGCAGGTATCGGGGACACCTTTGCCTCCCGGGGTCTTAAGCTATTTGGTCCCAAGGCTAAGGCAGCTCTCTTGGAGGGCAGCAAGGTTTTTGCTAAAGAAAAGATGGTAAAATACGGATTACGCACTGCTGCCTTTGAAGTATTTAAGGATACTAGTAAGGCTATCAGCTTTGTAAGGAAGTTAGCTGGACCCTGTGTGGTGAAAGCTGATGGACTGGCTGCGGGAAAAGGGGTAATTATTGCGAAAAATACCGAAGAAGCGGAAGAAGCCGTGAGGCTTATTATGGAAAAACGTGCCTTTGGGGAAGCGGGAAACTCGGTTGTGGTAGAGGAACTTTTGAAAGGTGAGGAGGTAAGTGTGCTCGCCTTTACTGATGGCAAAACCATCAAACCCCTGGCAGCCTCCCAGGATCATAAACGAGTTTATGACCGTGATGAGGGTCCCAATACAGGTGGTATGGGTGCCTATTCTCCTCCACCTGTTTATACCGATGATCTCCACGAACAGGTCTTTCGTGAGGTTCTAGAGCCGGTCATTTATGGTTTAGCAGCCGATGGGATTCAGTACAAGGGGGTAATTTATGCCGGTTTGATACTTACTGAGAAAGGACCTTATGTGCTGGAGTTCAACTGCCGTTTTGGCGACCCAGAGACACAAGTAGTTTTACCGCGTCTGAAAACTGACCTCATTGAAGTGATGGAGGCGGTTGTGGATGAGCGGCTTGATGATGTCCAGTTGGAGTGGGATTCCCGGGCTGCTGTATGTGTGGTTATGGCGTCAGGTGGTTATCCCGGTTCCTATGCAAAGGGCGAGGTAATTTCAGGGTTAGATGAGTTGCCCCCCAATGTTTTGGACTTCCATGCCGGAACAGCACTGGTAGGGGAGCAGTTGCTAACCGATGGGGGAAGGGTGCTCGGCATTACAGGTTTTGGTGCAACAATTGAGGAAGCGGTACAGAGTACCTATGTGGGGGTGGAAAAGATCCATTTTGAAGGGATGCATTATCGACGAGATATTGCCCACCGAGCTTTAAAAAAGGGGTTGGGAACCTGTGGTTCGGCTTGAGGATGTCCAGCACAACCCGGAAGTAGAGGTGCTCATGAAAAAAGTCCATGAGTACTTGGCAACAATGCTGGCCATCACCCATGATGAAGAACACGCACATCATGTGGCCAAACTCAGCTACCGCATTCTGAAGATGCTCGACTATCCCGAACGGGAGGCCGAACTGGCGGCCATCGCCGGTTACATGCATGATATAGGCAACGTAGTCAACAGGTATGAGCACGGACGCAGTGGAGCCTTGATAGCTTTTCACCTCCTGATGCGCATGGGGATGCCCGCAGAAGAGATCGCCACTGTGATTGCGGCCATCGGCAATCATGAGGAAAGGTCCGGATTTGCTGTAAGCAATGTAGCAGCAGCGGTCATCCTGGCGGATAAATCCAATGTTCATTACACCAGAGTGCGTAAAGAAGATGAGGCTACCTTTACCACCCGTGATCGCGTGAATTATGCTGCCCGGGAATCTTTCCTTACCGCTGACCCAGAGAAGCGGGAGATCGTCATGAATCTGGAGATCGATACCTCCATCTGCTCTGTTATGGAATACTTCGAAATATTTATGGTTAAAATGCTCCTCTGCCGGAGAGCGGCCAACTTCCTCAATTGCCGCTTCGGCCTGGTGATCAACGGCAATCACATGCTGTAGAAATAGTGGTTGGTGGTTGTAACGACCAAGTTGTGAGCCCACGGGGATTTCCGTGGGCTCGACTCGTAAAAGTTGTCTGAGCAGGTGTCAGATACGGACAGCTGAAAAACTGCCCTTAACCTCTAAACCTGATTTACTTATTACCTGGTTCCATAGTTGTTCATTAATTTAGCATGAATTTTTTCAGCGGGGGTGACATGGTAATTATACAGTCTAAAAATTAACAAGAATCGTCGTGTTTTTTATGTGGAAATGGCCTTTCTACACTACATACCCGATCCAGAGGTATTATAATGACCCGGACTCTTTCTCTAAATGGAGTAGCTACCCCTGGTATAAATGTTAATACCTCAAAAGAATTATCAGACGTCAGCTCAATAAAATCTCGTCCAATCAGGGTCAGGATTCCCCCTACAGCCTTTTTACAGCATTCTCCGCAGGAGAACTCAACGTTCACTACTTTGCATTGAAAATCTTTATCAAGCATACCTATAAAGTTTTGAAATGGGTTAAATGCCTTTGCTTCGACATCATTAATGGTTTCAGGATTATCGGACATACCAGTTCCTCCCTCCTGTTTTTATCATAATATGATGAACAGTTCCCTGGTGTTACATTGTTAATTAGCCATTAATCCGAAAGAGGTGGAAGATCGTTTTTTTGTCGTAACCCATATCCCAGGGGCAGTGATAGCGGTCCACAGTGTGGGAATTGACCAGGGGGTATCCTTGCGAATCCCACCCGACTATAATTGCGACATGTTCTATCGCACCATTTGGCCCGTAACCGATTACATCCCCTTTATTCAGTTCCTGTACAGCACCTCTGGGGTGTTTTTTTGTGGGGCTGATCAGTTCGGGTAAAGTGCCGCTGGCTACCAACGTTCCATACCCGCTGTACTGAACCCAATCACAGAAATTCTGGGCCCTTACCCAGGCTTGGCTGCCAGAAAAACCATCATGGTCGAAACGGTAAAACCAGCCTCCATCTAAAGGTAGTTTACCACCGTTTTTATCTGCCAGGCACTGTGATATATAATTGACACAGTCTCCGCCTTTGGCGCTCAAATTACCATATTGAGGGTTATACTGGTGATTATTCCCTGCCCCCATGCCAGGCCAGCGTACTTGTTGGCATAGCGTACAGCTCCTTCGCGGTCGTAGATATCCGCTGCCATCTTTGAAGTGGTTCGCTTGATCGGTGGTACTTGAGGAAGTCTACCATCTGCTGGTTTTGGTTCAGGTGCCAGTGAATCATCACCTAAACCGTCAGTATAAAAATCCTGGCAGATGAGCCATTTTCCCTTTTTTCGTTTCATCTTCATCCAGTGGCGGGTGCCAATTCCGAAACGGTTCACAGTGGTGCTGCCAGGGTAGATATAACCTACTTGTAGGGTCTGGTGAACAACCAGTTCAGCATGATTTCCCTTTAGTTCGGACCAGGGTATGTTGATCACGGACCTGGTTTCTGTAAAGCGTACTCCTCGCTTTTTCATCCATAACCTGACAAAATCCATTTTGGCTTTTTCATGGGAATGTGCCCACTGACCGAGTTTCTCGGTTGTGTCATAACTGGATAACACTGCTTCTTCGGTGGACTCTTTGACTATAGCACGTGCCCGAGTGTCAAAAATTTCTTTTACTGTTTTAGACAACTCTGCCTGCTGTGAATTGCTAGCCTTACCGATTAACGGTCTTAGCAGTAATGGTCCAAGCAGCACGATGGCTACCGCAGCTGCGGTGGTTAACATTAAGGCGGTTTTTCTCTTCATTAATAAATCTCTTCCCTTCTAATTTCCTTCTAAGTGTCCATTATCTATGTTTTCCTTTTTACCAGAACTCTTACAAGTTTATTAATGTCACCTCAGAGATAAATAGCCAGGGCATAAAATGGGCAGGTAGATCAAAAAATAGTATTATTGCTGCTTCTGAACGTATTTACCTCCCACTACTTGCATCTGCTCGTAGTAAGTGACATAAAAACAGGTAGCATAGATCATGCTATAGATGGGGAAGGTGGTGAGCGTTTCTATGTATCGCCCGCTAAAAAAGCCCTTAAAACCCTCAGAGGTTAAGAAGCGCAGGATACAGTCACGGCTTCAGGACCTGCAGCCGTCTAAACAGGTTCTGAACCAACACGTCTGTTCAGATCTTGATTACAATGTAGAGCTAATGAAAAAGTTGTTTGCTGAAACCAGCGATTTTGTTGTGCGCCATTTCCACTTTGGGTCCAACAAGGAAATCAAGGTTGCGTTAGTTTTTATTGATGGACTTGTTGATAGCACATCGATCAGTGAGTCTATATTCAAGCCCTTTATGATGCGTACCTTAGAAAATGGTGATCCGGAACTCCTGCCCCATAACCCCTATGATTTAATCCTCAACTGGCTGGTCACATTTTGCAGTGTCAAAGAGGAAGTAGAGATGGGAAAACTGTTGGACCTGCTGCTTGCTGGGTTTGCGGTTTTGTTCATCGATGGTTCCGAGAAGGCCTTAGCCATCGAAGTCAAGGGGTGGGAGATGCGCTCGGTCGAAGAACCAAAAGCGGAATCCTTTGTCCGGGGTCCCCGGGATGGTTTTACGGAAACCATTCGCACAAACACCGCCCTCTTGCGGCGTCGTATCAGGACACCTAATCTCCGTTTCGATATGTTGCAAATCGGTACAGTCACTAAAACTGACATTTGTGTCGCTTATATTGAAGGTATAGTCAATCCAGCTACTTTAAAAGAGGTAAAAAACCGCTTGGAATCCATAGAAACGGATTCCATTTTGGAAAGTGGGTATCTGGAAGACTTTATTAAAGACAACTATTGGACACCCTTTACACTGCTCGACCGCACGGAAAGGCCGGACAAGGTTGCCGGGGCATTGCTCGAAGGCAGAGCAGCCATATTAATCGATACCACACCATTTGCGCTCATAGTACCTGTTGTATTCAGCGAATTTTTACAGTCTCCGGAGGATTACTATGAAGGGCATGACTACATCCGCCCTTTGCGCTGGTTTGCACTGATATTGACCCTGTCTTTACCATCGCTGTATGTTGCCCTAACCACTTTCCACCAGGAGATGCTTCCTGGAGCATTGGCGTTGAGTATGGCAGCAGGACGGGAGTGGGTGCCTTTTCCTGCTGTTGTGGAGGCCCTGATCATGGAGGTTACCTTTGACCTGCTGCGGGAGGCGGGAACCCGCATGCCGCGGTCAGTTGGACAAGCTGTGGGTGTAGTGGGGGCATTGGTTTTAGGGCAGGCCGCAGTTACCGCCGGGATTGCCAGCCCTTTTATTGTTATCATTGTTGCTTTGACGGCTATTGCTTCTTTCCTTATCCCCAACTATTCTGCATCGATCGCGATCAGGTACTTGCGCTATCCCATGCTCTTGCTTGCCGGGGCATTTGGGCTGGTAGGGGTTTTCTGGGGGTTCATGATCCTGCTGCTACACTTGGCCTCTCTTCGTTCTTTTGGAGTTCCCTACCTTTATCCGATTACACCGGCAGTACCCGGGGAATGGCAGGATGTATTTTATCGGGCTCCCTGGTGGGCTATGGACCGTAGACCACGTCTCTTCCGCTCTCCTAAGGAGAGAAGACAGGCCCCAGGGCAGCGCCCGGAACCACCCCAGAAAGACCCCACTGCACAGAATGGAGGAGATCGTGGAAATCAGGATGGTCAGGGAGGCCAGTAAGTTAGGAAAGATGGACCAGGTGGCGAAGAGCAAAAAGTGAAGCAGAAGTGCAACTCATTTTTTGGGCCAAGATAGAAAACAGAATGGAAAGCGGGGTAAAAGCCCCTGGCCGGTTCTTTGTGATAAGCAGTGATAAGAAAAGGGGAGTACAAGATGTTTATTAGGGTTTTATTGGTGCTGCTGCTTGGGATCGGGGTAGCTGTTTATGAAGTACCTAGGTTAATGGAAGAGCAGATGAAGCGAGAACTCATCGCTTTCGGCGGTTTTTTGCTGATCGGTGTGGCCTTAGCACTGGCTTTGACTCTTGGTTTACCGCTTCCCAACCCCACCCAGGCTATAGAATTTATTTTCGGTCCTCTGGAACGCCTGCTTTACCCCGGGTAAAATGGTTAGCTAAGTTTGGAAATACCTGCAAGAGTATTAAAACTGCTATGCATCTGGTAAAACCGCATAAAATTATGGGGGAAAAGGATGAGCATTGAACAAGGAAAAATATCTAAGCGCCAGGCAATCTTTTTGTTAGCTAATTCTATTTTAGCCAGCATGGTACTGATCACTCCTGCCCTTATGGCGAAAGAAGCAGGACAGGGTGCCTGGGCTGCTGTTCTAATAGCCGGTATTTTTGGCCTATTATTCGGAATGCTGGTGATTTCTGTCGGTCTACGCCATCCAGGAAAAAATATGGTTGAGTACGGCATTGATCTGCTGGGTCCATGGCTGGGACGGGCCGTGGCAATTATTTTTGCCCTGTTTTTTCTTCATACCAATGCTTATGTTGTCCGTTCTTTTGGTTCACTGCTGGTTACAGAAACCATGCCGGAAACACCGCTGGTTGTATTCAATATTTTGATTGTATTAATAGCCGCCTATGGGGCTTATCTGGGGTTGGAGGTTTTTTCTCGGGTCAATGAAATTGTTTTTCCCCTTTCCATATTAGTTGGGGTAGTTATTGTGGCAATGGGGTTACCAGAGATGAATTTTGAACTTTTTAAGCCTCTTTTCGCACACCCCCTTCCACAGATGCTGCGTGCTTCTTTGGTTCTTTTTGCTTTCTATGCAGAGGGAGCGTTTTTATTGATGATTATCCCTTCTTTTCGACACGCTCCCTCTGCATAGAAAGCAAAAAGAACCAAAGAAGCACGTAGCATCTGTGGAAGGGGGTGTGCGAAAAGAGGCTTAAAAAGTTCAAAATTCA
>DUMY01000104.1 GCA_012839645.1 Syntrophomonadaceae bacterium
GAGGCCATAGCACAAAGCAAAAGCAATTTCGAATAAAACCTTTCCTTCAATGACAGAGCCATAAAGAATCCCCCTTCGAGCCATCAGTCTTTTTGTTGCTCCCAGGTGCAAACCCATCTTCTTTCCGACTTCTGACTTCCGGCTTCCAACTTCTATTCCCTATTCCCACCTCCAACCTCCTACCTCCCACCTCTCAATTAACAGGTACAAAGTCCTGGCCGACAATCCGCTGCCCTTCCGGGCTGAGTACGAAATCGATAAATTGCCTGGCCATCCCCCGCGGCTCTTCCCTCGTCAGGTAGAAAAAGGAGCGCGCCAGTTTATAGGAACCGTTTTTAATGGATTTTCTACCAGGCAAAACGCCGTCCACCGCTACCACCCTGACACTTTTATTGACATTACCCAGAGAGATATAAGCAAGTGCTTGGGGATCCGCGGCAACAGCAGTCCGCAGAGAACCTGTGGCATTCTGCACTCCCACCCTGCTGCTGATGTGGGAATCCTTCATCACCAAATCTTCAAAGGCACCGCGAGTTCCCGACCCTTCCTCCCGGGTAAAGGCATTGATGACCCCATCCTTTCCCCCAACTTCCTTCCAGTTGGTAATCTCCCCGGCATAAATCCGGCGCACCTGTTCTAAAGTCAGGCTGTTCACCCGGTTCTCAGGATTGACAACAAGGGCAATCCCATCGATAGCAATAGGGATCACCACCAGGCCATTTTTCTCATCCCTTTTCAGTTCCCGGGAGGATGCTCCAATGTCCGCGGTTCCCTCCCGCACCGCCTTAATCCCGGCGCTTGACCCCCCACCCGCCACGTTGATAGAAATCTTTGAGTTCTCTTTCATAAAGGCGTTAGCCAGTTCCTCAGAAAGAGGCTGCACAGAGGAGGAACCCGCGATATTGACGGTGTTTGCCGGATTGGGACGGGCACAACCTCCCAGGATGACGAGAATTATCAAGCTAATGGACAGTGCCATTACCCCACCCTTTAATCTATGAATCATCTACTAGTCCCCCATTCTATTTGCCAACAGCACCCCTTATACTGCCCTAAATCAACCCGTTTTAGGTCTGTTTTGTTGCTTCAAAGAAGCAGTACTGTCATAACAACCTTCGTGTCGCTTTGCCAGCAGGGATAAACCGTTTGTCAATGCATTCAACGACACATCAACTGCCATCCTCTAGCGAACGTACAAGGGGTATTGTCCCCAGTGCACGTGTAAACTGGGTAAATGTAATACAGGGATGGGACAGGTCAGCAACCACCTTCGCGTTATTTTTCCAACCAATCCTGCCCTTTATTGTATTTGCCAAAGATTAAGGAATTATTAATCAAAATGAGCCTGGTAACTTCTTACCAGACCCAACTATGTCTAACAATAAATAAGCAGCCTTTTAAAGGTTAAGTTCTTTGCGCTCCCCCTTAACCATATAGTAAACAGACTCACCCACATTTGTAGCATGATCGGCAATCCGCTCCAAATACCTGGCAACAAAAAGAAGCTGCGCGGCCTGTTTGATGGTGTGGGGGTCCTCCATCATAAAAACCAAAAGCTCCCGAAAAACCTGGTTATAAAGATCATCCACTTCATGGTCATAGTCGATCAA
>DUMY01000105.1 GCA_012839645.1 Syntrophomonadaceae bacterium
CGTATCGTCTTTATGTAAATCAGGTCTTGCCTCTTTCTTTATCAGCGGCTGTATATTTGGTTTGCCCCTCTTTTTCAACAGTATTCTCGTTATAAAAACCGGGTGGATCGCAAAGATAAATGAATTCAGTTATGCGATACTGATGAGGGGGCAGCCCCTTTTCAGCGAGTTCAAGGCTTTTAACATCTTCGGTCATCCCGTACTCTACCTGAATCTTATGCTGGTGCTGTTCACATTACTTTCCATCGCGGTTATTTATCTTACATATCGCAGTTTCAGCAGCCACCAGGTGAGTTAACATCCCTCTTTTCGATTCACATCCCCTTTAGCGACCCGCATCCTCACTGCTTAAAACCGTTGAGAGGATAGCGGGTCGATTATTTTGCAAAAGAAATAAATTTCATACTACCGCACCAACCACCCATAATCCTGCCTGCAATCGCATAGTCAAGCCTGATTTTACGGTGTTTGGTTTTTGTATATATTTATCTTTTTACATGCCTTAGGAAAAAATCTTTCAGCCATTATAGAATAGTTTTTTAATATATCAAGCATTTTATCTGCATCAGTAACTCTATTTGCCGCTATCATATCTACACCTCTTTTAAACAACGGTTCTGGGAAAAAACCTGCTGACCAACCATAAACAATAATTCTTGCATTCCTGCACTGTTCCAACAACTCTTCCATTGTATGAGTAACCAGAGAACAACCTGTCACAAAAACAGCATCCGCTTTTGACAAAGAGTCTCCCGCATCTTGAGCAGGAATTAACTTTACACGGGTTGGTGCCTTTGAGATCCCATTTTCATTGATCACAATACTTTCAAATAATTCTGGAGCAAGTTCGGTGACAAAAACACTTTTTGCCTTCTGAGCGAGTTTATATACTAACCCACCGAAACCAACTATACCTATGGTTTCATCTTCACCAACCAAATGATTAAAACCGCTGCTAACTTCTGAATCCACCTTATAACCGCAGGAACAAAGGTATTCATCACCCATAAAAGGCTGAGAAAGTGCGTTTAGCAGTGCAACTCTTACAGAAGCCAGCATATAACCTTCTTCCTCCTGCAATAAATCAACTGATTCCAGCCCTTCTTTGCCAATCAACTCATCCAGCATTTTAATCCCTTGTTCATCTGCAGAACCACCACCACTCCGAACATTCATGGAGATACCCATATCCCCATTATCTAACAGTACACCGGAAAATCCTCCACTGATAACAATCTCTTTGATTTTTGGTACATTATTAAGATTGTCATTAAGAAAGTCAACAGCCTCTTGCAAAATAATTGACATGTTGTTTATACCTCCAATAAAACTTCTTGCTCCTGTGCTGGAATACAGAACCTGACGTCATTTCCGCTTGCCGGATCAGACACCGAAAAAATCCTAACATCGATACCATATACTTTTTTAAGATTCTCCTCAGTGATAATTTCTTCAGGTCTGCCTACTGCCAGGAACTTTTCTGATGATGGAGAAGAAAAGACATTTAGATAAGGTGCCCGACCTACCAGAACTACCTGCAGCGCAGTAAAAGGGAAGGTTGATGAATGATCCTGCGGAACATAGCCAAGTCTGGATGCAATTTCACTCCTTTTCATGGTACGAATGCTCCTGCTGTCTAAACACACATCCCCCTCTTTAAGCTCAAGCATCCTTGCCAAACATTTTAGAAAAGTTGTTTTCCCGCAGCCATTTGGACCATCATAACTTATCATCTATAAAACAATGACACCCCCGAAAGGAGGTGTCATCTATTTTGCATTAATAGACTCTCCTTTCCAATTATGGGAGGCATCACCGTTTCCAGTCATGCCCTATCGGCCTAATTCCATAGTATCTTTAGGAAAAAAGACTCGGAGAGCATTATTCAGTTGTATACTCTATCTAAAATATCATCTTAAAGAATTAATGTCAATTACACCTAGGATTCCCTCTCCGGTGCGAATTCCAATACAGTTAAGTCTTTCGCATCAAGCCGGACACCGTAATCGGTCCAAGCCTGCTCAAGGGAAATGTAGCCGTTTTTGACATCATCCTGCACCTTCTCCACAGGACGCTTATACGGGTCGCCATATCCACCACCGCATCCTGTGATCAAGCGTGCAACATCACCTTTAAGCATATGCAAGCGGGCACATTTCCCGAAAACCCGTTCCGGTTCACCATGGGCAGAGATAATCCTCACCTCATTGCGGGTACCCGGCTTGCCGCCGTTCATCCCCCAGGGAAGGAATTTATGCCGGCCGAAGGTAGCTGTAAAGTGTGCCTCCTCCGCCAGGATGCGGTAGTCGCGAATCACACCGGCACCACCACGGCACTCCCCTGCTCCTCCCCCAGCAGTGTTTAGGGCATACTGGTCCACCAGGAAGCCATACCGGGTCTCTGCTACCTCCACTGGAATGATGTAAGTTTCGCCATCACCGACACATACCAGCCCATTTTCACCATCTTTATCTCTACCGGCACCCCATCCCCCGGCAGTAGGCTCTACCAACAGGGCGAGTTCTCCTGTATCCGGGTGGATATTGGCTAACACATCAGCACAGACACTCAAGAAATGGCCTGCGGTTAGACGGTCCGGTACCACCGGTGCCATTGCACGCCAAATCAGATCTGTGACATAAAGCATGGTCTCCCAGTAGGTAGAGACAGCGGCAGGGCGCTCCGCAGTAAAGATGGTGCGCGGTTCTGAAATAACTTTTAAGGGACGGAAGGTCCCTTCGTTGGCAGATATGGCTGGGTTAGTAAGTGCCTTGAAAATAGAACGTGCCCCGGCGATCAAAGCCGTATAGCTGCAGTTTACGGGACCCAAAACCTGTGGATGGCTCCCCCTGAAGTCGCAGATAAACTCATCATCAGTAATCGTCACTTTAACACAAACCCTAAAAGGTCCATTGCCCAGCCCATCATCATCTATGTAATCCTCTGCCTCAAAAACCCCGTGGGGAAGCTTTGCCAGCTCCAAGCGAGTGAGCTTCTCACCATTATCCAAAAGCTTTTCGATACCTGCCATTACCGTATCCTTCCCGTACTTATCACAGGTTTCGATAAAGCGGCGCTCTCCCACCCGCAGGGCAGCAACCCCAGCCCAAAGATCCCCCAGGGTCATATCCGGCATACGCACATTGGCTGCAATGAGATCGATGAGGCTTTGAATGGGTTTACCCTCTTCGAAGATTTTGATGCAAGGGAACTGCAGTCCCTCCTGATAAACCTCTGTGGAGTCAGTTGTCCAGCTTCCTGGATCCTTACCCCCCACCTCTGTCCAGTGTGCTTTATTTGCTGAAAAAGCCACCA
>DUMY01000106.1 GCA_012839645.1 Syntrophomonadaceae bacterium
CAACCTCCTGCTTGTTGTGGATACATCCCCGCTGGATGCGCCCTACTGCCTGCCGTCCCAGGTAGGGATCGTAGTCGATCATGGAAACCCCCAGCTGCAGGGGAGCCTTTGGATCACCTTTAGGTGCGGGGATATTTTCAATAATCAAATCGAAGAGTGGCTTTAAGTTTGCGCCACTGGCTTCGCTCCGGGCTTGGTGCTTGGATTTGTCCTGGGCTTGGCCATTAGCTTGACACCTGGCTTCACCATTTGTTTCACCACAGGTTTTCTGATCCAGGGATGCGGTTCCTTTCCGCGCATCAGTGTAAACCACCGGAAAATCCAGCTGCTGATCACTGGCATCGAGTTCGATGAAGAGCTCCAGGATTTCATCGAGTACTTCTGCCGGCCGCGCATGGGGACGGTCGATCTTGTTGATTACCACGATGGGAACAAGCTCCGCATCCAAGGCTTTTTTCAGGACAAAGCGTGTCTGGGGCATGGGCCCCTCAAAGGCATCTACCAACAGCAGGGCACCGTCCACCATCTGGACGATGCGCTCTACTTCGCCCCCGAAGTCCGCATGACCCGGTGTGTCCACAATATTTAGTTTGTAGCCGTTATAGAAAATGGCGGTGTTTTTCGCCATTATTGTAATGCCCCGCTCTCGCTCCAATTCACCGCTGTCGAGAACGCGCTCCTCCACCACCTGCCTCTCATGGAAAATACCGCTCTGCTTGAGCATCCCATCTATTAGAGTGGTCTTGCCGTGGTCCACATGGGCAATAATGGCTAGATTGCGTATTTTGTCTTGTGTTATCTGCTTCATAATATGACACTTCCCTGTTTTAGTATATGCAATTGGAAAACTGTACTTCCCTGGCTTAGTATGGGTGCCTAAGGAACTGACACCGTCTTAGTTTGGAGCACCTAGGCTAATCACATACTGACCAGCTTATAAACCCAAGTCTTAGTAATAGGGCACTTAGGGGCTGTGTCTGTCTTGGCACCTATGAGGCGCGCTTCCCTTTCTTAGTATGGGAATCCTGGGGAACCGACATGCCCTTTCTTAATATGGTAAACTTGGGTTGATGCCCCAACCTGCTGGCCAATAGTCCTCTTATATCAATTCTAGCACATGTATCAAAAAGAGATCAGGATGATCCGTCCCCCTGATCTTTCTGTTTCTCTGCTGGGCCTTCCTTATCTGTTTCAGTGGTTGGCTCATCTGACGGCAACATAGGGTACTGTAATCGCTGTCCTAGGCGGTATGCAGTAAAAATAATGCCCACAAGCACAATGACCAAAATGGCCCCAATAATTATTCCGAAAATAAACTGGTTCATTAAGATGCACCCCCTACATGTTTTTAAGAGGATCCTTACTGGACTTCCTGGATCCGCTAATGATATAAAGCCTTTTCTTTATAATGGTAATTTTTATATCATATGTGGTTTTAACGGTAGAGGTTACGGCCGGGATAAGTTTGCCCTCATCAACAAGGAACAAACCGAGAAAATGGCGAATAGTTAGTTGATGGC
>DUMY01000107.1 GCA_012839645.1 Syntrophomonadaceae bacterium
AGATAAGGATAAAAAAGGACTACATTACCTTAATCTTAATAGTTTGTGAATGGTGTTATGTCCGGTATTTTTTTCTAAGTGTGAAAAGAGACCATCCTTTTGTCACCAAACATGACAGAAGAACGGTCCTTTTGTCATCTTTATTGCGATAGAGAAATGTGATCAGACCATAATCTTACGCTGAAAAATCAAAATAAGATCACGAGATCCGTCATCCTGATCTACAAAAGAGAAAAACCCGGCTCCTGGATCAAATAAGGAGCCGGGTTTTTGCTGCGGGTTGGATTATCTATTTTGTTATATTGACTGCACAGACTTTAAATTCTGGTATCTTAGAGATATCGTCGTATTTTGGATTCGTCAATATATTTACCGGTGTTTCTGAGAAGTGAAATGATGCGAAGACAACACCAGGCGGCACTATGTTAGTGATACTAACGGGAATCTCAATGCTTCCCCGCCTTGATGCCACCTTCACTTTGTCACCTTCACTGATACCGATACGCTGAGCATCCGCCCAGTTGATCTCCAAGTAATCAGAGGACATTTGCTCATCCAACATACCCTTTCTCGTCATGGTTCCGGTATGGTAATGGAAGAGACGACGCCCTGTGCTGAAGATAAATGGATATTCTTTATCTGGAACTTCATCTGGTGCAATATGTTCCACAGCATGGAATTTGCCAAGACCACGGTTGAATTTCTCTCCGTGCAGGAATGGTGTTCCTGGGTGATCCGCTGTTGGACAGGGCCACTGGATCCCTTTCTCCTCCAGGCGTTCAAAGGAAATACCGCCATAGGACGGAGTCAGGTCAGCTATCTCATCCAGGATCTCTCGCGGAGAGCTGTAGTTCATCTCATAGCCCATAGCATTGGCCAACCTACAGATTATCTCCCAGTCTGCTAGAGCCTCTCCTGGAGGTGCTACAGCTTTACGCACCCGCTGGACTCGACGCTCGGTATTACTGAAGGTGCCGTCCTTTTCAGCAAAGCAGGCTGCAGGAAGCACTACATCAGCGTAGCGGGCAGTTTCAGTCAGAAAGATATCCTGTACTACCAGGAAGTCCAGGTTCTCCAATCCTTTTGCCACATGGCTGGCATCAGCATCACTCAACACCGGGTTTTCTCCCATGATGTACATGGCATTTATATCTTGTCCTGCAGCAGCCATCATTTCGCTGACAGTAAGACCTGCCTTCTCAGGGATGGTACAGTTCCATGCCTTACCGAACTTCTCCCGAACTGCTTCATCCGTAACACCCTGGTAACCTGTCAAAACATTGGGAAGGGCTCCCATGTCGCAAGCTCCCTGGACATTGTTCTGACCGCGCAGTGGGTTGACCCCTGTAGACTCGCGCCCAATCTGCCCGCAGAGCATGGACAGGTTAGCTACTGCAAATACATTATGGGTTCCAGTGGTATGCTGTGTTATACCCATGGTATAGAGGATGGTACCTTTCTCTGCTCCTGCATAGGCTCTGGCAACTGCCTTAATCCTATCCGCCGGCACCCCGGTGATCTCCTCTACATACTCAGGTGTGTATTTCGCTGCTGTTTCCTTCAAAGCCTCAAAATCTTCGGTGCGATTGGTTACAAATTCTTTATTCCAAAGATTTTCGTTGATTATTACATTAGCCATCCCATTGAACAGGGCAATATCAGTGCCAGGCTTCAACTGGACATGTTCTGATGCCATCTCGGCAAAGTCTGTTGTACGTGGATCCACCACAACCAACTTCGCTCCATTCCGGACAGCTTTATTTATCTTGTAGCTGATTACCGGGTGGCAGTCCGCTGTGTTGGTCCCACAGGCTAAGATGAAATCAGCGTCACTGATCTCATTAATAGAATTGGTCATCGCTCCACTCCCAAACGCTGC
>DUMY01000108.1 GCA_012839645.1 Syntrophomonadaceae bacterium
GAAATAAAAAAGAAAGGAGCAATACCAGATGCTAAAGGGTAAAAAAGTCGCTATTCTCGGCGACCGGGACGGCATTCCTGGCCCAGCCATCGAATGAAAATACTACCTCAGCACCAGCAGCTTTGATGCACTCTTCGATGGCTGGGCCAGGAATGCCGTCCCGGTCGCCGAGAATAGCGACTTTTTTACCCTTTAGCATCTGGTATTGCTCCTTTCTTTTTTATTTCTTTCTTTTTAATTATTTAAAGTAATTCATTGAGCTTGGCTTCTACATCATCGATGGTAATATCTTGGGTCAATTCAGCAATCTTTTCTCCGTTTTTGTAAAAGGCAATTGTGGGCAGCCCCATTACCTTCTGGCTGATGGATAACCTCCTATTGCCTGCAGTATTTAGCTTGCAAAACTTGGCCTTGCCATCGTATTTTTCCGCCAGTTCCGCAACATAAGGCATCAATTCCTTGCAGGGCTCACACTTAGGGCTCCAAAAGTCAACCATGACTAAGCCCTCAGCTTTCAACACCTCATCTTCGAATGTTTTTTTATCTACTTCCTTCATTTTGTTCACCTCCATTTGCCATGTTTTTTATTCCTTGAGAGAATTGATTTGGTCGATAACAGCCTGCTGGCTAAAAGTTCCGGTTATTTTAGCTGCCACTTTTCCTCTATTAAAGAACAATAGACTAGGTATCTCTTCTATCCCATACCTTTTGGCAACCCTTTCATTCCGGTAAGTATCTATTTTTACCAACTTAACAGAGTCACCCAACTGATCCGCTATTTTTTCCAGCTGGGATACTGCTGCAAGACTGGCTTCTACTTGAGGAGCCCAGAAGGCCACCATAACAGGCTTTGCTTCATTTAAAACCTGAACTTTAAAGCCCTCTTCTTCTGCCAGGTATTTTTCTGCGGCAAAAGCTGCTATGGCCCCATCGCTGGCAGCGGTAATCACCTGTCTGAGGTATTTGTCCCTAGCATCCCCTGCTGCATATACCCCGGGAACTGATGTCTCCATGCGGTCATTGGTAATAATATAACCATGTTCATTCAATTCCACTTTTTCCTTTAAAATATCTGTTTTAGGAACAGTCCCCACAAAGAAGAACACCCCGTTAGTTTCCATTTCGGAAAGTTCTCCAGTTTTGATGTTCTTGAGGACAACACTCTCCACGATCCCATCCCCCTTGATCTCTTGCAAAACGGAGTTCCAAACCCATTTGATCTTGGGGTTGGCAAAGGCCTTTTCTGCACTGACCTTATTGCAGTCAAGAATGCCTTCGTCGTGGATAACAATGATGGTCACGGTTTCCGCAAACTTCGTTAGGTACATAGCCTCTTCAACTGCAGCATCACCATTACCGACCACAACCACATCGAGCTCTTCGAAAAAGTCTGCATCACAGGTGGCACAGTAAGAGACCCCTTTCCCCCGGAGTTCCTGCTCACCTTTGATGTTCAATGTCCTGGGAGCAGCCCCAGGAGCAAGGATAACGCTCTTGGAACTATAGTCTTTGCCGCTTTTTGTTTTGACAACCTTGATCTCTCCATCCAGATCCAGTTCAACTACCTCTTCATTTGAGATCTCTGTTCCAAAACTCTCAGCATGTTTTGCCATAGCCTCCATCAAGCCTGGCCCGGTTGTTCCCCTGGGAAACCCCGGATAGTTCTCCAACTCTTCGGTGGTAGCTGCCTGGCCACCAGGTCTTCCTTTTTGTAAAATGACCGTTTTTAAACGGGAACGTGAGCCGTAAATACCTGCTGCCAGACCAGCAGGGCCACCACCAACCACAATGATGTCGTATGCTTCGGACAAGTGTTACTCCTCCTTTCAGGGCGTCGTGATAATTATCATGCAAAACTCATACCAGACTGCAGATTGCTTTGATATACTCGTTGTACTCCAATAAAATATCTTACGTATTAATATGTAATATTCAACGTATACTAAAAAAATCCTTCTATATGTTTATAGTTTATTTTATGAAATATGGAATGCATTAGATAACAATCCGTTAGGGGAGACCCACATAGTCATCCAAACCCCGAATAATACAGTATTTATATAAAAAGGGCTGTTCCAAGTGTGTTTTTGGAACAGCCCTTTTTTATTTAAAGGGGGGCCGTATTTATGTTGATTGATTGTTTGTATTGGTTAATGTTGGTTGTACACTTACATTATTTTCAGCTTGTCTAACATGTTTATTGAAAGCACGTGTGATAGAGAAGAACATAGCGACCATAAAGATTAGAAAGGGAAGTGCACCGACAATGGAAGCGGTTTGAAGTGCGCCTAACCCCCCTGAAACCAAGAGTATGAGTGCCAAGCCACCTTCGAGGCATCCCAACACAACTCGCAGCCAGGTTTTCGGTTCTTCATCACCATAGGAACAATACATAGCATTAACAAATGTTGCGGAGTCTGCTGATGTAATAAAGAAGATAGCAATAATAAATATAGCGAGAATACACAGTATTGTCGATCCAGGCAGATTCTGTAACAGCCCGAACATTGGGCTTGCGGTGCTGGCATCTAACATCGGTTTAAAGTTAAAAATACCAGAGTGCTGGAGGTAAAGCGCATTACCACCCCAGACACACATCCAGGTAGCACAGATCAATGAAGGAACAATCAAAACACCCAAGATGAATTCTCTAACAGTCCTGCCCCTGGAGATGCGGGCAATAAAACCCCCTACAAACGGTGCCCAGGCTATCCACCATGCCCAATAGAAAATCGTCCATCCCCCGACCCATGCCCCGTCATTCATATAATTGGTCCACGTACTCATGGGGATAAAGTTTTGTATCGTCTCACCAAGGCCTGTCACTAATGCATTCATTACAAACCGCGGATTGCCTAAAACAAAAACCGCAACCAGGAGCAACCCTGCTAATATAAGGTTTGTATTACTGAGATAGTAAATGCCTCGTTTAATACCTGTCACTGCGGAAATTATGAAACATCCTGTAAAGACGATCACCAGTATACTATAGACAAGTTTGGATGCAGGAAACCCAAATACACTGTTTAATCCCTCAGCAACCTGCATCACCCCTAGCCCAAGAGACGTAGCTACTCCTAAAAATATAGCAAATATAGCTGTAAAATCCGCTACAGGCAACAGCCAGCGGTGTTTCCCAACCAGTGGTTCAATAACAGAGCTAACAAGAAAGGGGCGTTTTAGATTGAAAGCAAAATACGCCAAACACATTCCCACGAATGCGTAAACCACCCAAGCACTTAAACCCCAATGGAAAAAGGAATAACGAAGGGCAACCCCTACCGCTCCATCTGATGCTGCTTCACCGAAGGGAGGAGTGAAATAATGGCACAAAGGCTCGCTAACTCCCCAAAAAACTAATCCTATGCCCATCGCTGCTGCAAAAAGCATAGCAAACCATGCCATAGTTGAAAACTCTGGTTTTTCGTCATCGCCGCCTAATCTAATATTACCCCATTTGGTAAACATGATAATAATCATGGCAATAACGAACAAGAATATTACTATTAGAAAGAGCCATCCTAGGTTAGTTGTGATAGCATTAAGAGCTGCTTGCATTGCTACATCCAAGCCTTCTGGAGAAATAATTCCCCAGAGCACCATTGCCCCTATTATAACACTAACTACTAATAACATTATTTTGTTAATGCCTTTTTTTTCTGGCGAGGCAGATTCCATAGCTTTTCCCCTTTCGCAATGTTTTTAATTACCCGAGACATAAATTCAATATCATTAACAGTGAGCGGATAATATCGGCTATTTTATAATCTATATATCCCCCCTTTATTGAACCCTATTGAACCTCCTCATTTATTGCTATGTTGCAAATACAGTGCCAGGAGAGCTAAAGGCATTAACAACCGTCATAAATCAATGCTTATAGAAGTTAGACATAATCGACAATAGCAATATCTCGACAATAAAGGTGCATAATTCTAGTTTTTGCATGCCAAATCATTAGGCAATGTCAAATCTGTTGGCGCCTAACTTCACCGATAATCACAATCAGATGAATCATTATCATCAATAAAGTATAGGAAATGCACACGAAACTGATTCTGGCCTATTCGAATTTACCTGAACGGTAAGCTGTTAAGTAATTACTACAGTAGCTGTCCCGCCCGATAAGAGTCTCAGCTATAATAATGTTAGCCATCATCTGCTTATCCAAAGGATTTATAATTAAGCCATCCAGTCCACGACTGATAGCCATCACCGCAAAATTCTGATTTAATACTTTGCGAAGAGGTAATCCGTAAGAAATGTTGGAAAGACCGCAGATGGTGTGGACTCCCTCAAACTTTTTCATAATAGCTTCAACTGCATCTAAGAATTCAAGACCAAAAGTGTCTTTTGTGGATACCGGCTGTACAAGTGGGTCTACGTAAATGTTATCTAGTGGAACATTATTCTTGACAATGTCATTAATCAATTTATCTGCAATAGCCAGCCTTTCATCAGCGGTTTCCGGCATACCTTCATCACTCATACAGAGTGCTACCACTTTAAGATCAGTTCCGGCAATAACAGGCATAATAGCTTCATAACGCTCTTTTTCCAATGAGATAGAGTTGATCATTGCGATCCCATTGTGAACAGACAAAGCCTGCTCAATAGCCTTAGGATCAGGACTATCAATACAGCAGGGTGCATTATCAGTAGCTTCTTGCACAAGCTTCACAAGCCAGGTTAAATAATCAGCCTCTTTGCCAACAAAGATACCGGCGTTTACATCTATATAATCTGCTCCTGCTTCCCATTGATCTAGGGCAACCTTCTGGATTGCTGCTTTATCCTGTGCTTTGATGGCTTCACCGATAGCTTTTCTACTTGCATTAATCAATTCCCCAACTACCAACATACTCAACACGCTCCTTTACAAAAATATGATGAAGAAGTTTTTGTTTCCGTGACACTCAACTACAGTCCACGAGATCCACAAAGAACTTCTCCTTTGCTTCTTCTTTTTCCCATTCCGGGCGTCCAACAGCAGTTATTTCTATCCGTGTTTCTATATAAACATCACCGTTTTCCAGTGTACTGGCACGTGCATATACATCTTCGTGATTAACAATCAACTCATACTCTTTTGCTCCTGCTTTTTCTGCTGCCATTGATGCGTGTTTTTTCGCGTCTTCTAGCGCGTAGGATACAGCCTCTTGTAGATCCTCAAAATACCTGCGCTCCCAAGGGGCATGCATCAGATATGTGCCATCTTTTTCTCCCGGCTTAATCAACACTTTAACAGTCTCCATAATCTTTCCAGCGGCAGCTCCAACCGCATTAGCAACCTCAGCATATTCCGGGATGATCAGCTTAGTATTCAATTTTTCAGCCACTTTGGGAAGCCAGGCAGCAACAGGAGCTCCGATGCCTATAATGGGCATCTTGAGGCTATATGAACAGTCGAGTTTCTGGTTATCGGCAGGTGATAGGGCCTTATTGATCATATACATGACAGTGGGGTTATCTTTTAGCCAAATGTTTTGGCCTTCATAACTTACCATACTCTGTAGGCAGGTATAACATAGTTCATTAATGATCTTTTCTAAAGCAAGCTCAATAAATTCATCTCGACTTACATCCATCCGATGAGCTAATATATCTACGCCTTTTACTGCTGCTTCACTGTTCCACTGGGTATAGATACCTTTAGCATGCAAAATATCCGTGGGAGTGACAGATATTCTGGCTAGAACACCTAAGTTAACCAAACGCTGCAGATCTAAAAGGTTGGGATCTGTATCCAAACGTTGGCTCAAATAGTAGAGGCTGTGAGGACCCTCCTGCAGTATCTCTATGATCTGTTCTTCCTTATCTGAGAACTGCTCAGAATTAGATGGTCCTTTGAGGAACATAAAACAATCTGTAGCCTGTGCAAACATCAGATTATAGCTCTTTTCAAAATTTATATTTAGCTCATCAACAAGATGTGGAAATTGGTAAGCAATTACAGACAAGGGGTGGACCCTTTGTGGCCCTACCTGTATTTGGCCTTCTTTGTTTAATTGTATATAACTGTCGCCTCCCATCCCGTAGGTATATATCTGTGCCGCTTGAACCCTAGTCAACCAACCGCCCACAGAAGCCCCTTCTTGATTAATGTGGGGGATCCCATTTTTCAAAACTGCAATATCTGTAGTGGTTCCTCCCATATCAAAAACCATTGCATCAAGGGTATCGGTAAGGAATGTTCCACCAATGATGCTGGAAGCCGGTCCGGAAAGAATGGTTTCGATGGGCTTTTCCCGAGCCAATGCTTCACTCATCATACACCCATCACCCTTCACTACCATCATAGGGGCATCAATATGTTTTTCCTGCAGGACCTTTTCCACAGATTTAAGCAGTTCATCTATAATCGGAATTAATTTGGCATTAAGCACTGCAGTGACAGTTCTTTCCCTAAACCCCAAGGAAGTAGTAAGCTGATGGGCACAAACTACCGGTAGATGTAAAATTTCATGTACCATTTTCATTACTACAAGTTCATGTTCCGGGTTCCTGACACTCAAATAACCGGAAATGGCTACAGCATCCACTTTTCCTTTAAGGTCAATGATGGCCTGGCGTGTCTTTTCAATATCAAGATCTTCACGCGCCTGTCCTTTTATATCATGGCCTCCAGGAAGAACTGTGAAATGTTCTACAGGTAATGTGCCAATTGGCTCATGGCCGAGCATCAATAGACCGACCTCACACCCACGCCCTTCCACAATAGCATTTGTGGCCAATGTGGTTGACAAAGAAACAGCACTGATGTCTTTAAATCCTTCAAATTTTAAGTTGTTGATACAGTTGCGAATACCGATGGACAAATCATCGCGAGTGGTTAATGCTTTGGCTTTATTTAGTATTTTCCTGTTCTCAAGCTCCACAACCACTCCGTCTGTATATGTACCACCGGTGTCAATCCCCAACACCAGTGACATTATTCTCGCCTCCCGCCTAAAATATCATGATCAACGGCTGCCTGCATTAAAATACAGGCAGCCCATTAATCACCTATAAATCCTTAATCCTCACCAGGCATATGGCCTACTGCATTTTCGACGATATCCCTGATCTTGGCAGCTAAATCTTTTGGTAATGGTTCTGGTTCATGGTGGTTAATGATATCACGCACTTTTTCGTTGGCTACCTGGGTTAGCGTTTTGCCGCCTGCATTTTCCCAAATCTCCCGGGCAGCACGGTTGATCAATTTCGGCATATAGTTCTCTTCTATGTGTTCTTCGGTATGATCCTCATCAGCAAAATTGCCGCCAGGGCCGACATCTTCGATAACATCCAGAGCCAGGGTTTCCTCATTAACACGAATACCATTGGTTAATCTCCTGGCCATACCTAAGACCTCGTCACAAATCACTACCAGATCCAGGTTAGATGTAGCTCCCTGTTCTGCATAACCGATATCATGGTTCAGGTTAGCACCTGACATATTGGTCATCGCGACGGAGATGGCGGCCTCTATTCCAGCCTGCTCATCAATGATGCAGGAATCTGTACAACCAGCAGTACCAAACATCGGAATTTCCAGATAATGTGCCACATCTGCCAGAGCAGCCAACAGCAGTGAGAGCTCTGGTGCTCCATAGGAGAAGATGGTAGTTGCCATATCCAAAATGGTGTAGACACCACCCATAATAAAGGGAGCACCTTCACGAGTGCACTGGCTGAGCACCAAACCGCTCAAGCTTTCACATAATCCCTGTACCATAACCCCTGCCAAAGTCGCAGGAGCGGTTCCTCCAGCCATAATACATGGAGTATAAATTGTGGGCAGGTCCTTCTTTGCCCCCATCACCAGTTTTTGAGCTGCTTCACGGCAGTGTACACCAGGGGAAATCGGCTCTGC
This sequence comes from Syntrophomonadaceae bacterium, assembly GCA_012839645.1. GTDB lineage: Bacteria > Bacillota > DSM-12270 > Thermacetogeniales > Thermacetogeniaceae > Syntrophaceticus. The sequence goes on from DUMY01000108.1 coordinate 7,856, forward strand.
ATAGAGGCAGATAAAAGGATTTTTCCGCAGCTCTTCTTCGCCACCGGCTACAATTTCCGCCATTTTGATGCAGTCTGCCTGACCCCACTGGTCAACACAAACAGTAATAATTGGTTTATCTGTATGTAATATCTGCTGCTCAAACTCATGTCTATCTGAAATCAGCAGAGGTACATCCTGGACAATCCCCAAAGACATAGCGTAATCGATATTTGGCAGAGCATCAAGAACCTTGGTTGCCCAACCGACTGACTGTCTGGTAGCACGGTGTCTTTCCTCGGTAAATGGGTTTCTGGTAAATGGTGTGCAGGGCCCGGAACCGAAGTAGGAATTATTACCTTCCACAAACAGCTCTCTGGCACCGGTGCGGCTGTTGCAGAGCACAATGTGCTTCTGACAGGTTTTTAATGCTTGCTCAAAAATATGTGCAGGCACTCTGACCCTTTCACCATCTACCCAACAGCCTGCTTTTTTCATTATCTCCAGGGATTCCTCATCATGAAAGTTTGTTCCTGTACGCCACATGGCCTCCTCAGCAGCCAATACTAATTCCTGGCACTGTTCAGGGGTTAAAACATTCATCCTGGTACTTTGATTAGCCTTTATGTTTGATCTGATCGTCAACTCCAACACTCCTTTCCCTGTAAGATGATTAGCTCAACAATGAATTGCAGAGGTCTACTGCTGAAGCTGCATCTGGAGCAAATCCATCAGCACCCACTTCATCAGCAAAATCCTGGGAAATAGGTGCACCACCAACAATAGCTTTGACGTTGCCCAAACCTTCCTCTTTCATCAGTTCAATGGTGTCCTTCATATGCAGCATTGTGGTTGTTAACAGTGCAGACATCCCCATAATTTGCGGCTGATGTTCTTTGATAGCTTCAATAAAGGCTTCAGGAGCTTTATCTATCCCGATATCAATAACTGTATAGCCGCTGCTTTCCAACATGATTCCCACCAGGTTTTTGCCGATATCGTGCAGGTCACCCTTGACAGTACCTAACAAAACTTTGCCTGCAGAAGGCATCTCCCCCTCTACAATCAATGGCTCGACCATTTCAATGCCCTGGCTCATAGCCTTGGCAGCTACCATTACTTCTGGTACAAACATTTCACCGTTTTTAAAGCGGACACCGACGACATTCATCCCTGCAATTAGACCCTGGTTAATGATTTCAAGAGGAGCAGCCCCCTCATCAATAAGGGCCTGTGTCAATTTCTTTGTTTTTGCTACATTGCCTTTGATAACATATTTAGAGAGATCTTCTATAGTTGCCATATAATAAGCACTTCCTTTCTAAGTAATTATTTTTTTAAAGAGCCGCTTCAGCTTTCTCTATGATTTCCTTTAATTTTGCCACTACATCATCTGAGAGTTTTTCCGGCTTATGTGTCTGAAGGATGCTTTGAACCCTTTCAGCTGCCCGCTTCCCCAAAGACTTGGAACCAGTCTCAGTCCAGTCTTTAATACGGTCTCTGCTCATTATTGTTGGCCACCAGAATTCATCACGGAAATATTTCAATGTGTGTTCTTCACCCAGATATGTTCCACCGGGTTGAACAGCATCGATCACACCCCGAGCAAGTCTTTCTTCATTTACCTCAATACCATTGATGATCTTCCTTGTCATTCCTACAATTTCGTCACCAATAACCAGCATCACCAATGAGCCTGTTAATCCGTACTCTAACAGTCCACAGCCATGAATCAAATTGGTGCCTGACAATCCCATATGCAGCATGGAAAAAGCCTCTTCCAAGCCCATTTGGGCATCGCTGATTTTGCTGTCACTGGCACCGGCAAAACCAAAACTGGGAATCCTTAAAGAGCGAAGGAGATTGGTCATCCCTGTTCCAACCAAACTCACTTCCGGCGCACCCCAAGGGAGGATACCATTTTCTTGGTCATCTATTGTAAAAATGCCTCCCGCAATAATGGGGGTCCCTTGGCGAACCAACTGGCCGAGTAGAACTCCCACTAAAACATCAGCCAATGCTACTACAAGTGTTCCTGCAGGGGTAGCTGGTGCAGTATCCCCTAAAATCAGATTTGTATGGTATATAAAAGGCACTCCATTCTTTGCTGCAAAGATGACCTTTGCCAGGGTTTCATCAGAATGGACCAGTGTCCCATCAGCATCAATAAGAAATACGAAGAATGGATTTTTCTGCAGTTCCCTTAAGCTTCCAGCAACAGCAACACCCATATCCAAAATGGCCTGGGCTTGTTTGACATCATGAATATATTGAATAATCGGTTTCGTTGTATTGGTCAGTAATGCTTCGAATACATGCAGGTCCGCTGATGCTTCATTAACATCAGTTGGGTATCCATTGCTGAGAGCAAAATCGATGTTCTTCAATGCATCACAAATAACGCCAGCAGATGCTACATCCTCTTTTATAGGTTTTCTTCTCTCACCTGTTTGGGGATCAAGAACAAAAGAGTTGCGCTGCCCTGGCCCATAATAAGAGTAGGTGGTTTCCACCCTTAATGCCCGATTACCCTTGCGGTCACATAAAGTAACCCTAGAAGGAGCAGTTTTTGCAGCCCATTCGGCCAATGCAGACGGAATTCTAACCCTTGTACCATCTACCCAGCATCCAGCCTTTTCTAATATTTCCTGAGCCTCTTTGTTGAGAATCTCCGCTCCTGTACGTTCCAATAACTCCAGTGCAGTCATATAGATTTCTTCACACTGATCATCACTGAGCATTTTCCAGTGTATTGTTTGATTTACTTCGAAATTTGCCCGGGTAAAATTACTTCTTGTTGTATTCACAAATTCTACTCTCCTTTCTACCTTAAAAAATTTAACTTAACAGCACATTACTGAGCTCTTTGCTGAAAATGCATCTGGTGCATATCCATCAGATCACTACACCAGAAGAGTCCTGTGAAAAGATGCCGACACAACACTTTTCACCAAACTGGTCTTCATTCTAGAAAAGCGTGATATTTCATATGCAGCATTATAATAGTGAGCAACGCTTTCTATACCAGCATATTGATTTCCACCTCCCTAATCGTTTAGGTGGGCTTCCCCTAAATTAGGGGAAAATTGATAGGCATCCAGGAGTAACAGAACATCTAGCAATTATATGATGCAATTATTGTGCCAATCGGTACTTGCCAGAACACACTGTCAAGATCCTTTAATTTATCGAAAACCTGAGAGATAGATTGATTAGTGCAAAATAAAATGCAAAATAATATGGCAGTTTGCTGCAATCACAGATTGCACGCCGGTATTTTGCAAATCAAAAAAGAGAATGAGGGTATATACCCTCATTCAAGTCACATTTTTCTTATTTTTCATGGCATCCTTTTTGCGTTTTATATTTTGCAGCAAATAATCTATGGGGGGAACAATATTTGTCTACTAAATTCATTGGATATTTGTTTATTGCAATAGCAGCAGCTCTTTGGGGCTCATTTAGTGTTATTTCTAAAGTGTTTTTTAATAATGCATATTTTGACCCAATACAAATAACCCAAATAAGAGCACTGGGATCCGGTGTTACCCTGTTAGTAATTATGTTTGCAGTCAATAGAAAAGAGCTTAAAATAGATATTAAATCACTGGGTGTATTTTTTTTATTGGGCCTTACCATAATTCATTTACAGTTATCTCTCCTCTTTGCCATAAAATTAACAGATGTTTCTATAGCGAGTTTCCTTCAATATTTAGCTCCTGCACTAATTTTTGCTTATTCTGTTATCTTTCATCAAGAACCTGTTCACTCAAAGGACATACTTATTCTGGGTCTAGCAATAGCAGGTGTTGTATTTCTTATTGCATCCAGCTGCCAAGATAACCTTAATATGGCTGGGATAATGTCAGGATTATGGACAGCTGTTGCCCTATCTGTTTATACACTTTACAGCAAAATTGTGGCACAAAAACATAATACCTGGACAGCTTTAACCTATGGGATGCTTTCCGTTTCTCTGTTGTTATTGGTGTTATTTCCACCATCTATCAAGGTTTTCGATGGTTTCCCATATAATATTACCCTGTTTCTTCTTTATATCAGCCTTTTCACCATGATCATCCCCTATGGCTTATTTTTACTGGGTATGCGTTTCATAAAACCACATCAAGCAAGTATTACTGCAACACTGGAACCTGTTGTGGCCTTAGTTTTATCAGTTTTATTATCTCTGGAAATTCTTACACCGATAAAACTAATGGGATGCCTGTTCATCATCAGTTCTGTTATTCTACTGACCTATCAAAATATCACTAATAAAGAGAAAACTAACCATTAGGTTATAGTAAAATCGGTTCTGTTGATATTATATTTATTCAATCTGTACTGCAAACTTTGTCTGCTGATACCGAGGATCCTGGCGGATCTAGATACATTCCCCTTTGTTTCACCTAAAATTTTGATTATTAAATCCCTTTCAATGGAATTCTTTTTGTGTTTTAAAATATTATTTGATTTTTTACGTTTGTTTTTATAACCCGGTTTGTAAAAATCAGCTTCTAGGACAATTAAATCATTATCATCATCATTATCATTATTATTAATGCAGTCATCTTGCTGCTGCTGTGTATAGCATTCAATAAGATGGCGCGGCAAATGCTCTAATTGAATATAACTACCATTCTCTATAACCACCATGGCACACTCAAGAACATGTTCCAATTCTCGAACATTACCCGGCCAATGGTAATTGAGAAAGCATTTTATGACCTCAGGAGAAATGTTTTTAACGGATTTGTTAAATTTTCTGTTGTGCTTTCCGATAAAAAATGATGTAAGCATGGGAATATCATCTTGTCTTTCTTTTAAAGGCGGGATTCTGATAGATACAACTGCCACGCGGTAAAATAGGTCATGTCTTAATATCTTTTCATTAACTGCTTCATTGGGTTCTTTATTAAGGCTGGAAATGATACGTACATCAACAGATATACCTTGACTTCCTCCCACACGGCGTATACTCCCATCCTGGAGAACCCGCAGCAGTTTTGCCTGAAGACCAAGGGGCATTGAATTTAATTCATCGAGAAAAAGTGTGCCTCCATTGGCCTGTTCAAATAAACCGGGACGGTCAATGGCACCTGTAAATGCCCCTTTTACTGTACCAAACAAAATGCTTTCCAAAAGAGATTCAGGTAGAGCTGCGCAATTAATCCCAATAAAGGGGCCGTTTTTCCGATTGCTGTAGCTGTGGATGCTCTGGGCAAAAAGCTCTTTTCCTGTTCCTGTTGCTCCATAAACAAGAACACTGGAATCTGTTTCTGCAGATACCTGTGCCCAGCGGATCGCCTCTTTGAATGCGGCATTATTGCCGATTAAATCTTTAAATGTATAGAAAGTTTTATTACCCGCTGCTTTTGCTGCGGGAGTCTTTGCAGGAGTTTTTGCTGTCTGGACCTTTGGCCGGACGTTATAAAACCGTAAAATTTTTTTTGCAAATTCCTTAGCCTTTGTTGTATCCCTGCAGATGGCCACAGCCCCAATTAATTTCTCATTGACCATTAAGGGATAGCCATAGGTAACAATATTGACTGCCTGACCTACCATATTGATATAATATTGATGGCGCTCAGGAACATCCTTTTTATTAATAATAGCCTGCATAAGTACACTGTTTTCATTATCTAAATTAAAAACCTCATTTGGTTTCTTATTATAAACATCATCTTTTGTTATATTATCTATTATTTCCTGAGCTTTATTGATATAAATAATGTTTCCTTCTTTGTCTGTAATAATAACACCATCAAATAGCGACTCTAGGGCCTGCTCATATTTCTGCTTAATGTCAGCAATCTGCTTGGTTTTTTTCTTTAATTGTATTAATTCTGTGATATTAGTTAAAAGGATAGAGGTGTATAGTTGGCTGTTGATACGGTGTTTTTTAATCTTTACTTTCAATGTAAAAAAATAATTGTTATTCTCTATTACTTCTATACTTCCAACCTGTTGATTATCTAAATCCAGCCATGGAAATACATCTTCTACGGGTAGGCCCTGGATAGTACTGTCATCATCTGCGGCTGACCTGCCGCGGCCCTTTTCCCTTCAACCCCTTAAGGAAGTCAGCGATAAAGCAAACTGATTGTTGTATAGAATCCTGTTCTCTTCATTAACAACTATTAATGCACGATCCTCACAGTCATCTAAATGTTCCCTGACAATCTGAGCTATCAAGTTTCGCATACCTCCTTTTAACTTGCAATAATAACCCAGCAACCATATTAGTTCTTATTATTTCCTATTCGATAAAATATGACATTATCCTTTTTGTTACGACAATAAGGGGCTATTACCTTATTAATCTTAGGTAATGCCCCTTTTACATTACACAGTTAATAATTAATTGAACTGTCAACTGACGGGCATTCGCTCCAGTACTGACACATAAAAGTGTTTAGCGATCTTGTGAGTACTAAAGCTGTTGTTTTTGCCCCGATTTTTGATCGCCACATGATTCTCCAAACCGCTTACAAGTTATTAAGTAACCGTGGAGTGGTCATATCCTGATTCGTCTTCCGCCTTGTGGTCACTTGAAACACATGCATTAAAATTACATCAGTTTAGCATTTGCTCTGCTTTTAAGCAGTGAGTTGCTCACATAAAGCAATTGCTCCACCCGCTGTTTCCGACCACCCATCAGCTCCTATTTCGTTCGCCCAATCATTAGTTGTGGGGCCACCACCAATAATAACTTTGTATTTATCTCTGAGGCCTTTCTCTTTCAGGTAATCCACTAGCTTCTTTTGTTCAGGCATTGTTGTTGTCAGCAGTGCACTCAAAGCGATAATATCTGCTCCAACCTCTTCTGCTTTTTCAGAAAAAGTAGCAACCTCCTGGTTGATTCCTAGATCATAAACCTCATAACCCGCTGCAGTCATCATCGCTGATACTATATTTTTCCCAATATCGTGGATATCTCCTTTGACCGTACCAATTACGATCTTGCCCTTAACATCCCTTTTGATGCCTGCTGCCTCTGCTTTGTCGAGTTCCGGACCAAGTATATCCAGAGCAAGCTTGAGGGCATCTGCACCCATCATAACATCTGGTAAAAACATTTCTCCTTCGGTCCACAGTCTGCCCAGTTCCTCAATACCTTTAATTAACCCATTTTCAACAGCCTCAACGGGATTGTGTTTTTCCTCTAAAACCCTGTTGCACAAAACCTTAATCTCATCCTGGTCGCCATTTATTATAGTTTCTTTTAACTCATCTAGTAACATTGTCATCCCCCTTTCTTATTTAAGAATCTCTTCTTTTCTTGATTCTATATAGGACTGCAGTTCTTTCTGCAGAGACTCATCCAGCCCGGGATCTTCATAATCATCTATCATCTTCTGACATAACTGGTATGCTCTATCTTCGGCGGTCAGACTCTCAATTGACCATCCCTCAAATGACTGTCTGTCACTTAAAAGAGGTTTCCTAAATTCTGTTTTATGATGCGTCCGGGTGTGTTTCTGATTGAGGAAGTGATTACCGGGGCCAACCTTCTTGACAACCTCAACAGCAAGGGAGTCTTCATCGATCTCTAATCCTCTTCTAAATCTGCGCATGATTCCGGCAATTTCCGTATCCAGTATAAATTTTTCAAAGGACATGCATAACCAGTACTGAAGAATTCCGGTGGTATGGAGAATAATATTGGTACCGGCTGAAACAGGAGCCATTAACATTATTGCAGATTCATAACCTGCTTGACCATCCACTGCCTTTGAGTCTGTAAGCCCTCCACCGCTGCGGCAGGGGAGTCCATAGAATTTTGCC
>DUMY01000109.1 GCA_012839645.1 Syntrophomonadaceae bacterium
CGCATCTTTGCGCAGCTTTCCCTGTTCATCAAAAAGATTGCCATCATACTTTTGGGCCTTTATCAGCAGGTATACTGTAGAAATCCCAAAAAATATAAAGGCGGGGGTCATGCTTATTTTTATATCTAAGGCATACAGAATGCCCATCACTAAAAACACTATACCATTGGCATAAGCATAGAATCCCATCAATTTCCCTAAGGCTGTTACATTGACCTTTTCTTTTTTCTCCTTGGGCATGGTGTTGTATCCGGCGATTAAAAAATAACATTTAAAACCATGGACGGCGATGCCTATCAATATAAAGGTAGCGGCCATTATAAAACAAGTCCACATGATAAACCTCCATCAAAAATTCCGCACCTGTGCCGCGTATGTCGGTCTCAGATTGGCACTCAGACAGACAATTATCCCGAGTCTCCCCCCTAGTAGGGTGGTAACCGGTCCTTTGCGGTACTCGTCACAGGGGGGTTACCACTGTGTTATTTATCTGTTTTTATTTTTTGATTTTATATAATTTCTGGCGTTTTTCATTCCACCAAAATCTGAAAACATTTCATTGATCTTTTCTTTTTCAATTTGTTTCGAGTTCAGCCCTTCATACTTCGCCTCTTTTTTCAGCTTTTTATAGCTGATCAGGCGCTCTTCAGTAAGTGTTCCCTCTTCAATGGCTTTTTTGACAGCACAGCCCGGTTCACTCTCATGTTGACAGTTTTTGAACCTGCACCATTGGGCGAGCTCATCGACATCTGTGAATGTTTTTGCCAGATTTGCACTTTCCAACCCAAGTTCACGCATACCCGGGGTGTCTATGACTGCACCACCTGTCGAAATAACGAACAGTTCACGCCTTGTTGTCACATGTCTCCCTTTGTCGTCTTTTCTAATTTCCCTGGTTTCAATCAGATCTTCGCCAAGAAGCCGGTTGATCAAGGTTGATTTCCCAACACCGGATGAGCCCATAAAAGCGACTGTCCGGCCCGGTGCAATGTACTTGAGTAGTGCCTTATATCCGTCCTCCGTTATGCTCGAGGTGACAACAACATCGACACCGACAGCGTTATTTTCGATTTCAAAAATCCTTGCGTGCAGATTATCGCATAAATCTGATTTTGTAAGCACAACCACAGGGATGGCTCCACTGTCCCAGGAGATTGATAGATAGCGCTCCAGCCTTCGCAAATTGAAGTCATTATTCAGAGACATGCAGATAAAAACAGTATCTATATTTGCAGCCACAACCTGAACATCTTGCGAAGTTCCCGCAGCTCTACGAATAAATGCGCTTTTCCGAGGCAATACATGATGGATAATTCCATTGCCATGCAGATCATTCTCACGGTCGAGCATGACAAAATCACCGACTGCTGGATAGTCTGATAGTTCATCGTTAGAATAGCGAAGCTTTCCCGATATTTCTGCTATTAACTCTGAATTATCGGTGGCAACTTTGTATAAATCCTTATATTGGGCAATGACTCTGCCTAAATAAAGGCCTTTATATTGAGCAGCTTCTTGATATCTTTCAGGAAACCCCAAACTCTCGATCCTGATGTTCAATTTCCCAATTCCTCCATATAAAGCTGATATACAAACTATTAGCCGGTGCCAGGCTTGCTTTATTGCTTTATTCAGATCAGTGAGCCATTCGAAGGTTTTTGCTTATTTCCAGGCAACAGGATAATCTATTCCCACCTCTAACCTCCCACATCCCACATCTCACTTGCCAGGTAGGCAAGAAAACGGTTCCGTGTTTGTGCCCAATTATATTTTACAATAATGAAATGTCTTTGGGGAAGGGGATGGCTACATAACATTGACCTCTTTTTTTATTATCTGCCGCTGTCGCCAAGGTGGCATA
>DUMY01000110.1 GCA_012839645.1 Syntrophomonadaceae bacterium
CTGTCCAGATGATCTAGTGATCAGTATTTCCGGTGATGGCAGCTTTCAGATGAACTTGCAGGAACTTGCCACCATTGTTCAGTGCCAGCTTCCCGTGAAAATTGCCATTCTAAATAATGGTTATCTGGGAATGGTGCGGCAGTGGCAGGAGCTTTTCCATGATAAGAGATATTCCCAGACGGAGCTGATTCCGGTACCTGATTTTGTAAAGCTGGCTGAAGCGTATGGGATTAAGGGGTGCCGTGTCCAGCGCTCTGAGGATGTGCGTCCTGTGTTGGAGCAGGCAATCGAACATCCAGGACCGGTTCTCATTGATTTTGTGGTAGCAAAAGAGGAAAATGTTTACCCAATGGTTCCCCCTGGGGGTTCATTAACAAAGATGATGGGGGGTTGATGTGATGCGGCATATACTTGCAGTATTGGTACAAAACCAACCAGGTGTGTTAACCCGGGTTTCCGGGCTGTTCAGCAGGCGTGGTTATAATATCGACAGCCTGGCGGTGGGGCAGACCGATGACCCAGAGGTATCCAGGATGACCATTGTAGTTGATGGTGATAATCGGGTAATCGAACAAGTGGTCAAACAGCTTGACAAACTGGTGGATGTCATAGATGTGCGAGACATCACCGATGATGAGCATGTAGATAGGGAGCTTGTTTTAATCAAGGTCAAAGCTGAGCCGGAGATCCGCGGTGAGATTATGCAGATCGTTGATATTTTCCGGGCACGCATTGTGGATATCGGGCAAAACTCATTGATTATTGAGTGTACAGGTGATGAGGGGAAGATCCGCGCCATCGAAAACTCACTCAAACCCTTTGGTATCCAGGAACTTGTGCGTACCGGCATGATTGCTATGGTGCGGGGACCCAAATACGAAGAAGACTAGATAAAAAGCAGGGAGTATTGAGTGTGAAGGGTGTGATTCTTTGATGGGAGAGCACGTCTACATCTTTGATACAACACTCCGGGATGGTGAACAATCTCCCGGAGTGAGTTTAAATACCGAGGAAAAACTAAGGATTGCTCGGCAGCTGGCGAGGCTCAATGTGGATGTCATTGAGGCGGGGTTTCCTGTTGCTTCCCCTGGGGATTTCGAAGCAGTTCAGGCTATTGCCAGAGAGGTACAGGGGCCTATTATCTGCGGCTTAGCCCGTGCAAACTACGGTGATATTGATAGAGCATGGGAGGCCTTGAAAGAGGCGCAGCGCCCACGAATTCATCTTTTTATTGCTACATCTGATATCCATTTAGAGCATAAGCTTCGCAAAAGCAGGGAAGAGGTTTTAAAGCTGGCAGCAGCGGCAGTAAAACACGCCAAGCAGTACACATCTGATATCGAGTTCTCCGCAGAGGATGCCTCACGCAGTGATATCAACTATCTTTGTGAGGTTGTAGAGGCAGCTATCGAAGCCGGGGCAACTGTAGTCAATATACCAGATACGGTAGGCTATGCTGTGCCTATGGAATTCGGAGAGTTTATTGGAACAATTCGTCAGCGGGTCAAGAATATCGATCAGGTAATCATGAGTGTACACTGTCACAACGACCTCGGCATGGCTGTGGCAAATTCCCTGGCAGCAGTAGCTGCAGGAGCGAACCAGGTGGAGGTGGCTGTGAATGGTTTGGGTGAGAGGGCTGGTAATGCAGCCTTAGAAGAGATTGTGATGGCTCTCTACACCAAGCGCATGTTTTATAAGCGAGAAACCGGGATCAAGTTTGATGAGCTCTATCGCACCAGCAGGATGGTAAGCTCCCTCACCGGGATGCAGGTACAGCATAATAAAGCGGTTGTTGGGAAAAATGCCTTCCTGCACGAGTCAGGGATTCACCAGGACGGTGTTTTAAAGGAACGCACAACCTATGAAATTATGAATCCGCAGCTGATCGGCATCCCCCAAGAGACCATTGTTCTAGGGAAACACTCCGGGCGTCATGCCTTAAGAGAGCGGTTGGCGGAGTTGGGATATATGATGGCGGATGAGGAACTCGACAAGGCCTTTGCCCGTTTCAAGGACATTGCAGACCGCAAGAAAGAGGTCACGGACCTGGACTTGGATGCTCTGGTGAAGAATGAGATTTCCATCTCCGGGGACCTTTACCAGCTTTCGTATCTTCATTTTTTCAGCGGTACAAATATTGTTCCTACAGCGACAATAGGCCTTAAAAGAAATGGGCTGAAATATGAAGAGGCAGCATGTGGGGATGGCCCTGTGGATGCCGCTTACAAGGCTGTCGATAAAGCATTAGGCGGCCATCATGTTGATCTTGTGGACTACA
>DUMY01000111.1 GCA_012839645.1 Syntrophomonadaceae bacterium
ACAACCCCTACACCTCTAGCCCTCTGTATCTCCACATGTATTTTTTAATGCCCTACAGGAAACCGGAGCTAAAATTCTTGGTCTTTCAGGGCTCTTGACGTCTTCGTATGAGGTTATGCGCAAGACGGTCAGTGCAATAACAGATGCCAACCTGCGCAGTGATGTGCATATTATGATCGGAGGCCTGGTTAATAAGGAAGTTCTGCAGCATGTGGGTGCCGATTATTGGGTTACAGACTGCGCAAAGGGTGTCGAAATTTGCCAACAGATCTTAGGACTATGTACTGGTGTTAATTCATATACAGAATCGGTGGTAGATGCTATGTGACGACAGCTATTGCTTGTGAAACAATAAAGGATGAAATACTATATGTATCCAGTAAAGTTAAGTGCCAATTCCCTTTTTCCTGGCTGTCTTCTGCACTGCACAAATTTCCGGACAAACTGCGGTACGAACTCCAGAAAGAGATCGATCAGTATGTAAACGAGGAAAACATCCTGGTTTTATTTGGATACTGCGGCAACGCAGTGCTGGGTCTGTCTTCTAAACATGCCCGCTTAATCATCCCTAAAATGGATGACTGCATTTCCCTGCTGCTAGGAAGCAATAAACGCAGAAGGGATCTAGGGAAAGAAGGGTGTACCTACTATCTCACCAAGGGCTGGATGAGCAGTGACAGCGGTATAGCAACAGAATTCAACCGCTGTGCCATGAAATACGGCTACGAAAAGACAAAAATGGTTTTTAAGATAATGTTGAAGGGATATAAAAGCATTGATGTAATTAATACAGGTGTCGATCAGCTGTATGAATTGATTGGGGCAGCCCAGGAGTTTGCGGACCTCCTTGAGCTGGATTATAAGGTGGTGGATGGCTCACTGGATGTCTTTTACAAGGCACTGCGTGGCCAATGGGATGACGATTTTGTTGTTGTAGAACCCGGAGAAAAGGTTACCTTTGAGCATTTCGGTTTTTGCCCTCCGGGATCAGGGATGCGGGATGTGATCTCTTTTTGAATCCTGAAGAGCGACTGCAGACAGCCATCTCTTTAGGGAAACCAGACCGTATCCCTTGTGCCCCACTGATCGAGAGTTACGCGGGGAGAAGGGCCGGTCTCACCAACTATGAATTTATGTATGATTATAAAAAGGCAGAATGGGCATTTAACCAACTGCACCGGCAGTATCCCTCTTGGGATGTAATGCGCTCTGTCTATTTTGTATTCCATGGGCATGTCCAAAAAGTCGTCGGCTTCATGAAGCCCATGATGCCCGGTGTGGACCTGCCCCCAGACAGCGAATACCAGATGGTGGAATATGAGGCCATCACCCGCAGAGACTACTATTTTATTTTAGAAGCTGGATACCAGGCCTTTCAGCGTCGATACTGGAAACGGGTGCACCAGGTGAGTGATGAGCAGATTGATAAAGCCAACAGCCTGATGCTGGATATTTTGAAAAGCCAGATCAAAAATGCCAAAGCACGTGGACAAACCTTCTTATACGGAGGTTTTACTGTTTTAGCACCTCCAACCCTCAGCCTGATGCGCTCTTTGGGGCAGTTTATCCGGGATATGTACCAGATACCATCCACCCTGGAGAGTGTGCTGCAAGAAATGACAGAAGCCCTGACAGCCGATGCCATTGCCTACACCAGAGAAACAGGAATCCCCCGGGTATTCGTAGGAGTGGCCCGTCTTACCTGCCAGCTTATCTCAGAGCCCCTTTTCGAGCGCTTTGTTTGGCCTTATCTCAAGAAAACCGTTCTTGACCTTCTCGCCGCCGGTATTACCCCTATCCTCCACCTGGACAGTGATTGGACAAAAAACCTGGAGTATTTTCTGGAACTGCCTGCAGGGAAAGTCGCCATTGAACTGGATGGCACCACAGACATCTTTAAAGCCCACCAAGTGCTCTGTGGCCATACCTGCATTATCGGAGATGTGGGAGCACCCCTCTTCACACTCGGCACCTCTGATCAAGTACAGGATTACTGCCGGAAACTGATCCAGGAGATCGGACGAGACGGCGGCTTTATCCTCGGTTCAGGCTGCCATATCCCCCTCCTTGCCAAACACGAAAACGTAGACGCCTTTTTCCGCTCCATCACAGGTTAGATCACCCAGGTGACTGTCACCAATTACCCATGTCTTGACCGAACGCGGCACCCTATCTACCAACAACTAACTACACTTGTAGATCGCGTTTTCTAACCGCTTGTATCCCGATCAAGAGCAGCACAACCGTTACTGCCAATAGTACACCCACATGCGCCGGGTCGAGCCCGTGGCGCAGGGGATCCACTTCATAATAGTAATAGAAAAGAGAAAGCTTTTGGAAGGGCTCCACCGATTCCGCCAGGGGTGCCATGCTGTTGAGGAAGTAGGCGATCACCGCCAAGGCACTGGACACACCTGTGCTCAAGGCGCGCCTGCCGGTGGCACAGCCCAGGGCCAAGGCCAGAGTTCCAAAGGCCATTGCCAGCAAGAAGACGCTGAAAATTGCCTCAGCCAGTCTGGATATGTTGACTTCAAAATCCGCTATTGCAATACCGGCCACAGTTGACACCCAAAGGATAAAGGATAGGAAAAGGGTTGACACAAACATCGCGATGAACTTTTCCAGCACAAAACGCCGCCGGGTAATAGGGGTAGAGAGCACCAGATCCATTGTGCCCTGCTCCTCTTCTCCCGCCACAGCGGCACCTCCCTGTAATATCGTAAAGATCAGGAACAACAAAGGCATCATAAAAGAGAATAGTTCGGTATTGATGTACCCTTCAGGTGAAGTGAGGCTCATCTCCCCGAACATGGCTTTCAGGGCAGGCGGAAGTTCCCGCATTAGCTGATCCAGTTCAGGTGAGCCGGCGATAGAAGGGTAAAACAACATCGTATAAAGCGCAAGCCCCCCAATACCTATTGACCACCAAAAAAGGGAGCGGCGCTGATCCCAGAGCACCTTCTTGATTACACTAATTGACATCTTCTCCACTCCCTTCACCGTAAAAAGCCATAAAGATCTCTTCCAAATGCGGCTCATGGCTGATCAGATTGGCGACATTATACTGTGCCAAGGTTTTGATTAAGGGGTCCAGGGAACCTAAGACCTCACAACGCATGATCCTGTTCTCCCACTGTAGATTCCGTATGCCAGGTACAGCGCGAAAAGCGTTTTTATCCACCGCGTCCTCAAAATGGACCTCCAGCTTGCGCAGTGCCCTTTCCTTAAGGCTGGCGATCTCCTCCACAGCGATCAGCCTGCCTTCCCGAATGATGCCCGCCCGGTGGCATACCCTTTCCACCTCCGGCAGGTTGTGGGAAGAAAGGAATACTGTCTGCCCAGCGACACTGGCTTCAGCAATTATTTTGTAGAATTCATGCTGAATTAAAGGGTCAAGGCCTGATGTGGGCTCATCCAAAACAAGTAGTTCAGGTTGGTGCATCAGAGCCTGGATCAGCCCGATTTTTTGCTTATTTCCCCGAGAAAGGGTGCGTATGGGCCGTGAAAGATCACAGTCTAACCTTTCAGCAAGCTCCTCTGCAAATGTCAGCGAAACCCCTCCCCTGAGAGAAGCCATATACTGCAGCAAATTTGCACCGGTCATGTTTTCATACAAGACCAGCTCCCCGGGAAGATAACCGCAGCGGTGCCTGATCTCCACACTGTCTTTGACCGTATCAAAGCCGAAGACCGAGGCACTGCCATCAGTTGGGTGAAGCAGCCCCAGCAGCAGCCGGATTGTCGTGGTTTTGCCTGCCCCATTGGGTCCCAGGAAGCCGAAAACCTCTCCCTTGCGGACCGATAAGCTGAGCTCTAAAATACCTCGCTGCTTTTTGTAGTACTTTGTCAGCTTTTCAGTATTGATGGCAAAGTCCTCCATAAAATCAGCCTCCTATTCAAATTATATTAAACCCTCCATCTCATCCAGCAGTCCGGAAAAACGGTTGATGGCATCCTGCACCGGCTGTGGGCTTGCCATATCTACTCCTGCCTCCTGAAGCAAGTTGAGCGGGTAGTCAGATCCCCCCTTTTTGAGGAAAGAGAGATAACCATCCACTGCAGGCTTCCCTTTGGTGAGGATCTGCCGCACCAAAGAGACAGCTGCGGACAGACCCGTGGCATACTTGTATACATAAAAGGCATCATAAAAGTGGGGGATTCGGGCCCATTCCATGTCAATTTCCGCATCCACAACCATCCCTTCGCCATGATAGGCGGTGTTTAATTCACGGTAGGCCTCTTTGAGGAAGTGGGAGGTCAATGCCTCACCATTTTCCGCCTTTTCGTGGATGATCTTTTCAAATTCCGCAAACATGGTCTGCCTGAATAATGTGCCCCGGAAGATCTCCAGATAGTAGTTGATCAGATAGATTTTCCTCTCTCGATCAGAGGTGGTTTGCAGGAGATGTTCCATCAGCAGGGATTCATGAACAGTGGACGCAACTTCAGCAGTAAAAATGGCGGGATGCGAGTAGATAAATGGCTGCTCCTGGCTGCTAAAATAAAAGTGCAGGGCATGTCCCATCTCATGAGCCAGTGTGAAGGCACTGTCCAGGTTATCCTGATAGTTTAAAAGAAGGAAGGGATGCACACCGTAGATGCTGTCACAGTAGGCACCACCGGTTTTCCCCTTTCTTTCATAAAGATCCACCCATCTGGAATCCAGTCCCCTTGACAGGATTTCTACATAAGAATCCCCCATAACCGCGACTCCGTTTTTCAGCATGGCTACAGCCTCGGGGAAGGGTATCACCCACTTTACATCCTCTGCAAGAGGGACATAGATATCGTACATATGCAGTTCATCGAGGCCGAGGATTTTCTTGCGCAGCTCCATATAGCGGTGCATTTCTCCCAGATTGGATCTGACGGTCTGCACCAGACTGTCATAGACAGCAGGAGGAATGTTGTCCGCAAAGAGGGCTGCAGACCGCGCAGATTGGTGCCG
>DUMY01000112.1 GCA_012839645.1 Syntrophomonadaceae bacterium
AACCCTGATGCTGGGAAGCGGTATTATAGGTAATTTTCCCATTGACTGAGTCCCTGACAGGGGCGGTGTAGACCTCTCCATCGGGAATATTGCACCTGCCATCGCATTTTACAGCAGGAAGCCCCTTGATGGAGAACTCCAGGTCTGTGCCAGGACCAGTGATCCTTACCATGTCGGTTTTGTTGATCAATTCTACAAGTGGGTCCATGGCCTGGGACATCTTACGATAATCCAGGTTGCAGACATTGAAGTAATGATTCTCAAAGGATTCTGTGCTCATGTTGGCCAGCTGTGCCATGGAAGGGTTGGGATAACGCAAGACCACCCACTTTGTCTTCGGTACTCTGATCTTGCCGTGAACTTCATGCCAGTAGTATTTCTCGTAGAGTTTCATCTTCTCAGGTGGTACATCGGAGAGTTCCGCAATATTGTCACCGGAACGGACTCCAATATAGGCCTGCATCTCATCCATCATGGCTCCTTCGAATTTAGCTCTTTGTTCCATTTGTTTCTGGCCGGTGTTCAACAAGACTGCTCGTTCAACTGTAGAATTTTTGATAATGACAAAGGGAATCCCGCCTGCCATATATGCAGCTTTGACCAGTTCTGTAACCAGCGGGAGTTCAAGGCCGATAGATTCGATTAACACTTTTTCCCCTTTTTTGAGATCACAGGAGTAATTAATAAGGTTGCCTGCCAATGTACTTATTCTAGGGTCGATCAATGCAACTACCTCCGTTAGTATGAAATTGCTGCCGTTTTGTCCAGACGGCAGATATTATTATTATAGACCAGATCGAACAGATCAAAATAGATAAGGGGTAGATATATATGGATGGCAACAGTCATCAGGAAAAAATGGGTTAGCAAAAAATTTAATGGTGAAAGTAGGAAAAAAAGTTTACTGTAACTGAATTAATTGATATAGTACAATTTAAGCTATTTGCGAACAGGTGACCCGATGAGGCTAAAAGGGAAGCCGGTGTAAATCCGGAGCGATTGCGTCACTGTGAGGGGAATCACCCTGCAGAATACCACTGCCAAGCACACAGCTTTTTGGTGCGGGTGGGAAGGTGCAGATGTGAGATGAGCCTGAGCCAGGAAACCTGCCTGTTCGTGGGCATCGTTAACCTACGCAAGATAGGGAGATGGTCATTGTTTTAACAGAGTCCCCGGTCTTGTGTTGGTCGGGGTTTATATTTTTTTAATGCTTTGGGAAAAGGGGAAGGGGTATGTTTGGAATAATAGCTCTAGCAACCCTCTTGCTGGCAGTGGTTCTGGATCTGCTGGTGGGTGACCCTCAGACACCTTATCATCCGGTTGCTCTTGCGGGCAACTTGATCGCCAAGGGAGAGGGATTAGTTTACAGGGAAGGGGCCTCACCCTGGCGTAAACGCCTGGCAGGAAGTATTCTTGTACTGTTCAATGTTGTGTTGGTATACATACTAGCGTATCTGCTGCTGGCAGAACTGGAGAAAAGTGTCCCACTTGCTGCGGTTATTTTGGGGGGGATTTTCCTCTGGTGTACATTTGCTGTCCGCAG
>DUMY01000113.1 GCA_012839645.1 Syntrophomonadaceae bacterium
GAACGCTCATCGGCACTCAAATAGAAGGAGTGAATTTCGTGGAAGCAAGGGCTGTTGCACGCTATATCTGGATTCCCCCGCGTAAACTGCGGCAGGTGGCAGATTTGATAAGGGGTAAAAGTGTGGCAGAGGCCATGGTTATGTTACGGTTTATGCCAGGTAAGGCGGCGGTTCCTATCGCTAAGGCGGTTAACTCCGCTGCTGCCAACGCTGAATACAATCAAGAACTTGATCGAGATGATCTATATGTCAAAACGGTCTTTGTGAATGAGGGGCCTATAGTGAAGCGCTATCGCCCACGGGCCCGGGGCCGTGCAGATTTAAAACGCAGGAGAACCAGTCATATTACTGTAGTAGTAGCTGAACGAAAGGAGGGGTAAAAAGATGGGTCAAAAAGTACACCCAAAGGGTCTTCGCTTAGGTATCATCAAAGATTGGGATTCCAGGTGGTATGCCGATAAAAATTACCGTGAATTTCTCCATGAAGATATCTTGCTCAGGGACTACATTAAAAAGCGGCTTTATGATGCTGGTATTTCTTTGGTAGAGATTGAAAGAGCAGCGAATCGACTGCGCATCTCCATTCATACTGCAAAACCCGGTATTGTTATCGGACGCGGAGGCGTTGATGTGGAAGCTTTGCGCAAGGATCTGGAGAAGTTATCAGGAAAGCAAGTCAGTGTCAACATTGTAGAGGTCAAGAGACCTGAAGTGGATGCCCAGTTAGTTGCCGAAAACGTTGCTGGACAGTTAGTACGGCGTGTGGGTTTTCGCAGGGCAATGAGGCAGGCGGTTTCCAGGACAATGCGCATGGGAGCGCAGGGAGTCAGGATTGCTTTGAGCGGTCGCTTGGCTGGAGCGGAAATGGCCCGCTCGGAATGGTACAGCGAAGGTAAGGTTCCCCTCCATACACTGCGTGCTGATATTGATTATGGTTTTGCTGAAGCAAACACGCAGTACGGTAAAATCGGTGTTAAAGTATGGATTTATATGGGAGAGGTTTTCCCAGAAAAAGATAAGGTTGCTGCAAAAGGTGCAGTGAAAGGAGGCGAGGGTTAAATGCTAATGCCCAAAAGGGTTAAATATAGAAAGCCACACCTGAGCCGTCCGACCGGAAAAATTGAACGCGGATATGAAATTAGTTTTGGAGAATACGGCCTTCAGGCCCTAGAACCAGGTTTTATTAGTGCTCGCCAGATTGAGGCTGCTCGAATTGCTATGACCCGTTATGTAAAGCGGGGGGGTAAGGTCTGGATTAAAATATTCCCCCAGCAGCCGATTACTGCTAAACCAGCGGAAACTCGCATGGGTAGTGGTAAAGGTGCACCTGATCACTGGGTGGCAGTCGTTAAGCCAGGACGCATTCTCTTTGAACTGGCTGGAGTTCCAGATGATGAGGCCAAAGAAGCCATGCGTCTAGCAAGTCACAAGTTGCCTATTAAGACGCGTTTTATGAAGCGGCAGGAAGCAGGTGGTGAGGCCAGTGAAGAAGGTTAATGAATTACGTGAACTGACCGATGAAGAACTGGAAAGAGAACTGATTGACCTCAAAGATGAATTGTTTCGCCTGCGCTTCCAACTGGCTACCGGCCAGTTGGAGAACCCCTTACGGATTCGTGAGGTCCGTCGCAGCTTTGCTCGGACCAAAACCATTGTCCGGGAAAGGGAGCTGTATAGAGAGCGTGGCGGGGATATTATTGAGTCAGGCCAGGATGGATAGGGGGTGTCGACATGGCAGAACGAAAACAGCGCAAAATACGTACTGGCAGAGTTGTCAGCGATAAGATGGACAAAACTGTAGTGGTTGAAGTAGAGACATGGATGCGGCATCCTCTGTATGGTCGTATTATTAGAAGAACCAAGAAATTCAAGGCTCATGATGAGCATAATGAGTGTAGAATCGGTGATCAGGTAAAACTGGTAGAAACCCGTCCCTTGAGTAAGGAGAAGAGATGGCGGGTAGCTGAAATTTTAACACGAGCAGTTGTAATTGAGCCGCCTGGAAGGGAGGACAAAGCAAGTGATACAGTATCAGACAATGCTTAAAGTCGGCGATAATACCGGTGCCAAGAAGTTGTTGTGTATCAGGGTCTTAGGCGGTTCTTCCCGGCGCTATGCCTCTGTAGGCGATGTTGTTGTTGCTTCTGTGAAGGAAGCGAGTCCTGGCGGGTTGGTCAAAAAGGGTGAGATTGTTCATGCGGTTGTTGTCAGAACCCGTCAGGGTATACGTCGTCCGGACGGATCAACCATAAAGTTTAGTGAAAATGCCGCAGTAATTTTGAGTGACGAAAAGAATCCGCGCGGCACTCGGATATTTGGTCCTGTGGCCAGGGAGCTCCGGGAGAAGGATTTTATGAAAATAGTATCTTTGGCTCCGGAAGTTCTCTAATTTTGGATCGGAGGTGAGAAAATGACACAACCTAAAATGCATGTGCGTAAAGGAGATACAGTGTATATCTTAGCCGGAAAAGATGCCGGCAAGCGCGGTAAAGTTCTCCAAGTCCTCCCTTCCAAAAGACAGGTGCTCGTTGAAGGGGTCAATATTGCGAAACGGCACAGCCGTCCGACCCGGTCGATTCCCCAAGGTGGGATTATTGAAAAGGAAGCATTCATCGATAGTTCTAATGTGATGCTGGTCTGCAGCAAGTGCGACAAGCCCACCAGGGTCGCCAAGAAAATTGCAGATGATCGCTACCACCGGGCCTGCAAGAAGTGCGGGGAAATCATCGATGATAAGTAGTGGCTACGGTAAAGGAGTGAGTAAGAATTGGGTCTCAAAGAACGCTACCGCAGTGAGGTCACCCCTCAGCTGGTGAAAAGGTTCGATTACAGCAGTGTTATGGAGGCCCCCGGACTGGAAAAGATCGTTGTTAATATGGGGGTCGGCGAGGCTATAGACAACCAAAAGGCCATGGATGCTGCGGTCAAGGACTTGGCACAGATCACCGGTCAGAGGCCTGTGATTACCACCGCCAGTAAATCTATTGCGGCTTTTAAGGTGCGTGAAGGGATGAAGATCGGGTGTAAAGTGACTCTGCGCGGGGACAGGATGTATGATTTTTTTAATAAACTTGTTAATGTAGTACTCCCCCGTGTGCGGGACTTTCGTGGCATTTCTCCGAGAGCTTTTGATGGGAGAGGGAACTATACCTTAGGCCTGCGGGAACAGGTAATATTTCCGGAAATTGATTATGATGAGATTGATAAAGTGCGTGGGATGGATATTACAATCGTTACCACAGCCAAAACAGATGAAGAGGCACGGGAACTGCTCAAGATGATGGGAATGCCATTCCGCGAATAATTTTATGAAATGAATAAAAGGAGGGAAAAAGGTGGCCAAAAAGTCGCTTGCTGTAAGACAGCGAAAAAAACCTAAATACAAAGTTAGGGCTTATAATAGATGCCCTCTTTGCGGCAGGCCACGCGGTTACCTGCGTAAATTCGGAATGTGCCGTATCTGCTTCCGGAAGTTGGCCTATAAGGGGCAGATTCCTGGTGTTGTTAAATCTAGCTGGTAATACGGCACAGAGGAGGTTGAACATATGGTTACGGATCCCATTGCTGATTTTCTGACCAGGATTCGCAACGCGAACCAGGTTTGCCGGGATTGTGTGGAAATCCCTGCATCCAATATGAAGCAGTCCATGGCGGAAATTCTGAAATCAGAAGGGTATATTAAACATTTTGAGTATGTGAAAGATGGGAAACAAGGGATTCTCCGCATTTATATGAAGTACGGCCCCAACCGGCAGAAGGTGCTTTCCGGATTGAAGCGCATCAGCAAGCCGGGTCTGCGGGTGTACGTAAAAAAAGATGAAGTGCCTAGAGTATTAGGCGGTCTTGGAGTGGCTGTCATATCCACATCCAAGGGTCTTATGACCGACAAGCAGGCCAGGCAAGAGGGCCTGGGCGGTGAAGTAGTCTGCTATATTTGGTAGGGAGGTGGTACCATGTCTCGAGTGGGGCGCCTTCCGGTGATAGTGCCGGCAGGAGTCGAAGTAGAAATCAAAGGTCACCTGGTAGAGGTTAAAGGTCCAAAAGGGAAACTTACAAGCGAGGTCCATCCGGATATGCGGGTTTCCCAGGAAGATAACAAACTGATTGTAATGCGGTCATCAGATGAGAAGCAGCACCGTGCCCTTCATGGGTTGACTAGAACCCTGATACAGAATATGGTGGATGGTGTTGTGAAGGGGTTTTCCAAATCACTTGAACTGGTTGGGGTTGGCTATCGAGCTGCCCTACAAGGAAAAAAACTGGTATTGACCGTTGGATATACACACCAGGTGGAGATTGAACCGGAAGAGGGAATAGAATTCGAGGTTCCGGCAGCAACTAAGATCATTGTTAAGGGAATAGACAAAGAGAAGGTAGGTGCCGTAGCGGCTCAGATCAGGAGTATTCGAGAGCCTGAGCCTTATAAGGGAAAGGGCATCAAATATGAAAACGAAGTAATCAGGCGAAAAGCCGGTAAAGCAGGCATCAAAGGGTCTGTTGTATAAGGGGTGAGAGAATGCCAATGGAAACGCGAGCTATTAAGCGTAAACGGAAACATCTAAGGGTTCGTAGAAAGGTTTTTGGAACAGCAGAAAGACCACGGCTTAGTATTTATAAGAGCCTCAATCACATCTATGCCCAGGTAATCGATGATTCCAAAGGGGAGACCCTGGCTTCTGCCTCCACCCTTTCCCCGGAAATCCGGGAGAAGGTCGGTGGGAAAAAGGATATGACCGCTGCCCGGGTTGTCGGACAGTTGGTTGCTGAAAAGGCATGTGCCAGAGGAATCAAGAAGGTTGTCTTCGATCGGGGTGGCTATCCTTACCACGGACGAGTTGCCGCCTTTGCAGATGCAGCCCGGGATAATGGCCTGGAGTTCTAAAGAAGGGAGGGAGTACGTGTTTTGCGAAATGACCCCGAAACAGTTGAGTTAACAGAAAAAGTTGTCAATATCAATCGTGTTGCAAAAGTTGTAAAAGGTGGACGCAAATTTAGTTTTAGTGCACTGGTTGTCGTAGGGGACAACAATGGACGGGTAGGAGTCGGATATGGTAAGGCCGGAGAAGTACCTGAAGCGATTCGCAAGGGTATTGACAGTGCTAAAAAGAACCTGTTTAATGTCCCCATGAAAGGGACTACAATTCCTCATGAAGTACTTGGGGAATTTGGGGCAGGGCAGGTCATGCTCAAACCCGCAGCACCAGGTACAGGTGTAATTGCCGGGGGACCTGTGCGTGCAGTTTTGGAAGCTGCAGGGATACAGGATATTCTGACAAAATCCCTGGGTTCCTCCAATGCCCATAATATGGTGCATGCTACTGTGCAAGGGCTTCAGAGCTTGAAGCGGGCAGAAGAAGTAGCACGGCTGCGGGGGAAAACATTAGAGGAGTTATCTGGGTAATTTAGGATCGATTATTAATTAAGTTGTGCAGTTGATGAGAAGGAAGGGGAGTAGAATGACAAAACTCCATGATTTAAGACCGACACCAGGAGCACGTGTGGGAAAAAAGCGCAAAGGACGCGGTATGGGATCCGGGATGGGGAAAACCTCCGGCAGAGGACAGAAGGGCCAAAAAGCGCGCTCCGGCGGAGGCACAAGGCCAGGTTTCGAGGGCGGACAGATGCCCTTGATCAGGCGTATCCCTAAGCGTGGTTTTACCAATGTTTTTCGGGAAGAGATATCCATTGTTAATATTAGGGATCTGGACCGCTTTCCTGAGGGTTCAGTAGTGACCCCGGAGCTCCTCTATGATGAGGGGTTAATCAAACAGCGTGATGCCAAAATCAAACTCCTGGGTAAGGGCGAACTGGATCGTTCCTTAACTATAAAGGTGCACCAGGTGAGTAAGGGAGCCGCTGAGAAGGTTTCAGCCGCAGGCGGCAAAGTTGAGGTGATCTAGGGTGCTGGATACCCTTCGCAGTGCATGGAAGGTTACGGATCTCAGGAAAAAGATCATCTATACTCTGTTGATGTTCTTGGTTTTTCGTATTG
Organism: Syntrophomonadaceae bacterium; assembly: GCA_012839645.1. Classification (GTDB taxonomy): domain Bacteria; phylum Bacillota; class DSM-12270; order Thermacetogeniales; family Thermacetogeniaceae; genus Syntrophaceticus. Next base: position 5,993 of record DUMY01000113.1, read on the forward strand.
GTGCCCATGTACCCGTACCTGGGATCAATCACAGTGTGCTGCAAGATGTTCTCCAGGGTAATCTGTTTGGGATATTTGACGTAATTTCGGGTGGTGCTTTCCGGCGCCTTTCCATCTTTGCCATGAGTATCACCCCCTATATTAATGCGTCGATTATAATGAGTCTTTTACAAGTGGTGATCCCGAAGCTGGAACAGCTTGCCAAGGAAGGGGAAGCAGGCCGTAAAGTAATTGCCCAATATACCAGATATGGTGCTGTGTTTCTTGGGCTTATTCAAGCCATAGGAATGTCAGTGGCATTGGGCCGTCAGGGTGTTTTTTATAAACCAGGACTGGGAACCTATCTGCTGGTTGCCCTGACCCTGACCGCAGGTACTGCTATGCTGATGTGGATTGGGGAACTCATTACAGAAAAGGGCATCGGCAATGGAATCTCATTGATCATTTTCGCGGGGATCGTTTCCCGGCTGCCTCAGGGGATTGCTAGCATGGGGCAGCAGTTCCAAGCCGATGTAATTTCTATGGGCAACCTTGTTATATTAATAGTGCTTGGCCTATTGATTATTGCCGGTGTTGTGGCAGTCAATGAGGGTCAAAGGCGGATTCCCGTTCAGTACGCTAAGCGTGTCATGGGACGGAAGGTTTACGGTGGGCAGAGCACTCATATTCCTTTAAAGGTCAACCAGGCAGGGGTAATTCCAATCATCTTTGCCATGTCGCTCATGCTCTTCCCGGTGCAGATTGCCAAGTTTATAAACCACCCATGGGCGCGAGCTGTTGAGTCGTCACTGGGTTTCGGTACTGTATTGAACTCTGTATTGTATGCTTTACTGATTATTTTCTTTACATACTTTTACACAGCTATAGTTTTTAATCCGATGGATGTGGCTGATAACCTGAAAAAATATGGTGGTTTTGTCCCAGGACTGCGTCCAGGCAGACCAACCGGGGAGTATATCAGCCGTGTTTTATCTCGGTTGACGCTGGCAGGTGCTATTTTCCTGGCTTTGATCGCCATACTGCCGAACTTTATGATTGCCGTCACCGGGATATCAACCCTCTATTTTGGGGGAACAGCGTTGTTGATTGTAGTCGGTGTTGCCCTGGAGACAATGAAGCAGTTCGAATCGTATCTATTGATGCGAAATTATGAGGGTTTTATGAAATAGGGGAGTGTACTTAGATGAGGATATTGATTATGGGTCCCCCAGGTGCAGGTAAAGGGACCCAGGCAGCACGAATAGCTTCATTCTGTGAGATACCACATATCTCTACAGGGGATATCTTTCGGACAGAGATCAAGGAATCCAGTGAGCTCGGCAAAAAGATTAAGAGCTATCTGGATACAGGTAAACTGGTTCCGGATGAGGTCACTGTGATGGTGATCAAGAAGCGTTTGCAGCAGCCAGACTGTAGTAGAGGATTTTTGCTCGACGGGTTTCCTCGCACTATTCCCCAGGCAGAGGCACTCGACGGTATATTGATAGGATTATCGAAAAACAGGCTTGACTTGGTGATAAATATCAGTGTTGATGCACAGGTACTGTTGGAGCGACTGACCGGGCGGCGCGTCTGCAGGAATTGCGGTGATACATACCACATTCTTTATCAACCACCTCAGAAGGATGAAATCTGTGACCGCTGCGGTGGTGACCTCTATCAGAGGAGCGATGACACTGCGGAGACAGTGTCCAACCGCCTGGATGTATACCAGAGGCAGACTGCACCCCTCTTGGAATATTATCAAAAGCGCGATATTGTCCAGGAGGTTAATGGAGAACTCTCTATTGACCAGGTCTTTAAAGAGATCGAAAAAGTGATAAGGAGTATTGATTGATGATCATAGTCAAGTCCGAACCGGAAATTACCTTTATGCGCCAGGCAGGGCGGATTGTAGCCGAAACACTTCATGAGCTGGGCAAAAGGATATCTCCTGGGGTGACCACAGGTGAACTCAATGAATTTGCTGATGATTTCATACGGAAGGCCGGTGGAGATCCTGCTTTCTTCAACTACCAGGGTTTCCCAGCCAGTATATGTGCATCAGTCAACAATGAGGTTGTACACGGTATTCCTGGTTTAAGAAGATTGGAAAACGGGGATATTATTAGTATTGATGTTGGAGCTTTCTACCATGGCTATTGTGGAGATTCGGCCTACACTTTTCCGGTAGGAGAGATCTCTTCCGAGGCGGAGCGTCTGCTTTCAGTAACAAAAAAATCTTTAGAGTTGGGGATAGAGAAAGCAGTTAGCGGGAATCGAATAGGCGATATCGGTGCCGCTATTCAAACTTTTGTTGAAGAAAACGGCTATAATGTTGTGAGGGCTTTTGTTGGTCACGGCATCGGGCAGAAAATGCATGAGGCTCCACAGATACCGAATTTCGGGAGACCTGGTTTTGGCCCGCGGTTAGAGCCAGGAATGACATTGGCAATTGAACCAATGGTCAATGTTGGCACTCACGATGTTGCCATTATGCCCAATAAGTGGACTGTTGTAACCAAAGACGGAAGTCTTTCCGCTCATTTTGAACATTCAATATTGGTAACTGGAGGACAGCCGGAAATATTGACCCGGCTCTCGTGAGGAGTTGGGGTTAACTTGATCTATCAACAGATCAAACTTGGTCAGCTAGTTTGTTCTAAACGAGGGCGCGACAGAGGAAAATATTACCTTGTCCTTGAAATAAGAGATGATAAGTTTGTTTATTTGGTTGATGGAGAAAAGCGAGGGATGGATAATCCCAAGCAGAAGAACATCAAACATTTAAAGTTGTACCCTGCAGTTGCCGGAGATCTTGCCCAACAATGGGAAGCCGGACAAAATCCAGGAAACAATGAGGTTCGCAGGGTTATTACCCGATTCAAGCAGTTTTTGCTTGATCAGGAGTTTGAAGTAAGGGGGTAGATAAATGATATGCCCAAGTCAAAGCCAAATGTAATCGAAGTCGAAGGCACAGTGGTGGAAACGCTGCCCAATGCCATGTTCAAAGTCGAGTTAGCCAACGGGCATAGACTACTAGCACACGTTTCCGGAAAGATCCGGATGAACTTTATTCGGATCTTGGCGGGTGATCGCGTTACTGTGGAGCTGTCACCCTATGATTTAACCCGGGGACGGATTGTCTATCGCTATAAATAATGTAACCTTAGTACAAAATTTCATACGTAAATCTATGTGAAACGGGTAGATAGGGAGGTTTTTTCATGAAGGTTCGCGCTTCTGTTAAACCTATTTGTGAAAAATGTAAAATTATTAAGCGTAAGGGGAAAGTAACGATTATTTGTGAAAACCCCAAGCATAAACAAAAGCAAGGTTAAAGATCGGAGGTTAAGAGATGGCACGTATCGCTGGAGTGGATTTGCCGCGTGATAAACGGGTGGATGTTGCCTTGACATATATCTACGGGATTGGCCAGACCTCCGCTCGGAAAGTGATGGAAAAGACGGGAATTGACCCTAGTACCAGGGTCAAGGACCTCACAGAGGAAGAGGTCGGCAAAATCACCGAGGTTATCGACAGCAACTATACAGTTGAAGGCGATCTGCGGCGTGAGGTTACTATGAATATCAAGCGCTTAATCGAGGTTGGGAGTTACCGAGGCACGCGTCATCGCAGGGGTTTGCCTACCCGAGGACAGCGCACTAGAACCAATGCCAGAGGTCGTAAAGGCGCCAAGAAGACTGTTGGTGTCCAAAAGAGAACTGTTGTAAGAAAGGAGGAGTAATTTGGCAAGACCTAAGGTAAGATCGAGGCGAAGAGAACGCAAAAATGTAGAATATGGAATAGCCCATATCAAATCAACTTTTAATAATACAATAATCACTATAACTGATACTAAAGGCAATGCTGTGGCCTGGTCCAGTGCAGGTGGTCTGGGGTTTAAAGGTACCCGCAAAGGCACTCCCTTTGCTGCTCAGATGGCAGCTGAGTCAGCTGCTAAAGTAGCAATGGAGCATGGGATGAAACAGGTGGAAGCATATGTGAAGGGACCAGGCAGCGGGAGAGAGGCAGCAATTAGGTCGCTGCAGGCTGCCGGTCTAGAGGTTAATATGATCAAAGATGTAACCCCAATTCCGCATAACGGCTGCCGGCCGCCGAAACGCCGGCGTGTATAGATGAAAAAATAAGGAGGGACAAAAATTCATGGCAAGACAAACAGGTCCCGTATGCCGCTTATGCCGCCGTGAGGGAATGAAGCTCTATCTGAAGGGTGACCGCTGTTATTCGGAAAAGTGTGCAGTGGAAAAACGGAATTATCCTCCCGGTCAGAAGGCACGGGGACGCAGAAAAGTAACAGAATATGGATTGCAGCTTCGGGAAAAGCAGCGTACACGCAGGGTCTATGGAGTTTATGAACGTCAGTTTCGTCATTATTTTGATCAGGCAGAAAGACAACAGGGAATTACTGGTGAAAACCTGCTGCGTCTTTTGGAAAGACGGCTGGACAACGTTGTTTATCGCTTGGGATTTGCCAGGTCCAGGGCTGATGCCCGCCAGCTCGTGCGGCATGGTCACTTCACAGTTAACGGAAAACGCATAAACATGCCATCATACCATGTAAACAGCGGGGATGAGATTGCTGTTCAAGAGAGGAGCAGGGAGTTGCCACTTTTTGCTGGAATTGCTGAAACAGCAGCACAAAAGACACCTCCCTCCTGGCTGGAAGTGGATCTCGAGAGAATGCAGGGGCGGGTATTAGGCCTCCCGGCTCGAGAAGATATAGATATCCCCATACAAGAACACCTGATTGTGGAGTTGTATTCCCGTTAAGTATAAGGGTCTATGCAGGTGTGTTTGGGGAAGGAGGTATGTAGATGCTGGGTGATGTAGAAAAACCGCGCATCGATTTTGTAGATAAAAACGAAGAAGAAACATATGGTAAATTTGTGGTAGAGCCGCTGGAGCGTGGTTACGGGACCACATTAGGCAACAGTTTGCGCCGCGTGCTTTTATCCTCCCTAAATGGGGCAGCTGTAACTTCGGTTCAGTTTGAGGGTGTCTTGCATGAATTTAGTACTCTTACAGGAGTACGGGAGGATACCACAGATATTATCCTAAATATCAAGGGGTTAGCCTTGAAAATGTATGGGGATGAGCCCCAGACCATCCGTTTGGAGGCTGAAGGTGAGGGTACGGTTACTGCTAAAGACATTATTGCCGGAGCCGATATAGAGATCCTCAATCCCGATATGTACATTGCTACACTGGAACCTGACGGCCGTCTCTTTATGGAAATGACCGTGGAAAATGGCCGTGGTTATGTACCTGCAGAGAGGAACAAGAAGCCAGAGCAGGTTATAGGAGAGATCCCTGTAGATTCTATTTTTTCACCTATTTACAAGGTAAATTATACAGTTGAAGATACCCGGGTTGGGCAGCAGACAGACTACGATAGGTTGATCCTTGAGGTCTGGGGAAATGGAGCTATTACTCCGGATGAGGCAGTAAGCCAAGCTGCAAAAATTATTTCCAAATACCTGCAGCTGTTTGTAAATCTGACGGAAATGCCAGAAGAGGAAGAGCCAGAACCAGAAGAAGAGGAAGATGACAGGAACGAACATCTGGATAAACCTATCGAAGAACTGGAGCTATCTGTTCGCTCTTATAACTGTTTGAAACGTGCCGGAATTAACACCGTAGAAGAATTGATCCAGCGGACCGTTGAGGATATGATGAAGGTGCGCAACCTGGGCAAAATATCACTCGAAGAAGTGGAAAATAAACTTGCCGAAATGAATCTCTCTTTGAAGAAGAGTGAGGAGTAGAAAGAGGTGATGGTGATATGCGGAAGCTGGGGCTGCGAGCTGATCCGCGGCGAGCGATGCTGCGGAATATGACCACTTCCCTGATTAAGGAAGAGCGCATTGAGACAACATTAACCAGAGCCAAAGAGGTTCAACGTTTAGCAGACAAAATGGTTAGTTTGGGAAAACGAGGAGACCTGCACTCCAGGCGGCAGGCAATGGCGTATCTTCTCGACGAGACCGTTGTAAAAAAGCTATTTGATGACATTGCTCCAAGGTATGAGGAGCGCTCTGGTGGCTATACGCGAATCCTTAAAACCGGATATCGGCGCGGGGACAGCGCGCCCATGGTCCTGATTGAGTTTGTATAGATGTCATGCGGCGTCTCAAAGTTACACTGGAATATGATGGCACACATTTTGCCGGGTTTCAAAAGCAAGCAGGCACAAATCTAAGGACGGTACAGGGAGTCCTGGGAGAAGCCCTGGTAAAACTTACCGGAGAAGAGACAGTCATTATAGGTGCCGGGCGGACAGACAGCGGAGTTCATGCTTTGGGACAGGTGGTGCACTTTGAAACCGGCTCTTCCATCCCAGTGGAGCGATTTTGTAAAGCGTTAAGCGGAAAGCTGCCTTCTGATATAGCAGCTATAGATGCCGCTGAGGTGGACACCTCTTTTCATGCAAGGCGTAGTGCTTTAGGTAAAAAATACTGCTACCTGGTTTTCAACAGCAGGAAGCCTTTGGCACTGTGGCGCAATCACTGTTACCGCTTTCCCTTCCCTCTGGACATGGCAGCAGTGAAAGAGTGTGCAGCCATTTTAACCGGGAAGCATGACTTCAGGGCATTTTCGGCTGCAGGCAGCAGTGTAAAGAGCACAGTGCGGCATCTTTTTTCCCTGGATGCTGAACAGCAGGGGGAATGGATCAGGTTTACAGTTATAGGAGATGGATTTCTTTATAAGATGATGCGGCTGATTGTGGGTACCCTGCTTAAGGTAGGTTGTGGCAAACTCACCACTGACCAGGTCAAACAGATCCTGGAAAGAGGAGAGAGGGGCCAAGGGGGCTTTACTGCTCCCCCGCAGGGACTCTACCTGGTCCAGGTTATTTACTAAGAGGGGTTTTTTCTTGACAGGGGTTTATCGATCCCCTAGAATAAAACCTGTTGATAAGAAAGATAGACGATGGGATTAGGTGCAGCCGAAAGGGAAATGTTGAGAAGAGGAGGTTTTTTAAGTGCGCACATATATGGCCAAGCCAGAGGAAGTACAGCGTAAGTGGTATCTCGTTGATGCCCAGGATAAAACGTTGGGTCGGCTGGCAACAGAGGTAGCGCGAATACTGCGTGGGAAGCATAAGCCTACTTTTACTCCGCATATCGATACTGGTGACCATGTGATCGTGGTCAATGCGGAAAAGGTGAAGGTTACCGGGAATAAATTTGAAGATAAAAAATATTATCGCCATACAGGCTATCCGGGCGGTCTAAAGACGACGAGTTTTGCCGCACTCATTCGCAGCAAGCCGGAACGGGTAATCGAAAAGGCCGTCTGGGGAATGATTCCTCATAACCGCCTTGGTAGAAGTGTTATTAAAAAGCTGCGGGTTTACCGAGGACCAAATCACCCTCACACTGGCCAGAACCCGGAAAAGTGGGAAATAACGGGGTAAGATTGGTGGTTGGTCATTAGTCGGCACCATCAGATAATGAAAACAGCGGTCGAAGTCGAATGTTAAGGAGCCGCGGAAGCAGGTTTTTCACAACTTCCGGCATCTGACTTCCGGTTTCCGACCTCTATTTTCAAGGTAGAAGGGAGGTAACAACTCTTGGCGCAGGTATTTTATCAAGGAACAGGAAGACGCAAGACCTCTGTAGCCCGTGTACGAATAGTTCCCGGTGACGGGAAGATTATCGTCAATGGGCAACCTGTAGATGAATATTTTGATACACGCTCACAACAGCTTATGGCCAAGCTGCCACTGGAACTTACCAAGATGACAGGCCGTTTTGATGTAATTGCCAATGTTGATGGTGGTGGTGCAAGTGGGCAGGCAGGAGCTGTAAGACTTGGTCTTGCACGTGCTCTCATTAAAGCAGACCCGAATCTCCGACCCTATCTGAAAAAGGCTGGATTTTTAACCCGAGATCCAAGAATGAAAGAAAGAAAAAAATATGGTCTCAGGAAAGCACGTAAAGCTCCACAGTATTCAAAGCGTTAAAGTTCAAGTGGCGGAAATCCTCCGTCACTTTTGCTTTTCTGCCAGTGGATAATTGTCTCTCTTTTTGCATAAGATTTTAGGAGGAAGAATTAAGGGAGGGGCAATTGTGCGAAATTATATTTTCTTCAGGGTTTTTCGTCCCAAACAACGGGTTGTTTTAGCAGTGATACTGGTGCTGCTGATGGGATGTGCCCTTTATCCCTATTATGCGTCATGCCAGGAGCGCAAGGCTGTGGAGGCCCTTTCTTGGACAGTTGCCAGCAAGCTGATTATCGTCGATCCGGGTCACGGCGGAATTGATCCAGGGTGTGTTGGGAAAAGTGGGGTTCAGGAAAAAGACATCAACTTGGCCATTGCCAAGCGTTTGTCCAACTTTTTGATGCAGGCAGGTGCTACAGTAATAATGACCAGGGATGGTGATTATGATTTAAGTGAAGAGGGGAGGGCACCGGAAGGCCTGCGGCATAAGGATGATTTGGCAGCGCGGGTAGAATTGGCAGAAAAATACCATGCAGACCTTTTTATCAGTATTCACATCAATAGCATCCCTCTTTCCGAATGCTGGGGTGCTCAGGTTTTCTATCATTCCGGGTCAAAAGAGAGCAAGCGCCTTGCCGGCTTAATTCAAAAGGAACTGATAAAAACCTTAGGTGAGAGCCATCGCTGGATCAAACCAGAGGATTTTTTTGTTTTGCGAAGCCACAAATGCACAGCTGTGATTGTAGAGGCGGGATTTCTATCAAATCCCCGGGAAGAAACACTACTCGGCGATCCTATTCATCAGAACAAGCTGGCCTGGAGTATCTATGCTGGGATAGTCCGCTTTTTTGCCGGGGATCCCATTCCCAAAGAACCGGCATATGACTAAGGAATATCTAAGAAGGGATTTACACCCATATCGCTGAAGTAATGGAAGTAAAGAACGAAGAAAAAACTCCAAGGGACTATTTCGGACCCTGGAGTAAACAAGAAGGTGGTGCCTATAATGCTGGTTTGTGCCGGTTTATCGCCGCATCCACCGATAATAATACCCAAAATCGGTGGGAATGAGCTGCGGAAGGCAAAAAGTACTGTTGATGCAATGCGGGAGTGGGCGTCTTTTATAGCAGAACAAGGCCCCCAGGTTCTTGTGTTTATCAGCCCGCATGGAATTTTTACACGCAGACAGATGGGATATTTACAGAATCCGGATCTCTCTGGAGACTTTGCGGCTTTTGGTGCACCGGAGATATCCTTTCAAGTGAAAAACGAGCTGGAATTAGCCCGAAAGATTGCCGTGGAGGCTGATCAGGAGGGAGTGGAGGTTTTAGGGGTTGACCTGGATAATTGGTATGTCAATGATCCCGGCAGCCTTGATCATGGAATTACAGTGCCCCTTTACTATCTTGAGGAGGCCGGAATAGATGCTGCTCTTGTGGCATTTGGGATAAGTTTACTGCCACGACAAAAGCTTTTTAGGTTTGGACAGGCCCTGGGAAGGGTATTGGAGATGTCACCTAAACGCATAGGCCTTATTGCCAGTGGTGACCTATCTCACCGTCTTATTCCAGGTGCGCCCGCAGGTTACGATCCTCGCGGTAAAGAGTTCGACCTGATTATCAAAGAATCCCTGGAGAGAATGGATGCGGAAAAGCTCCTGAACCTTCCGGATGACCTGGTTGAGGATGCTGGAGAGTGTGGGTTGCGGCCTATTATTATGTTGTTAGGAGCTCTAAAGGGTTACCAGGTTGAGCCAGAAATATATTCCTATGAGGGGCCATTTGGTGTTGGCTACCTGGTGGCGGGCTTCCGAATCGGGGAAGAGGCAGCTGCAAACGAGCCCTCGACATCACATGTACAGCTCGCCCGAAGGAGTCTAGAGCACTATTTGCGTACCGGTGAGATGATGCCAACCCCGGATCCACTTTCCGAAGGATTGGAAAAGTGTGCAGGGGCTTTCGTTTCTCTAAAAAAAGAGGGGCAGCTGCGCGGGTGTATCGGGACATTTGAGCCATTCCGGGAAAACATCGCATCTGAGATCATTCACAACGCAGTTGCTGCTGGGGTAGAGGACCCACGTTTTTGGCCAGTGGAGTTGGACGAGCTTCCAGAGATTGATATTTCTGTTGATATCCTGACACCTGCTGAACCAGTGGCTTCCAAGGATGACCTGGACCCGAAGCGCTATGGGATTATTGTAAAGAGCGGTAGGCGTACAGGGCTGTTGCTCCCGGATCTGGAGGGTGTAGATAATGTAGATAAACAGATTTCTATTGCCTGTCAGAAAGCCGGAATTTCACCTGGTGAGCAGATAGAAATCCTACGCTTTGAAGTAATCCGCTATGAGTAGTAGGAGGTGGTTTCATGCAAGAAGCTATGTACTACGAACAGTTGGATGAGGAGCGGGTCTGGTGTCACCTCTGTCCGCATAACTGTAAAATCAACCCGGGGCGGCATGGGATCTGTCGAGCCCGTGAGAATAAAGAAGGCAAGCTTTATACGCTGAACTACGGCAGGTTAACGTCCTGGGGTGTCGATCCTATCGAAAAAAAGCCCCTTTATCACTACTATCCTGGAAGGAATATCTTTTCTGTAGGAACCTTCGGCTGTAACTTCCGCTGCGGCTTCTGCCAGAACTGGGAGATCGCCCATGGAGACTCACCCCCCACCAGGGAGGTGTCACCTGAGGTATTGGTAGAGATTGCGCTGGAGGCTCAACAGGTATCAGGTTCTATTGGGATCGCTTATACCTATTCCGAACCCTCGATCTGGTATGAATTTGTTTATGATACAGCCAAGCTCGCTCAGTGGAAGGGACTGAAAAACGTCCTGGTTACCAATGGTTTTGTGCAAAAAGAACCACTATTAGAGCTGCTTCCCTTTATTGATGCCATGAACATCGATGTTAAGGCTTTTACAGATGATTTTTACCGGAAGACTTGCAGTGGGCGGCTGGAACCGGTACTGAGGACAGTGGAATTGGCACAGCAGTCGTGCCATGTGGAGATCACCAATCTTGTTGTGCCGGGGATGAATGACAGCGATCAGGAGATTACAGCTCTTGTTGACTGGATTGCTTCACTTGATCCGGAGATCCCTGTGCATTTTTCCCGTTATTTTCCTCAGTATGAGTTCGACTTGCCCGCAACTCCTCTGGAAACTATGACGAGGGTTCTCAAGACAGCCCACAGCAAACTTAAGTATGTCTATATTGGCAACGCTTGGGAAATAGCTGAAAACGACACATTCTGCCCAGAGTGCAGCAGTCTTTTAATAGAGCGGTCCGGTTACGGTGTTCAGGTAAAGGGGCTGGAAGGGAACAAATGCCGGAAGTGTGGGCAGGAGGCGAGAGTGGTGGTTGTTAAATGAGATGTGGGAAGTGGGAATAAAGTTAGTGGTTAGTAGTTAGTGGTTAGTTGTTGGGAAAAGAATGTTCTGTTATCTGAAAAGGGATTTCTGTTATCTAAGAATAGATCACGAGGTCCGTTGCCGTGATCTCCCGTGATTCAGTCCTTTTTTTGTGATCGTACCCCTTGACCCTTCTGTTTTTATCCTTTAATTACAACAAAGATGCCCAGGTATGGATTTTTTACTGATGGCACCACCTGGGAATATGATGATTGTCGCCTAAATAGATCGACAAATTGGTGACAGCCACCGGTATATTATTTTCTGGGTATTGCATAATTATTCATTAGGGCGTATAATAATTAGAAATCATTTTCTCATGAGGTCATTAGGCTCAGCGCTATGTTTGCATTCTAAGCGCAGCAGTTCTATTTGTGCATAATTAACTAGCAGAGAGGATTAAAAATAATAATAGGAGAGACAGATATGGCTGTAAGTGTGGGGATCATAGGTGCTACCGGATATGTGGGTGAGGAACTTGTCAGAATTCTTTGTCAGCACCCGGATGTAACTGAAATAATCACAGCTTCGCGGGATTTTGCGGGGTTGACCCTTGATGAGGTTTTTCCTTATCTGCGGGGATATGCTGAGTTAGAGATATTGGATATGGATAGGGTGCCAGAACTGATAGATCGTTCGGATGTTGTGTTTCTGGCTCTGCCCCATGGGGTCTCAGCACCTGTAGCAAGGGCTGTAATAAAGCAGGATAAAAAGGTGATTGACATAGCTGCTGATTTCCGGCTTCCTGAGAGGGAGCTTTATGAAAAATGGTATAAAGCGCCGCATGGGGCACCGGAGCTGCTAGCTGAGGCTGTATATGGCTTGCCGGAGCTTTTTCGCCGAGATATAAGTGAAGCGAAAGTGGTGGCAAACCCAGGCTGTTATCCCACCAGTGCCTTGCTTGCCCTGGCGCCGCTGCTCAAAAACAGTCTTGTCGATTTGACATCATTGATCATCGATTCCAAATCCGGAGTATCAGGCGCCGGAAGGGCGCTTGCCCTGGGTAGTCATTTTTGCGAATGCGAAGGGAACACAAAGGCCTATGGTGTAGGGACACACCGGCATACACCGGAGATCGCCTATTATGCCGGGGTTCTGGCTGGGAGC
>DUMY01000279.1 GCA_012839645.1 Syntrophomonadaceae bacterium
AAAATTGAGATATATGGGGAGCAAGGCATAAAGGATGAAGGTGAGCAGGATGGTCAGTCAAAACCGGATTAAATGGCGAACAGAACCATCAAAAGACAGTTATCGCTACACAACGTGCCTTGCAACGATAGAAGGTTATGGCGGCAGGAGATTTATAAGCAGGGGTTGGACATTTGATGGTCAATGGATGCCTGGCATGGTTGCCTGGGCACCAATGCCTGAACGCATCGAAAAAGATCGTACGATCTGGAAGTCTCCCTATTTCGGAGATGATCCGCCGGAAAAAGACGGGCAATACCTAGTGTGTATTGACCTAAGCAAATTTGTTGAGATAGCCTACTACGATTCAAAGAAGGATATATTTCTAGGTTTAGGCCCTGCTGAATATCTGGCCTGGATGGAAGTAAAGCCTTACACGGGAAAGATTATGTTCAGGAGAGGTGAAAGATGTGGCTAGGTGTGAATGCCCTTGGAAAGGAACAGATGAGGAATGCCCTGAATGCTGGAAGCCGTGTCCAGGTGGGGGTATATCCGGGAAAGTAGATGATGCTTGCCAGGACTGTGAGGATCTGCGTACAGGGGATGAGGGGGAATGACCCTCATCTGCCCCCTTTGCAAGCGTGGCGAATTATACCCCGTGCTCCATTCAGACGGGATGAAAAGCTGGCGATGTAAATACTGCGGAAGGCTTATGTCAGAGTGGTATTGGGAAGAAAAAGAGGGGAGGTTGATTAGGCGTGATAAATTTTGAAACAGCAAAAAAGTTGAAAGAAGCGGGGCTTGAGTGGGAAACAGAAACGGGTGACTTGTGGATACAGCCTGACTATCCTGAATATTTAAGGGCGGTTGATTATGATCCGACTGGGCACGGAGATCCCCTAGAAAAAAATATATGGATTCCCAGGCTAGATCAACTCCTGACGGAAATAGAAAAGCGGGGTTGGCAAATTGAGCTAGTAAAATACGCTAGGTGGAGAATAACTATCTGGAAAATACAATGTCGCAAACAAGGGTTATTTGTAGGAGAAACGCCAGGAGAAGCGGCAGCAGAAGCCCTGCTGTATGTGCTTGAACAGGAGTATGAGGCAGATGAATAAATATGCATGATATGCGCTGTGAAAAATGCCGGGAAGAGTGGAAGTGTGAAATTAAATGGGGCGCAAGATGTAACCGGAACGGCGGGAAGAAGATCCCCAGGTTTCGGAGATATAGGAAAGAAGAGCGAGGGCTTTATGTAGTCACAGCGGGACCAGGAGAAGAAATAAGGGTATACAAGAATCCCTGGAGGGGGAGCGCAATTGATAACCATCTATGAATACACTCAAACTACCCAGGCATGGGTGGTAGACAAACTAAAACAAGCGGGGCTTATGGCGGCTGATTATGCCGTTCCCAGGAAACCACAGGAGCCGGAGATCACCTTTGCGGAAGCTGTGGAACTGATGAAACATGACAGTTACCGGCGAATCAAAAGGGTTATCCGGCAGGTAGGGACGGGGGTGGTGATACGGTGAGCAAGCCCCTGGATAAAGAGGTAGCCCGGGATAGGCGGGTGGTGGCCGGTTGGCTCCTGTGGTACGAGGAGAGGAAACAGCAGTATGAAGAG
>DUMY01000290.1 GCA_012839645.1 Syntrophomonadaceae bacterium
CCACACTCTTTTTTGGTAAGTATTTAACGACTTCAAATGTGTCGCCAACAATCGTCTTCTCTAATACACTTGACATTTCCACAGGGGTATTCACTTCGATGCAACGATCCAAATACTCTTGTCCGTCCTCGATGGAAATGTCAATAGTTTTGTTTCTCCTAGCTTTTTTCGTAGCCATTAGTCTATGTCTCTCCTTCTAATCCTCACTTCTATCTAAGTTTAATTTCTTCATTGTGCAACAAAGATAGAAATTTTAGTTTTATTCATGTAATTGTTTATATCAAGTTGTGTCCAATAAGTTGGTGCAAATTATCTCCGGGTTGGAGGGAACTGTTGGTTTAGCCTGGAGACAAATCTCAGACTCCGCCTTCCGGGGAAGGAATTTCTCTTCTAAAGTATCAATTAAATATGCCAACGTATCTCGCTGTCCCTCCGTTTGGAGTTTGCCCCCCCTTATGCGCACAGCAATCCCGGAACATTTAAATTGTGCCACTGGGTTGATTAAGGTATTTCCTCTATTGGTAACTAACATCTTATTTATTTTATTTAGACGTTTATTGCTTAGTTTCCTGCTTACTAGAGGTACCGGGTACCGACCCGGTACCACCCGACTTTATGATATTCGACAAATGTCGGATGGTAACCGGTACCTTTGCTCTACCTTTGCGAGGGGAGATGCTTTTCTCCCCGAGCTTGCTGGTAAAGCTGATCGAGGGAGTAGCATTAGTGACTGGTATTCTGCTCAAAGCTGTAAAGAATTTGTGATAGTGAAAACATTGAGAGAAGAGCATTAACCCGTTAAAAGGGCTGTAAAAGCAGAAATTAAAATAAAAAAACACCCTATTATTTATTCACATAATAGGGTGCATTAACAGCAAAATTTTTAGTCAAGTTTAAAAATAGCCTGTCCGAATCCTAATACGTTGGGTTCAAAGATTAATTCCAAACCTGTTGCATCGCTAGGAACCTCAAATGCTACTTCTCCTCTCATTTTTCTCCCTGGCCCTAATTCTCCGTCAAGACTCGTTTTAGAACTGTCAGTAATTGTTATGTCATAGTTGTATCCTTCACTGTCTGCCATCTTAAACATCAACATTGAACTGATAGCTTCTGATTCATCGCTTAAATTTTCTATTGTGCAGTCAGCTATTTTATATATGTGCCCAGATTCGGGCTTTAAGAATTCGCTGCCCTGCGAATCTTTTATAGAATTCACTGTGATTACGAGCTTGCCCATTTCTACTCTTTCTCCAATTTTGAATATCTCTTGTTGTTTTGTGTCAGTCGGATCTGTTGTTGCTTTTTTCGGTTCTGTTGTTTCACCGCAGCCGAACAAAACAGCTGTAAACAAAAAGCAAAGAACTAACAGCAAAATGCTTTTTTGGCGTTGCATGTTTAGTGTCACCTCCTCTCTTTTTGCTTATCTCAATATTTATGGATGCAGAATCGAATACCGACACATTTTCCTGATTCTGAATCTTATTGATTTCCTCTTAATTCTTGTCATTAGCTTATTTCTTGTAGTTTTCTAACTGTGATACCCCCTCCAGGATATTTCCCGTCCGGTTGTAATATCTACCTGGACGCTAGGGAGAGGGGGCCGGAGGGTCCTTGGTAATTGGTTCTTTTGGTTTGCGCGCGCCAAAGAAATTCATTACAGCAAGTATGAGACATAGGACAGCCCAAACTTTCATATCTGGGAAATCATTCATTGCCTCAATCCCAGCAAAAAGTGCTGCTATGATGCAAATAACTACAGATACCTTGGGAAGTTGAAACGAAAATGCACCGCCAATTAATAGCAAAATACCGACTAACATGCCTACTGCGCCAGTTGTGGAATCCGGGGCGACAACACTTCCTAAGCCTGCTACGGCACAGCTTTGAAACAAGACTGCAAAGCCGAGCACTAAAGAAATAATACCTGATGCGATTCTCAAGTGATCACCTCCTATTAGTAAAAGATTAACTAGAAACTAAGAAATTCTGCGTTATGTGAGTATGAGAGGGCGAGAATAATGCTGAGTTGGAGACCTTTTCTTAATGTGCGTTAGTGGATTTCAGCCAGCATAACAAGGATGAAATGGTTGCAAAGTAGAGGGTTGGCAAGCTCGGCAATACCCTCACCGCGTAGCCAACAACTCCGTGGATAAAAAATATAGAGCATCCATGAGAAATGATAGCAAACTGCTATGACAGCATAGTGTCACATTCAAGCCGGCAAGCAATAATTTTGTCATTTTTTTAACAGGGGTAGGGAAGGAGGGGGTATTGCAGGAAAATGCTGTATCATATTGAAGACATGACTACTTTGTATTACAATATAGCTGACAGCTACTGTGTAAAA
>DUMY01000010.1 GCA_012839645.1 Syntrophomonadaceae bacterium
CTGTCAGTGTTGTGTTTACACCCCACCTGATTCCGGTGACGAGGGGTATTCTGAGTACAGTTTATGCAAGGCTCAACAGCTCGCTGGACACCTCCAGCCTTCGCCGGATTTATCAGGATTATTATACCGAAGAGGAATTTGTACAGGTGGCCCGGGATGGAGAATTGCCGGAGACTAAGTGGGTACTGGGAACCAACAGGTGCTTCCTTGGTGTTGTCGCTGCTGAGAGGCAGGCAATTATTGTGTCAGTGATCGATAACCTGGTCAAGGGAGCGGCAGGCCAGGCGGTACAGAATATGAACCTGATGTTTGGCCTTCCGGAGAATACCGGGTTGAAACAGCCGGGCATTTATCCTTAATTTATAGGCATGAAAGATATTTATTTTGCTAAGACGCAAAGGAAGGAGGTGCCTGTGTTCTGGCAGTCCAAAAATCGGCTGCCCCTCCTTAAAAAAGAGGCCGGATAGTCCGGGGAACCAGGAGTTATTTTGTCCCAACAATTAAAATACAAGGAGA
Source organism: Syntrophomonadaceae bacterium (assembly GCA_012839645.1). Classification (GTDB taxonomy): domain Bacteria; phylum Bacillota; class DSM-12270; order Thermacetogeniales; family Thermacetogeniaceae; genus Syntrophaceticus. The sequence continues at coordinate 517 of DUMY01000010.1, forward strand.
TATCGGGTGGTGTGACCACCCCACAAGGTTTTTTAGCAGCAGGAGTTACAGCTGGTGTGCGTAAAAATAGGCAGCGAGATGTGGCACTTCTTTATTCAGAAATCCCTGCTACAGCAGCTGCGGTCTACACCCAGAACCAGGTCAAGGCGGCCCCGGTGCTGGTGACACAGGAGCACCTGTCCGGGGGATCGGCTCAGGCGGTTGTGGTGAACAGCGGGATTGCTAATGCCTGTACCGGGGAGCAGGGGCTTACTGATGCCAGGATGATGGCGAAACTGGCGGGTGACGCCCTGGAGATCCCTGTGGAACATGTGGCTGTTGCCTCCACCGGTGTGATCGGGGAATATCTTCCTATGGAAAGAATACAATCCGGGATTAAAGAGGCGGCAAGGCTTCTCTCCACAGAGGGTGGGGCTGCTGCAGAGGCTATTTTGACGACGGATACTGTGACAAAGGAGTATGCTATTCAATTTAATCTAGGTGGCAGAGAAGTAAAGGTAGGGGGTATGGCTAAGGGGTCCGGGATGATCCACCCCAATATGGCTACTATGCTTGCCTTTATTACAACTGATGCCTGTGTAGAGCAGCAGGCACTGAAACTTGCCTTGTGTTGGGCGGTGGACCGTTCCTTCAATAATATCACTGTGGATGGTGATACAAGTACCAATGATATGGTGGTGACTCTGGCCAATGGGCAGGCGGGAAACCCTCTCATTTCCGCTGATCAGCCGGAGTTTAACCTTTTCAGGGAGGCGGTTTATATTGTATGTGTGGAGCTTGCAAAGATGATCGCCCGGGATGGAGAGGGAGCCTCTAAACTATTGGAGGTCCAGGTGAAGAATGCTGCCAGTGAAAAGGAAGCTCGTATAATAGCTCGTTCAATAGCCAGTTCCAGTTTAGTCAAAACCGCCGTTTTCGGTGAGGATACAAACTGGGGGCGGGTACTCTCCGCAGCCGGTGCCTGTGGGGTGGTTTTTGATCCGAATATGGTAGATGTTTATCTGGGAGATATTCTAGTAGCTGCTGAGGGGAGAGGGCTTCCCTTTGATGAGAAGCGTGCGGATGCCATCCTGCAGGAAAGTGATGTAACCATTACAGTTGATTTGCATAAAGGAACTGCCACGGGAATAGCATGGGGTTGTGACCTTACTTTTGATTATATAAAGATTAATGCCGATTACCGCACATGAGGGGAGGGAGAAGGATGGTATCGAAGCCTTTTCCAGTGCAGTTACAACCATCCTTCTCCCTCCCCTCATGTGCGGTAATCGGCATTAATCTTTATATAATCAAAAGTAAGGTCACAACC
>DUMY01000114.1 GCA_012839645.1 Syntrophomonadaceae bacterium
AGTGCATCAGACCCTGCTGCAGCTGGGAATAACTGATCAGAGGATCCAGGTAAACTACTGCTGCACGTGTATGTTTTTTGCCTCTTCCGATGGTAATGCAGCAGTAGTTTACCTGGATCCTCTGATCAGTTATTCCCAGCTGCAGCAGGGTCTGATGCACTCACTCTTGACCGTGGATCAGCTGCCTCGCGCAGGAATTACAACAGACTGGCTGATCAATAATGTCCTTTCCAGCGGAAGAGTCATCGAGAAAGATAAATGGGTGGAAGTTACTGATGAGATCAACCGCGGCGCAGTCTGCCTTTTTATCGAAGGATTAGAGAAGGCACTTCTCATTAAAATTGTTGAAAAGACAAGCCGTCAGATTGATCAACCTGTCATAGAAACAGTATCCCGGGGACCCAGCGATAGCTTTAATGAAGATGTGCGCACAAACTTAGGGTTATTGCGAAAACGCTTGCGCACCTCCCGCCTGGCTGTGGAAAACCTGGAGGTAGGTGAATTAACAAAAACAGAGGTGAAACTGGTTTACCTGAAAGGATATGTCATTGACGGCCTGGTTGATGAAATCAAAGAGCGTATGCGGCGCATTAGAGTTGACGGCATCCTGGACAGCGGCCAGGTGGAGGAATTTATCCAGGACTGCCCCTACAGCCCGTTCAGCACTTTTGATGTTACTGAGAGGCCAGATAAGCTGGCAGGGAACCTATTGGAGGGAAAGGCTGCTTTGATGTTCGACAACACCCCCTTTTCCCTGATCATTCCTTCAACCTTAAACGCACAGATACATAGCCCACAGGACTACTATGACCGCTACTGGTACAGTTCTTTTATCAGGTTTTTGCGCTGGTTGGCACTTCTAGTCGCGCTCCTGGGCCCCTCACTCTATATTGCTATTATCACCTTTCACCAGGAACTGCTACCCACACCTCTACTGATGACTATTATCATATCCCGGGAAGGAGTACCCTTCCCGGCCTTAGCGGAGGCCCTAATCATGGAGCTTACCTTTGAAGTACTGCGTGAGGCAGGGCTCCGCCTCCCCCGGGCCTTCGGCCAAACCATCAGCATCGTGGGTGCCATCGTCATTGGCCAGACAGCGGTAAATGCAGGATTGGTATCACCGGCAATGGTGATCGTGGTAGCACTGACAGCAATCGCAACCTTCACCATTCCCTCATCGAGCTTGGCAAATACTATCCGCATCCTGCGCTTTCTTTTTATGTTTTTTGCGGCTTCCTTTGGTTTAATCGGTGTACTAATAGGGTTTTCCGTCCTGCTCTCTCACTTGTGTTCCCTGCGCTCCTTCGGTATCCCCTACCTCACTCCTCTGGCACCGGTATCTTTAAGTGATTTAAAAGATACCTTGATCCGAGCACCCGCCTGGAAAATGCGCTTCCGGCCGCGACTGATCGGCTACATTGATCCCCAGCGGCAGAACGCTGATTTAAAACCCCGCCCACCTAGGATAAGGGGTAAAACCTCCATCAAAAAGAGGAGGAAAAAATAATGCTGGATAAGGGACGCATCAGCAGTATACAGCTTCTGTTGCTCTTAATCATCACCGATGCATCTACCGCCTTTCTCTATGGCCCGGCAGCAGCTATACAACTCGCCGGCCGGGACAGCTGGCTCAGCGTTTCCGTATTTTCTTCAATATTTGGGCTGGCGGTAGCCCTAGTATGCATTGGACTTGCCCGCAGGTTCCCACAGCAGACATTTACTGAGTACCTGCCTCAAATCCTGGGCAGTATCCCCGGGAAGATTTTAGCCGCGATCTATACTGCTGTTTTTATCCATTACACCGCTGTCATTATCAATGAAGGGTCCACCTTTATCCATGTTGCCTTGTTAAGAGAAACCCCTGTTGTGGTTTTGGAAGTCATTGGCGCCCTGGCGGCCATCTACGTTGTCTACCTGGGCATCGAGGTCATCGCTCGACAGAATGAAATTGTCTGGCCGGTCTGGACATTCTCACTTTTAATCATACTTATCCTGGTGGCCAAGGAGATCAATCCCGACAACCTGAGGCCATTTCTGGAAAACGGAATCATGCCTGTGATCAAGGGAGGGGCTGTGACCAGCCCTTTTAGGGGAGAGATCTTCCTTTTGCTTATGCTTTTCCCCTACCTCAACCAGAAGCAGGAAGCACTTAAAACCGCCGGTTACTATGTTCTTGCCCAAGCAGTTCTCCCGGGAATAATTACAGCAACAATAATCGGAGTTTTTGGTGACACCGTTCCCACTTACATGATCTTCCCTACTTATAGTCTCGCCCGATATATCTCAGTGGCCCAGTTCCTGGAACGCATACAAATTCTAATGGTGGTCATGTGGATGGCCGGGGTGATTATCAAAGCAGCGGTGTTCTATCACTCCGCCGCAATTGCCGCTGCCAGCACTCTGGGACTCAAAAACTACCAAATTACCCTTCTTCCTATTGCTGTTGTTTCAGTAACAATCAGCAGGGTGTTTTACGGAACCCAACTACAATTAACTAACTTCCTGTACAAGGTCTGGCCCTACTACGGAGGTGCTGTACAACTGCTGATCCCAGCTATAATACTATTGATCGCCATCATGCTCAAGAAAGGTGGAGAAACGCACCATGATTAAATCAATACGCAAATTATTAAGCTTTTTCCTGGTCATTTTGCTCCTTCTGACCACCGGATGCTGGAACAGGAGGGAAATACAGACACTGACCATCAATTCTGCCATCGGTTTTGATCGGATCACTACCGGTGGGCAGTCCAAAATCCTGCTCTCTGTACTCACGATAAAGCCCTCCCAGGCTGCGGGAGGCGCCGGGGGCATGGGAGCGGGAGGTGGTGGTCAAACACAGGCAGCAACAACCGGGCAGGTAATTTCCATCACCGGGGAAACTATCCAGGACGCGGTGCGCAACTGGGATCAGCGCTCCTCCAGACAGCTTTTCATGGGCCATACTGTGCTTTTTGTGATCGGGAAATCTGTTGCCAAAGAAGGGATCGGTTGGGTGATCGATTTTGCTAACCGCAACCGGGATATTCCTGAGCGGGCTATGGTTGTGGTCTGCGAAGGGTCCGCACGGGACTGTCTTCAGGCCCAGTCTGAATTTGAACCACTGCTTTCCACTGAGGTCTTTAATATACTTAATCTCAACAAATTTTTTACCTCCAAAACCCAGGGAACAAATCTTTTTCAGGTAATGTACGACCTTGTAACCCCGGGG
>DUMY01000264.1 GCA_012839645.1 Syntrophomonadaceae bacterium
ATTTGCTGCCCCTAATGTAAACCCTTCAGCAAACCCTGATTTAATAAAATCGACCGCAACCAATATTGCAGAAAACATTGTTGGGGTTGTGCAAGGTGTTTTTGGTGTTGCCGCGGTTTGTTTTGTGATTTGGGCAGGAATCATGTTCTGGGGTGCAAGCGGCGATCCGAATAAAATAGCGATGGCGAAGAAAGCATTTGCCGGTTTCATTATTGCTATGATCTGTGTATTTTTTGCGGATAAGATCGTCGGCGGACTGTTAGGGATTTTCGGTATTTAAGGAGAGATAAATGTACGGACAACAGCATCCTTTAATGGAAAAACCAGGATACTCTAAAGTTGTATGGGGGCTTACCTTTCCACAGTTGATAGCGATATTAATTGGCGGAAAGCTGTCCTTTGAGTTATCGAAGATTATACCGACCATTCCGGTAAAAAATATAGTGCTGTCGCATATTCATCACTTGATACCATTAGCGATTACCCTAATTTTGCTTTACACCCGTGAACAGAAAACAGGTTTACTTTTATATCAATATATATATCATTGGCTGAGGTTTAAATTAAAGCAAAATAGAACCTTTGTGTGGAAGAGGCCATTCTAGCGGCCTCTCTTTTTTTAGGAGGTGTTATATGTGGCTTTTACAGATTTTCTACTTTTAGGGGCGGGCTTAGGGGCAGCTTATTATCTGCTGTGCCCACAGAAAACAAAAGAGACCTCGCAAGAATTGCTTGATATAACAGATGTAACGGAAGACGGCATTATTGAACTTCCAGGGTTTAAATTCCGTACTGTAATTGAAGTAGTGCCTATTAACATGGCCCTTCGTTCCTTTGAAGAACAAGCCGCGATATGGGTAGGATTCAGGAACATACTTAATTCTCTTTCTGTAGCATGTACATTTTTAGTACAGACGCAGTATATGAATATCAGGGATTATGTTGATTACATAAAGTCACATTCAAAAGGGCTTCCAAGCGAATTCGGCCCTTATGCAGACGAACTATCAACCTGGTTATCCGCTAAAATCGAAGGAAAATCCCTTCGTGATCGCAAGTACTATGTAATTCTCAAAACAGATACATCAGGAATCTCCGAAGAAAGCATACGCATTGATAGTGAAATCGTTGATACAATTGCAAAATCTGTTTCAGAAGCAGGAAAAACCAAAATGGCACCAGAGGAAATACGGAAACAAGCATATGATCAGTTAAGCGAAGCGCGTAATCTAATAGTCGGGGGTTTTACAGGCATGGGTATTGTGGCGCAGCCCTTATATAAAAAAGAAGTCTTAGAAATGCTATATCAGACTTTCAATAGAGAAACGGCCTCATTTTACCCGCAGTCGTTTGAAGATCCCCCTGTTTTATACCCAAAATCTCAAACCCCTGATAATGTGATAGCACGTTTTCAGCAGGAGGACGTTGATTATGTCTCATAAAAAAAAGGAAAAAGATAACCAAGAAAAAAGGATTTTTAATTTCAGTAAGGTCTTATACAAAGACATAATTGCCCCTTCGTGTGTTAAAGAAATTGCCCCTGGAGATATATCAGTAAACGGACAAGCAGATTCATACTGGGTGGAGATCGGGGACATCAGCGGCGCAGCAAAATACTGCCGCAGTTATTATGCAAATATCACTGGAAATGCGACTTATGCGGGGATGTTAAATTCACTATATACAATCGACTTTGGAGAAACCGATTGCGATGTCGCTTTACATTTTTCGCCAGCAGATACTTCAAAGGTTGTCTGGCAGCTTGAAAGAGAGATTGCAAGACTGGAAGCTGACTATGCTGAGGAAGCAAACTCTGCAAGACGGCAAACCTTGTTAAAAAATATCCATGAACTTCAAAGAAGACATTCAGCACTGACGTCACACAATGAAAAGCTGTTTTTTGGGTCTATACAAGTAACTGTAACCGCCCAGGACCAAAATGAAATGAAACAGTTTTGCAATCTTTTGGCTAGAAGGTTGAGGACAAAAAACGTTATTTTAAAAGCTGCTGATATGAGGCAGCTGGATGCCTTTATCAATGCCACACCATTAGGAGATAACATCCCGCGTGATGCATACCAGGATTTAGAATCGTCCAATATCGCGGATATGTTTCCTTTTGGGACCGGTGGACTGCGCCACCAAACAGGTGCGATCCTGGGACATGACCCCCAGGGTAATATAATATTTTATAACTGCTGGCACCCAATGCATGAAAACTACAACATTGTAATATTTGGGCGTTCCGGTTCAGGTAAAAGCTATCTTGTCAAACTTTTATCTGCTCGATCAGTTCTAATTAATATCATGACTGTAGTTATTGACCCCGAAAGAGAGTACGAAAACCTGATGGTTGGTTTAGGCTGTCCTTACATAAGTCTCTCACCGGATTCTAAGGATACCTTAAATATTTTTGATGTCGATCTAGTAGATGAAGACGGCATTTTACGCGCTGACATAGAAGACGCAATTAGAGCAGTCCAAGCAGTGGTCTTCCGTATGATCCGTGTTTATGATGAATCTATCTTGACAGGCCAGGTTAAAGTAATGATTCTTGAAAAAATCAAAGAGACTTATGAGCATTTTGGGATAACTGAAGATCCTCAGAGTTTATATGAAAGCCCAACTAATACAGACATTATTCATGTTTCAGGTATTAAAAAGAAAATGCCCCAATTAAGCGATCTTGTTGAACTCATGCGAATGGAACCCGTTCTTGAAGACGTATCCAGAATCCTTGCTACTTTTACAAAAGAAGGGGGAACGCCTTCATATGCAGTATTTGACTGCCAATCCACAGTAGATGATATTTGGGAATACCCGATGATAGCCTTTTCTGTTGCAGATCTTGATGAGGACATCATGCGTCCTATCGGATTGTTTATTGCTACAAGGTGGGTATGGAACAAATTGTCCCGTGACCGCAGAAAACGGAAGCGTATTGTGGTTGATGAAGCCCAGACAATGATGGATACTCCGGAAACAGCAAAATGGCTAGAAGATTCCTTCAGGCGGTCTAGGAAAAGAAACATTTCCATGTGCGCCTGTACGCAGGGTTTTGAAGTGTTCTTAAGAGTTGATGAAGGTATAGGTATCTTGAAAAACGCCACAACAAAAATGCTTTTGAAGCAAGAAGCCATTGACATTGCTGCTGTACGGGAAAAGTTTTCTCTTTCAGACGGCGAAGCTGAATTTTTACTAACCGCTCCTAAAGGATGGGGCATAGTCAAGGCCAATGAAGACGCATCTGTATTTTTTGGAGAAGCAACAGAACGGGAACATCAGATGTTCACGTCAGATCCGAATGAACTGGTACTATTAGCAGAGAGGAGGGAGGGCCGTGGAAAATAAACGATTAAAAATAATCATCATAACAGCGGTAATGCTTTGTATTATATTTCCTGTTGCGATCTGGGCTTCCGGGCAAGACTACATTTTCATGGCGCATTATATCAAAGATGATAAAGTTAAGTTAACTTACGGGCACAATGTCGGCCTTAAGGTAAACAAAGTTGTTTGTGAATGCCGAATAGGTGGAACATGGGAAATGTTATTCAGTGAGCCGCATGTCGGCAATTTTGAAAGAACAAAAACCTATAAACCTTCGGGCGTAAAGAATGGACAAAAGATCCAATACAAAATGAAGTTTTTTAAAGGCAATAAAATCGTAAAGGAAATAACTGCCCCAATAGTAGTATGGGGTGACACCAAATCTGGATCGCCTGCGCCTCCTCCGCCTCCTCCTCCAGAGAAAACCATAGCTAAACCCGACTGGGCAGAAAGGTTGGCTGCTTCTATTATTGCGGCTCCAGCGAAGTGGTTATTAGGCATAGTAGGGCTGTATGATCCTATAGAGTTAGTGTTTGGAGATTTTACTACTAGTGCCAGCAAGGACTATCAGAAGGTAGGGTCACTACCTTACCTATCAACGTTTACAGAGAGTGAATGGAACGCGCTAACCGAGTTCTATAGCAAGGTTAATGAAATCGTACCTATAGAACTAGTCTTAGTTGTAGTATTTATGGGTATAGCCTATTGGTATTCCGCAACAAAACCTGATGCAAAGGTGTCCTTCCGCGGTTGTGTTGCGGGTCTTTTGATTGCAATGCTTCTGCTCCGCATGGGTGGCATGATGTTTTCCTTTTTGTTTGATGTTAATAAATTGCTTGTTGGGCAGTTCTACAGCGCGGTAGATGGGAAAATATCAGAAGGAGCTTCATTTTTAACTGCTTTTATATCGCTTAAACAAGACGGGTACATTGGATCAGCGGTTCTTTTTATTATAGGTGTATTTGCTGTAGCGATTATTAATTGGCAGTACATTATACGCAAAGTCATGATAGCACTTCTAATAGGTTTACTTCCCGTAGTTGCGGTAATATCTGTTATCAATCGCGAATCATTGATCATATGGTTCCGTGAATTAATAGCAAACATCTTTTTACAGGCGTCGCATGCGGCAGTATTGGCGTTTTTGATTGTGTTAGGGAAATCCAGCGGCAGTCATCACGGCGGCGCTCTCACTACTTCACAGTTTTGGTTTACGTTAGTTGCGTTAATCAGTATACCTTCAATATCAGTTTTAATAAGAAAGCTTTTCGGCGCAGAGGGGATAGGGACTGGAGTAGGGAGGGCATTAGCCGCAGGCGCTGGGCTAGGTTCTCTGGTAGCAGTAGGAAGAGCATTAGGCGGTGGCTCGAAGAAAGCCCCTGTTCCCGCAGCAGAATCTGCGGGATCTTCGGGGGGACTTGCTTCAAGGTTTGCCGTTAAAGGAGGCAAAACTTTAGCTGGTGCAGCTGGTGGTCTTGCAGGCGGAATGATAGCTGGTCCCGGGGGAATGGTTCTTGGAGGTGCCTTAGCTTCCAAGGGTGCGGGACTTTTCTCAGATACGGCTTCTTCACTATCAAATTTTATATCGAAAGCAAAATCAGAAGGTACCTTAGAAGCGATGGGTCTTGTCGATGACAAACAACTATTAGATCCAGGGTCAATGTACGATGCGGGCCAAACGATGCTAGGCAGTAACGTGTTCGGTAAATCAGCAGGAACAGTAATGGCAGCCGGTGCAGGCATAGCAAGCCGTCTGCCGGCATATAAAGACAGTGCTTCGGTTTTAAGGGGAGCGCAGGAACAAGCAAAAGCAGCGCGGGCATCTATCCCGGAATTAAGGAGCAGTTTAAGCGATCTAACATCACAAAAGAAAATTGCTGAAGCCAGATATGACCATGCAAGATCCTTGTACGGCCCGAAATCTGAAAAAATGCAGTGGGCGCAAGAGAAGGTTTCTCAATTTGAAGGTGGCGTAAACGAAGCGAATAAATTTGTTACCGCTTATGACAGAAGTGTTTATGCAGAGCAAAGCGTTGTGGATAAAATGAGCCAAGTATTAAGTGAAAATCCGGATAATACAGCCGCTGCAAATAGACTAAATGCCGCACAAGATTCATTAATTAAACTGCAGGAAGTAGAACCCAAGGTAAACGATGTTCGCTCGGCGGTAGAGTACATAGACAAGTCAGCGGAATACAGGGAATCAAAATCACACTACGAGGATATTTCAGCGCAAGAGGCCCAGATCAGAATGCAGCTTATGCAGGCAGAGAGACAACAAACACGAGACGGAATGAAAGATTATTTTGAAAATATTCGCCATTAACACCAGCCGGGTTTCCCGGCTTTTTTTATTTTTCAGGTGATCGTTGTGAACGAACAAGAAATTGAACGCATATACCAATCAGCCGCTAAAAATGCTGTAACTAAATCCTTAAAGACTGCTTCTAAAACGGCATGGAAAATAACTAAATTTTGTGGTAAAAAAATCATACCTGCTGTTGTAACTGCGATAATGCCGATATTGTTGCCGATATTGATAGCATCAGGAATAGCATTTTTCGTATACTTTGCTGTATTTATGATACCAAAATACATAATGAACCCTAGTTATACAGGCGTTCCCAATGAAGCGGTTACAACAGGAATAATGCGTGTTGAGGCCACAGGTTACACAGCTGGTTTTGAGTGAACTGGCAAAAGACCTGGTGACCCGTACTACGGTATCACATCAACCGGTGCGAAAGCACAGCGTGGTGTGATAGCCGTTGATCCCAAGGTAATACCCTATGGGACACATATGTACATTCCAGGTTACGGCTACGGTGTAGCCCTTGATACAGGCGGTGCAATAAAAGGACAGAAGATCGATTTGTTTTATGACACCATACAAGAGGCCAATAATTGGGGTAGAAGGTGGGTTACTATTCAGCTGCTTGGTAAAGGTGAAACAGCTGAATATGTAAATGCAGATCTCTCAAATTTAGGTGGAGAAGTTGCAATATTGAGCTTTGGTAAAACAGACATAGAATGGCCCCTTGCAAAAGATGCAGAACTATATAGGAAGTATTTGCAACTAGATGCAGATTGGTTAGACAGCTTTAAATCCGAAGGTGAACTCGCAGAATCCAAAGTAGATTCTGCTTATGGAAACGCTTCATTCGGTGCAAGGGTAGATAAAATATGGAATATATCTAATATTCCGTCTGAAAAAGACCAGGTTGACCCTCATAGAGTTGCATGGTCGCTATTGGCTTCGTTGGACAAAGTATTAGGTGATCCAATAGTCCACGGTGAATCTGGCTTAGAATCAGAAGGCCGTGGCAGAAAACCAAACCCAGAGAAACACTTTAAAAAACTGTGTCCCGAACTTGAGTGGCAGACATTCACTCTTTCTTATTATGAAACATGGACAGAAGAAGTAAAAGTTGGAGATGAAATACAAGAAAAGACATACGAAAAGGAATATAAGAAAAAAATAAGGTTACTCACGAGTGCTAAATGCTACGATGCAAACTATCAATACTCATGGAGCGAAAACGTTGAAGAACAGAAAACCGCAAATGGTTATAAAAAGATAATAACTCCCAAATTAAACAGTGTTGTCAGGACAGGCCCATATTACGAAAAGTTAAGATCAATACTGCAAGAGGAAGGGCTTGGTTCTGATATGGATCTAGAACTTGTCTTAAGGATCGCTGAAAACATAGACCCTTTATTTCAGATTGACTACATGATATTTGGAACACCTATGGAAATCGATCTAGATACAGAAATCAGCGACGACTTTTCAGGTAACAAGTTTCCTGTCAATCCCTGCACTGGCAGGGTAACATCTTCTTTTGGAATGAGAAAGCACCCAATTACTGGAGTGGTAAAGATGCATACAGGCATAGACATAGGTGCGCCACGCGGCAGTCCTGTGGTTGCAGTTAAAGATGGGTATGTAGTTTATAGAGGCGTGATGGGCGGATACGGCAATACCATAATGATAGAACACGGCGACTGTAGGACGCTTTATGCTCACATGTCAAGATTCAATGTGAATGCCGGAGAAAGAGTGTCGGCAGGTCAAAAAATCGGTGAAGTTGGTTCAACAGGCGTTTCAACAGGACCGCACCTGCATATTGAGGTCAGGATAGGAAAGAACAGAACAGAATATCTAGATCCGGCGAAATTTTTAATATTTTAAGATGTACTTTTCCCGATCACGGTTGAGCAACCCCTAGTACATTTAGGTACTGGGGGTTGCTCAATTTCTGACAAAGCATTTAAAGTCTCATGCTTTTTTAATGACCACTTTTAAGGAGGCGGTATTATGCATACCAAGACTGTTAGCACAGAAGAACTTGTTGGTTTAGAATTTCGCCCCATAATAGATTATCGGGTACGGCATCTTAAAGACTCAATTTCAACTAGAGGTTACGACCCAGCTTATCCGCTTATAGTTCAATCAAATCATCAGGGATATTTGGTCGTAAACGGATGTCACAGACTAAGAGCACTTCAAGAATTAAATGTAAATAAAGTACCAGTTATTGAATATCCTGCCGATGAAGATCCTGTCAAGATAGCATTGACCACACAGGAGAACGGCGAAAGCGTTCAACCGTGGGATTTTTTGGACAAAGCTTTCCTGGTTAAAAAACTCTATGACAAGCTGGGAATTCAAGAAAAAGTGGCTGAAAAACTTGGGTGGACACGAGCCAATGTGAGTTACTACTTAAGTGTTGCACAATTACCATGTGAATGTGTAACCATCATTCGTAATTCGGTTACGCTCTGTAAAAACAACACGGTTACATTGGAAGGTAACCGGGGTTACACCCATAATTTGGATAACATATGGTCTGTTCGTTGGTTTCGACACATTTGTTCATTGCCAACAGATGATCTAAAACAAGCGGTTATAATAAAAATTGCACAAAATCCTTCAAAATGGAAGGAGAAAGAGGTTGCTTCTGAGTGTTCCAGGCTAAAAAAAAGATACGAGTTAATCTTTGATTGCAGTTGTCCTGTTCATTTAAA
>DUMY01000269.1 GCA_012839645.1 Syntrophomonadaceae bacterium
ACTACCCACAACAAAGGGATACCATCAAACTTCTTTCTAAGGTTTTTCCATGTTCTGTTTTCCCACTTCTCTAGTATGCGGTCGATTAGCTTCATATTTCCGATCCCTCTCCTCTCTCTACATACCCTGCCAATAAGACCCTTTCCTCGTCATTTAAGTATAGTACTCTCTGCAACTGCGACATTGCTTCTCTACGAATAGTAGAACACTGCCGCCGAGAAAGCCTCATTTTCCGCTCCACTTCTGCCCATGTCAATTTTTGCACATCTCGCAGGTCGATAACCCTTAGCTCTTTAGGTTTTAGCAGTTCTAGTGCATTTTCTATTTTCTGAACTAGATTACCGAGGATAAGAATTTCCCGCATAATCTCCTGTTCGGACTGTTGGAAACACACGGCAGAGATGGTATCATAGTTTTCGGCTACCCAAGCGGTCATGTCCGATATATTGCTGTTTTGGATACACATACCATCATATCCATGTACAGCAAGGGCAAGGGTTTCTATCTCTGCGCTGCGGGTTTCTGCTATTTTAGAGCGAACCATAGTATCTATTTCTAGCCCAAGATTTTCCACCTTGGTTCGGAGAAACAGAAAGTTCGATAGTAGGTACTCAACTAAACTGTGCTCTAGCAGTTTACATCACCCTCGGTTATAATGTTAGTTGACTTCTCTTTTGCCCGCTTTTCGCGGGTTTCTTTTTTCTCTTCCAGGATTTTAAGATACCCCTTATAGTATTCTGTGAGTTTTTCTGTGTTTTTGAGATGATTCGGGTCTTCAGTGTATGCAGGGCAATTTTCTATGAGTTCTGTCATCACCCTGCATGTATTACCTCGTTTGTCTAGACAAGCACAGGTTTCACATTTCATTCCTATTCAACCCCTCTAATTTCTCCAGTTCGTACATAATTGGCGCAGGATAAATAGAACTCTCTATTTCACCTCGGATGTCTTCGGGGATATTGGCATTAACTTTGGCTTTTTCGTCCCCGATACGCCACCATTCCCCCGTATATTTTTCATATACTAACCTTTCTCCATCCAAAACCACATCAATCTGAAAACCGTCCTTTGCAATTACCACCTCTACCCTATTTTCCCCCATCCTTATCCATCCTTTCTAACGCAGTCTTTACATTGGCAAGCAGTTTTGGGTTATCTTTCAGTATTTGAGCTAAAGGTTCATATTTCTTTGGTATTGACTTCCCACACGGTTCCTCTTCCGGGCACTCCCCATATTCACATGGTGCGCCCGCTTTCTCAAACAGTACGGGGGCAACCTTCCTGCACAGTTCAAGCATCTTATTCGCCAGTTCCCGGATCTCCCATTGAGCGCGGTTACAGCAACGCAACCGGAAGAAGTGGAGCAGTTCCCTGGCGTTCATGGTCATTACTAGTTGGGTAGTACATGCGTTTGGGAGTATGTAGCGGGCATCTTCCTGCGGTACCCCTGAATCTATTAGCCACTTATAGCAACGCCCAATATTATCCATAAGCATATTGTAATTTGCCGACAACTCTTCGTCCTTGCTGATTGACCCTGGCGTGACATACGTAAACCCTGCCTCATTTACATATCGCTGCGACTTTTGGGAGTATGAGGCAAGTCTATGACGCACTAGTTGGTGAGATAAAGATCTGCTCACCCCTTCAATGGCAAAGGTAAAGCTAGCGTGTTCAAATACGCTTAGATGCCCGCTGTCTCGGCACTTGCGGATAACGCAACCGCTTTCATCTTGCCATACTACATCTCTTAACATGCCTTTTGCGTAACAGGCTTTTGCCGCTAGGGTAACAACTGACTCTGGGTTCTCTGTCATAGATACAAGTTCAACCTTCATTTCAACCCCTCCTCATCGCTAACATTTCCATACGGAAATTAACCGAATAACACAGCTTATATGCGAGGTTCCGAATATCGTCTAGGATAGAATCTTGTTGTGCTTTGTCTAGTTGTAGTTGTCGTTCTATGAGTTCCTTTTTCTCTTTGAGTCGGGATAGATTCTTCTCTACATTAGCAATATCACTATCCACTAGGTCGATATCCCGCTGGCGGCGTTCTACTCTCTTGGCGATCCGCTCTCCTTCTTTTTGGTATCTCTTTTTTAGCCTCTTAATTTCCTTAACCAGTTCAGATGTAATTTTGTCGTTGAGCTTGTCGTCAAATCCATACTCTGCCCGATAAACAGTAAGGATCGCTCCGTCTCTGCAAGGCATGACAATGTCACCGTTGATATAGTAGTCACACTCTGGAAATTCTCCGAATGCACCGGTGAAGATTAGTTCGCCTTCTTCTTGTATTTTGGATATTTTTGGGTCAAGCTCTTCCTTATTATCTTTGTAGTATTTTTTAGCTTCTTTTTCCTCAAAACCCAATATCCGTTGGCAGTACCTTGTTCCAGCATGACAGGTTACATTCACCCTTTTCTCCCCCTTATATACTCCAAAACTTCTTCTTCCCAACGCTCTCTGTTTTCTCCTAGCCGCAGCACCGGACACTTGGCGAACTTAAGCAATGTCTGTATGCTGTCATTAATCATCTTCTGGCTTTCCTGGTCGGTTAGGCGGAAACCGTCATCAGCGATGCCGTTGCTGGGGATCGGACAGTACACAATAAAATCATAGTCACTGCTGTGTTTAATCGCCTCTGCCCGTAAGAACGAGATAAAGTCGTGGTGCAGATCGTACAGTATACAGTAAGCCACACAGTCAAAAACACTTCTATCGCTCACATACCCGCGGTGGTAATAGTCTTCCTTCATGACTTGCCTAAAGAATACAGAGTGCTGATACAATGCCCGCGCTGATGGAACCGCATTTTGTATGTCTGTTGTAGTTTTAAACCCATTCTCCGCGGCAACGCTACGGGCTACCTCTTCCACTAGGGGTAGGTTCAATTTTGCGGCTAGAGACTTCGCCAGTGTTGTTTTCCCTACCCCGTGTGCCCCACTAATTGCTATTCTCATCTTGTTCCCCCTTCAACTTCTCAATAACTTCCTTCTG
>DUMY01000115.1 GCA_012839645.1 Syntrophomonadaceae bacterium
CATCTCTTCTCATCACTCCTTATTCCCTCCATTTCCCTCGTCTTTGTCCAGTGTTTTATTTATCATTTTAAACACAGCACTAAATCCGGCTCCAACTCCAAAAAGAGAAAAAATCATTGTCATCACATAACCGGTTTTATGAAACAACCACCGGTCTAAATAATGACCCATATAATAACCTATGAGCACCGAGGCAGCGAGAGTGATGCCTATATTAGTCATTAACCCTAGAATATGCCATACGCTCGCAGACTTCTTTTTTTTACCCAACGGACCTCCACCAAACATTCTCAAGGAATAAACAAGAACTAATAACTTATTCTCTCTCATCGATGAAATTCCTGCTGCAAGATAACCATTGTCTAAGAAATATCCAGGAAAAATTATCATGACCGTACCTGCAAAGTCATTATGGGTCCAGCCATCTAAGGGCTTTCACCCTCTTGGAGTTACCTATGGAACAATGGACTTTTCAGCAGGCGAAAAATCAGCAGGGGCCTCCCTCAGGCCAAAATAACAATAGATGGCCTGGATAATACGGCTGGCAGCCCTACCATCCCCGTAAGGATTGGCCGCATTTGCCATCTCCAGATAGGCACCTTCATCATCAAGGAGACGGTTCACCTCATCCTCCACCTTGCAGCGATCGGTTCCGATCAACCGTGCGGTACCAAAGGCAGCCGCCTCAGGTCTTTCGGTCACCTCACGCAGGACAAGCACAGGTTTTCCCAAGGCCGGTGCCTCCTCCTGAATCCCCCCGGAATCAGTAAGAACCAGATACGCCCTCTTCATCACATTGATAAAGGGAAGATAATCCAGGGGTTCAGTCAAGTAGACCCGTTCAACCCCTTGTAATACACTGGTTACCTCACTGCGCACTGCTGGATTTTTATGCACCGGAAATACAACTGCCACATCCGGGTGTGCTAAAAGCACCTCCCGCAGAGCCATATAGACATCCTGCAGTGGAGCACCCAGGTTTTCTCGCCTGTGAGTTGTCAGCAGGATAACCCTCTTGTTGTCACGGAAAGCCCGGGAAATTTCGGGATCCAAATGGAAAGGTTGTTCCAGGGCTTGGTAAAGAGCATCGATCACCGGATTGCCAGTCACAAAAATAATATCACTGTCAATTCCCTCTTTCAGCAGAGCATCCCGAGACCTATCTGTGGGGGGAAAATGAATGTCAGCAATTCGGGTTGTGAGCACCCTGTTCATCTCCTCTGGAAAGGGAGCATACTTTTGATATGTCCGCAGACCTGCCTCTATGTGTCCCACAGGTATCTGGCAGTAAAATGCAGCCAAGGCTCCGGTAAAAGTAGTTGTGGTATCCCCCTGAACCAATACCAGATCCGGACGTTCCACTTCCAAAATACCCTTCAATCCTTTGAGTACAGCCACAGTTACATCAAAAAGATCCTGGCCCGGGCGCATGATCTCCAGATCATAATCGGGTTTGATATTAAAGGCAGCGAGTACCTGGTCCAGCATCTCTCGGTGCTGCGCGGTGACAACTACCCTGCTATCCACATCCGGGCAAGATTTTAGCTCCCTAATCACCGGAGCCATTTTGATGGCTTCAGGGCGTGTTCCAAAAATACTTATAATTTTAATTTTCTTGCTTTCTCCTGTCATTTTCTACTCCACACGCAGGTATTCTTTTTCAATTAATTTTTGGATATGCCGCTCCAGAGCCAACCCGATATCAGCCCCATATTCCTCTTCCAACACAAACATCAACGATACAGCGGTTTGAGCCACATCCAGCAGTTCCCGCAAGATCAGCTCCATCACCTGCTGATCCGTCATATTTGTCCTCTCACCGCTCATTCCTCGAAACTTGCCAATGGCCTGTGCTAATTCCCCTGTTTCCTCCATCAGCTTGAACGCTGTGGATTCCAGAGTGGGTTTAAGATTATTCAAGCGCGGCAGGGTAATGTCTTTTGTTTTCATTGTCTCCATTTTATCATCCTCTCCCATACTGATCAGCTTTACCGGTTTTGCCATCCAGGGCAGCTCAGGTTCTTTCAGCATCCTCTCCCATACTGATCAGCTTGACCCCAGCTTCCTGAAAGATATCAGCTGCCAGCTGGTCGGGGTAATTCCCTTGAAAATACACTTCCTTGATACCCGCATTACAGATCATTTTAGCACACATGATACAGGGCTGGCAGGTAATATAAAACACCCCTCCCTCGATAGAAACCCCATGTAGTGCTGCTTGAATAATGGCATTCTGCTCCGCATGTAGTCCACGACATAGTTCGTGGCGTTCACCAGAGGGAATATTCATCTTGTCCCTCAGGCACCCCACCACACTGCAGTGAGGAGTCCCAGCCGGGGCACCATTGTAACCTGTACAGAGAATCCGCTGCTCCTTGACGATGAGAGCTCCCACCTGTCGCCTGAGACAGGTGGAGCGCTTCGCCACCACCCGTGTAATTTCCATGAAGTATTCATGCCATCCAGGCCTTGTCAAGGCTCCAACCCCCAAAATTTAGTCGTTGATAATTGGTGGTTTGTGGTTAGTACCTTAAATCCCGTAAAGAACAGATACCACTAGAATGCATTTGGGACTGTTCCTCTCGCATAAACTCACCGGAATCGGATCTACTGCCTCATCTATAATTTGTGCCTGCAGAGCTGTCCGTATTGCCTAATCTTTCTAACGACTAACGACCAACCACTAACCACTATTCCAGCCAGCCACTAATAACTAGGTTATCACCTTTTACTTATAAATGGGGAAATCGGCACATACATTCTGCACAATCCGGCGTGCTTCCTCAAGTTTTCCTTGATCACCCGGATGAGACAGGACAAGGTTGATAGCTGTTCCTATCTGTTCCATTTCCTTCTCCTTCATTCCCCTGGTAGTCACCGCCGGGGTGCCGATCCTAATGCCGCTGGTAACCATTGAGCTTTGAGGGTCACCGGGCACCATGTTTTTGTTAACAGTTATACCCGCATCATCCAACATTAATTCAGCATCTTGCCCCGTAATATTTTTGCTGCGCAGATCCACAAGCAGCAGATGGTTGTCGGTTCCCCCGGAAACTAGGGTAAACCCAAATTTCTTTAAGACCTCTCCCAAAGCAGCGGCATTCTTGACAACTTGCCGCTGGTAGCTTTGGAATTCTTCTGTCCCCGCTTCCTTCAAGCATACCGCTTTAGCAGCAATAACATGCATTAAGGGACCTCCCTGAGTCCCCGGGAATACAGCGCTGTCGATCTTCCTGGCAAACTGCTCCTGGCACAAAATGAGACCCCCGCGGGGTCCGCGCAGTGTCTTGTGGGTAGTTGTGGTAACAAAATGCGCATGAGGAACAGGGTTGGGGTGAATTTTAGCTGCCACCAAACCTGCTATATGGGCCATATCAACAAGTAGGTATGCTTCACACTCCCGAGCGATCTCAGCAAACACCTCAAAGTCGATCACCCTTGGATAGGCACTTGCCCCAGCAATGATCATCCTGGGACACACCTCAAGAGCTTGTTTCCTGATCTCATCATAATCCAAAAAACCATCCGCGTTAACCCCGTAAGCAAAACCCTCAAAATATTTTCCAGATAAATTTGCAGAAAATCCATGGGTGAGATGCCCACCATGTGCCAATCCCATTCCTAAAATACGGTCCCCAGGTTTTAAAACTGAAAAATATACAGCCGTATTGGCCTGGGTGCCTGAATGCGGCTGCACATTAACATGTTCGGCCCCAAATATCTCCTTGGCACGATTGATAGCCAAGTCTTCTGCCACATCGACATACTCACAGCCACCATAATAGCGCCGGCCGGGATACCCTTCCGCGTACTTGTTCGTCAAAACACTCCCCTGTGCAGCCATAACCGCCTGACTGGTGAAGTTTTCTGAAGCGATTAACTCCAGCTTTTCCTGCTGCCGTTTTTCTTCACCCCGGATGGCCTCAGCCAACTCCGGATCAGCAGGGACAAGATACTTCTCAATAAGATCCATACTGTTAACCCCCCATTATTCCAGTTCTTTTAGGACTTAAAACCATGGCAGTATTTCTCTTCGATCTCTTTAATCTTAGCAATCCTTTTTTCATGGCGCCCCCCTTGAAATGAGGATTGCAACCAGGTCTCAATAATCTCATAGGCAAGGCCTGCCCCGGTCACCCTCTCACCGAGGGTTAAAATGTTGGCATCATTATGCTCCCGTGCAGCACGAGCTGTAAAAATATCGTGACAGAGAGCCGCCCTTATCCCGGGCACCTTATTGGCAGCCATCACCATACCAATCCCTGTTCCACAGACCAAAATCCCGTATCTGTTTTCCCCCCGGGCAACCGACTCTGCAACCACAAGAGCGATATCCGGGTAATCCACAGATTCGCGGGTTTCAACTCCGAAATCTTTAAACTGGACCCCCTTATCCCGAAAATACTCCTTGATCTCCTTCTTCAGACAGCAGCCGGCATGGTCACTGCCAATGGCAATAGGAATCACTTCGACCACCTCTACAACAACTCCTTTTTTTTGCAGGTCAGACTTGAATTATTTCCCTTAGTTGGCTGCCCAGCACTGCACGAAAACCAACACCTAACGACCAACCACTAACCACTAACCACTAATTTGCTAACCACTATCTGCAATGCGCTTGAGTACTTGTTCAATAACCTGTGCAAGCTCATCAGCACACTGTTGATAGACCCTTTCTGGCTGACCAAAAGGATCAGGGATATCGTGAGATTCTTCTTCTGTATCTGGAGATGACCCTTGCGCAAATTCCTTTAAAATAAAGATCTTTTCAGCGACCTCTGGGAAGAGATCTGTCAGATGCTGCTTTTGGACAGCAGTCATGGTCAAAATTACATCTGCATTGTACAACATATCCTCTGTCAGCTGTTTTGCCTGGTGCTCGGAGACATCAATCCCTTCCCTGGAAAGGACAGAGCGTGCACCTGAACTGGCCGGAGCACCTGGAAAAGCCGCTAAACCTGCAGAAGCAACCTCAAGCTTTCCTACCAGGTTTAAGCGGTTTATAATTTTGGAGGCCAAACCCTCAGCCATCAGACTGCGGCAAGTATTCCCCGTACAAACAAATAACAGCCGCACTGCTCTCTACCCCCTTTTAAAAAAACATTTTAATCCCGATACCTACAAGCACCAGACCACCCACTATCTCAGCCCACTTACCAGCCTGGTAGCTCAACCATCTACCTAACAAGAGACCTGTTGCGGTCATAAATGCAGCAACCACTCCTAAAATTATAACAAAAGAAAAAATGCTGCTGTAAGTTACCTCGCCAATAAATGTCCCCAGCCCGACACCTACCCCAAAAGCGTCTACACTGACACTCCAGCCCAGAACCAAGATTCCTCCCCAAGAAAAGGCGTTATTTGTGGGTTTCCCCAGGACTTTTTTCGCTGTCTGAAAGCTGTAAACCTCACGCCGCCAGGGCCAACCATCCCAGATCATTTTTAGCCCCAGAGCAACCAAAATTACACCGCCAATCCAGGTTGCCACTCTTCCTACCGCAGCCCCGAGCACACTTCCAACCAAAAGACCTGCCAGTGGCATGAATATATGAAAGATACCAACGGCAAATGAAGTGCGCAGCACAGCACGACGGGGGGGACCGCTCATCCCCAATCCCAATGCCAGGGAAAAAGCATCTGCCCCCAGGGCCTGTTGACATATTTTTTTATAGCTGTTGCCCTGGGGGCAGATGCTTTTTCCCTGGCATTGGGATTGGGGATGAGCGG
>DUMY01000116.1 GCA_012839645.1 Syntrophomonadaceae bacterium
ACACCCGTTCCCATTCCGAACACGGCAGTTAAGCCCTCCAGCGCTGATGGTACTGGGATATCCCGGAAGAGTAGGTCGCTGCCAGAATATAATTTACAGGAGCACAATTTAGTGCTCCTTTATTACTTTTCTGAACAGTGATACGGAATCTGCGGCCGAAACTGGTTATAGATAGCGGTGGTCACCGTAAAATAGGGGGAACGGGAATTGATAGATAGCGGTGACAGTCACATGATAAATATGGGGTTTTGGTGGGATAATAGCTACAAAAGATTAACTTGGTGGTGGCCGTGTGGATATATCTTTTGGCAAAACTGAACTCACTCCTGAGTTGGGAAGTAAAAAAGAGTGGCTGTTAACAAATGGTTTAGGGGGATTTGCCTCTTCAACAATAATTGGAGAGAACACACGAAGGTATCATGGTTTACTGCTGGCTTCCCTGGAGCCACCGGTTGACCGGCGGCTGCTGGTGGCAAAATTGGACGAGGATCTTTATGTAAATAAGGTGCGCTATGTACTAGGGACAAATCAGGTGCGAGATGGCTATCCACAGCAAGGTTATAGGTATTTGCAGCACTTTCAGCGTTATCCGTTTCCCACCTATACCTATCAAATAGATGGCGTTTTCTTGATCAAAAGGATCATCATGGTCCGTGGAGAGAGCACAACTGTGGTGCATTACTGGATTATCAATCAGCATAAACAAGATTTAGAGATGTACATTTTCCCCTTGGTGAATTGTCGTCACTACCACTATATAACCCAGGAAAATGACTGGCCTTTCCACCAGAAGCAAATAAATAAACGGCAGGTGGAGATTGCCCCTTATAATAATGCCCCTCTTATTTACATGGCTAGTGACCGGGCTGTATATGCTTGTTCACCATCCTGGTACAAGGGGATGTACTACTCTATAGAAGATCACCGTGGACTCCCTTGCTTTGAAGATCATTTTATGCCAGGTCACTTCACACTGCGTTCCCAAAAATCTGAGGAATTCTCTATTATTCTTTCCACAGATGAAATTGCCGGTTTTGATTATGAATTTGTGGAGAAAAAGGAAGGGGATCGCCGCAACGTGCTCCTGAGTCTGGCGGGGTATAGTGATCGCTTTGTTCAAAAGCTTGTGCTTGCTGCAGATGACTTTATTGTACAGAGAGCCTCCACCGGAAAAAAGTCGATCATTGCCGGCTATCCATGGTTCAATGACTGGGGGAGGGATGCCATGATTGCACTCCCAGGACTGACTCTCTGCACCGGTCGCTTCCAAGATGCCAGAGAAATCTTGGCTACCTTTGCGGAACATACAAAAGAGGGATTGGTCCCAAATATGTTTACAGATGCCGGGGAAGATCCGCTCTACAACACAGTTGATGCTTCACTGTGGTATTTTTATGCGGTTCAAAAATATCTTGCTTATACTAAGGATTATTCCTTTATTAAAGATCATCTCTGGGCGACAATGCGGGAGATCATACATTACTATAGGATGGGAACCAGGTACGGTATAGCCATGGACCGGGATGGGTTGATCATAGCAGGAACTCCGGGCCTTCAGCTCACTTGGATGGATGCCAAAGTTGGAGACTGGGTTGTAACACCACGGCAGGGTAAACCCGTGGAGATCAATGCACTCTGGTATAATGCGTTGATGCTAATGTCAGAGTTGGCTGGCAGTCTGGATAAAAAGGAAGAGTACAGCAAACTTGCAGCTGTGGTGCGCAGAAACTTATCATTGTTTTTTTGGAATGAAGAAAAGCAGTGTCTTTATGATGTTATTGATGGTGCTGAAAAGGATGGGCGTGTTCGTCCTAATCAGATTATTGCCGTCAGCCTTCCCTATTCAGCCTTACCTCAACAGAAGGCTCTGGCAGTTGTCAATCGAGTTTTTGAAGAACTATATGCTGTATATGGCCTCAGGTCGCTTTCTTCTGTTGATCAGCAATTTCAGGGACATTACGGGGGAGACCAGTATCATCGGGATAGTGCCTATCATCAGGGAACAGCCTGGAGCTGGCTTTTGGGCCATTTTGTGACAGCATATCGGAAGGTTTTTGAGTACTCACCTGAAAGCCTGATTACTGCACGCCTTCTCTTGGCACCCATGAGAGACCATCTGCGTGACCATGGGATTGGCACAATATCAGAGATCTTTGACGGAAAACATCCCTTTACACCGCGTGGATGTTTTGCCCAGGCCTGGGGAGTAGCGGAAGTGCTCAGAAGTTATCTGGAAGATGTCGAAAAAGAAAAGTTGGGGGAATCTTAAAGCAGGAATTTGCAACCCCTTTGTTTAAGTTCTTTATGTCAGAGCTGCGTGAAAAACTGCTTTTTGAGGGTGTTATTATATACTAAATGGGGGAGGGGTGAAGGTGCCCAAAAAAGCATTGATCATTATCGATATGTTGAATGATTTTGTTCAAGAAGGGGGAGCCCTTTATACCGGTGAAGCTGGGCGTCGGGTAATTCCCGTCATCGCTGCAGTTCTAAAGAGAGCCAGGGCAGAAAAGTGGCCTGTTATTTACCTCTGTGACCAGCATACAAGTGCTGACAGCGAATTTGAGATGTTTCCAATTCACTGTTTGGCAGGAACCAAAGGAGGAGAGATCTGTGCGGAATTAGCTCCCCAGGATGGTGAATTTATCATACCCAAGAGGCGGTACAGCGGTTTTTACGGCACTGACCTGGATCTTACCCTGCGGGAACTGGGAGTAGATGAACTTATTCTTACCGGAGTATGTACTAATATCTGTGTTTTGTATACTGTTGCCGATGCGCGGATGCGCCATTATGATGTAAAGATATTAAAAGATGCAGTAGCCTCTTTCGATGAAAAGGTTCATGAATTTGCCCTTCAAGAAATGGAGAAAACTCTAGGAGCAGAATTGGTATCCGGTAACGTGGAGGCTAATTTATGAAAATTGCTGTTATAGATGGTCAGGGTGGTGGCATCGGCAAGCATATCACAGAAAAACTAAGGAAGGAATTAGGGGCGGACATTGAAATTGTTGCCCTTGGAACCAATAGTGTTGCTACATCGATGATGCTTAGAGCAGGGGCCAATGAAGGAGCAACGGGAGAGAGCGCAATCGTATATACTGTAGATGAGGTAGATGTGATAACAGGTACCCTCTCTCTTTTGGTAGCAAATTCTATGCTTGGGGAATTCACACCCGCGATGGCTGCTGCGGTGAGCCAGAGCAAAGCATTAAAAATGCTGCTTCCTATCGGTAGGAACAGGGTAGAAATTATTGGGGTACAGCAGGAACCCCTACCGCATTTAATCGATATGCTTGTCAAAAGTCTCAAAAAAAATAAGGAGGTTGGAGTAAATGTGTGAGGCAAATGCATATCTTCTAAAAGATGGCCAGGAAGAAATGGTGTTTGAAAATGTTGATCGCTTACAGTTCCAAGAAGGGGGACTGCTGCTGGAAGACATTTTCGGACGGCGTTTGATTCTCAATGCTCGGATTAAGGAATTAGCTCTTGTAGATCATAAAATCATATTAGAAGAAATTGATAACGAATAAGTCGAAGGATTTTGCTGCTTTTTAGAGAATGATTCTTCTAGAGGCACAAAATTTGAAGAGGAGGAAAAGCCATGCTTGGTTTTTTGCCTAATATTGGCCCTTGGGAGTTAATAGCCATTTTGGCTATTGTATTGATTATTTTTGGGCCTGGTAAACTGCCTGATGTCGGGAAATCCTTGGGCAACACTATTAAGGAGTTCCGTAAGGCATCTAAAGAAACCACTGACCAAGTGGAAGACGCGCTTAAAGAGTCGAAGCCGATCGAAGAACCTGAGAAATAATCTGACAGTCCTATAGTTCTGACAACTGTGTCGGGAAAAGAAACTAACTGATCAGGTGGAAGAATTACTGAAAGAGCCGATCAAAGAACTAGACAGATAAAAACCGGAGAAATCATTTGACAGCCCTTTTACCGTATGATACTGTAATTATCGGTAATTAAATTGAATAATGATACTCTTATCCAGAGTGGTGGAGGGACGGGCCCAATGAAACCCGGCAACCGGTTCTAAATAGGACGAGGTGCCAATTCCCGCAGAATTATGGATTCTGGGAGATAAGAGGGTGCTCGTTAAAAGGGCCTCCACTCTCAGGGGGTCTTTTTTGTCTTATGATTTTGCAGATTTCCAGGAGAAACTCAGGAGGTGCATGTTAGTTGGCTGTTGAAAAGTCGTATGAGGAAATTAATGAAAGAATAAAACAAGGGAAGGCTGTTGTAGTTACAGCTGAAGAGATCATTGACTTGGTCAAAGAGAAGGGTGTGGAAAAGGCAGCCCGAGAAGTGGATGTGGTGACAACAGGGACCTTTGGAACAATGTGTTCCAGTGGTGCTTTTCTTAATTTTGGTCATTCCAAACCACGGATCAAGATGAACAGAGCATACTTAAATGGTGTACCTGCTTATGCTGGGATTGCAGCTGTAGATGCATATATTGGGGCAACAGCCCTTCCGGAGAGTGATCCTGAAAATCGTGTCTACCCCGGCCGTTTCTTATATGGTGGAGGCCATGTCATCGAGGACCTGGTTTCAGGAAAACAGGTAAAGTTGGAAGCCTTTGGTTACGGGACAGACTGTTATCCCCGTCAGCATATTGAATCCTGGGTTACTCTTGAGGAAATCAATGATGCTATTCTCTTCAACCCTCGCAATGCCTACCAGAATTATGGGGTGGCTGTAAATTCCTCGAACAAAACTATTTATACGTATATGGGGGTGCTTAAGCCCAGGTTGGGGAATGTCAGCTACTCTACATCGGGTCAGTTAAGCCCTTTGATAAATGATCCTTGTTATCGAACTACTGGTGTAGGCACGCGTATTTTTCTGGGAGGGGGTACCGGGTATGTTGCCTGGCATGGTACCCAGCACAACCCCAGTGTATCCCGGGGAGAGAACGGGGTACCCTTGGATGGAGCAGGTACCCTGGCTCTCATCGGCGACCTCAAACAGATGAGCCCTGAGTGGCTGCGAGGAGTGAGCTATGCAGGTTATGGGGCGAGTTTAGCGGTAGCTATTGGTATCCCCATCCCTGTTCTCAATGAGGATATTCTCTTATCTTGTACGGTAACAGATGAGGATATCTATGCACCTGTTATGGATTACAGTTTTGCTTACCCACAAAGAGTATCTGAGGAACTGGGACAGGTGAGTTATGCTGAACTGAGGTCGGGATCTATCACCATCCAGAACAAAGAAGTGCCAACAACACCTCTTTCCAGCTATGCCAAGGCTCGTCAGATAGCCCAAATTCTTAAAAGCTGGATTGCAGAGGGTAATTTTCTGTTGACTGAGCCGGTGCAGGCACTTCCTTCAATGGATGCGGGCATTACTATGAACAACCTCGAGGAGAAAAAGAATAACAGATAGGGGGAGGACATTTTGGTTGCTAACAAGTTTGTTCTGCGCTTTACATCCGCTCTTGTGGAACAACCGATTATCTACCGCCTGGTAAGAGATTTTGATCTCGTCGTCAATATTTTGAAGGCTGATATAAATCCACATAAAGAGGGCTATGTAGTATTAGAGTTGAGTGGTGATTCAGACAATTACAACCGCGGGTTAAAATATCTAAAAGGCGTAGGAGTGGATATGGCCCCTTTGAGTGGAACGATATTTTGGAATAAGGACCGTTGTTTGCAGTGTGGGGCATGTACATCTTTTTGCCCGGCTGGTGCTCTTTATATGACCCCCGATATGGAAGTGCATTTTGACGATACTAAATGTATTATCTGTGAAAGCTGTTTGGATGTTTGTATGGCACGTGCAGTTGAGGTTCGTTTTTAGGCTATGGAATATCGCAGGCGAACCTATCGCAAACTGGTACAGGGGAAGGGTATGGTATCCTTCCCTGTTTCATTAAAAGAATCGGATCTTTTGATCAGTGTTGATAGGGGAAGCTTCAGTTCGGAACTGGAAAATAAGGCATTGTCGCTGTTGACGGGCATCAGAAGTGACCTGGAACAATACATTGCTCGCGATAAAGAGTTCCAATGGACGCTCATCCCCCATCTCCTTTTACCAGGTGCTCCCCGCATTGCCAGGTTGATGGCTGCCGCTGCCAGGAGGGCTGGGGTAGGCCCCATGGCTGCAGTTGCCGGTACTGTTGCAGAAGTGATGGGGCGGGAGCTGCTGTGTACAGCAGAAGAGGTTATCGTGGAAAACGGTGGGGATATCTACTTTAAGATTCAGCACAAAATCAAAGTAGGTATTTTCGCCGGAGAATCTCCCCTTTCCGGAAAGGTGGGCTTGCGATTTTCTCCAAGACAAACCGGCTGTGGGGTATGTACATCCTCTGCCACCGTAGGCCCATCCTTGAGTTTCGGCTGCACAGATGCAGCGATAGTGATCAGTCATAGTGCTGCACTCGCTGATGCCGCTGCTTCGACCCTGGGAAATTTAGTTCACCGGGAAGAGGATATTACGCCTGCTCTGGAGAAAGTTTGTAGAATCAGGGGAGTCCTGGGGGCGGTTGTCATCTTGGGTGATAAACTCGGTGTGATGGGAGATGTAGAACTAGTATCTTTTTAAATTGATGGGAATTGTTGATGGATCCGATAGTAGCGGTAATTAACGCGTTCTTATTGGCATTTATGCTATATTTCATTATCAAACTGGCGGTTAATAATGCTCTTTTCGAATATGACCGCCAGAGGGAAGAGCGTTAATTGCTGTAAGATTTATGTTCTGCTAAAATTCAATTGAGGTGTTTCTTGATGCCTGATAAGATGGATATTCCTGGAACAGCATTGTCTCTAATAGAATGGATCCGCTCACATGTAGCTGGAGCAGGGGCAAAAGGGGTTGTTTACGGATTAAGCGGTGGTTTGGATTCGGCATTGGTGGGAGCACTCTGCCAGAGGGCGTTTCCGGAAAGCTCTCTTGCTGTAATCATGCCCTGCTACAGCCTTGATCAAGATATGGAAGATGCCAGGCTGGTTGCTGATGCTTTGGGACTGCAGACCAAGGTTGTTGTACTTGATCATGTCTATGATGTCTTGCGGGAACTGCTGGATCCGGCCAGTGCAGAACATTCCAGCGAAAAAATGCAGCTTACCCTGGCCAATATAAAACCACGACTGCGCATGATTGTCCTCTATTATTATGCCAGTATCTATAACTATCTTGTTGTTGGTGGCAGCAATAAAAGCGAGATTGCTGTGGGTTATTTTACTAAACATGGTGATGGAGGAAGTGACATGATCCCTCTGGGTAATCTTGTTAAGAGCCAGGTGAGGAAAGTGGCTGCTTACCTCAATGTACCGGAAAAGATAATATCAAAGCCTCCCAGCGCCGGTTTGTGGGAGAATCAAACCGATGAAGAGGAAATGGGGATCTCTTATGAGATGCTTGACCGTTATCTATTAGGTGGAGTAGTTCCTGATGATGTTAGGGAAAAGATAGATGGAATGCGGAAGCGTAGTGAACATAAAAGGCAGAGACCGCCGATTCCAAATTTATAAATGTGAGGTGATCTTATGGCTGGTCATTCAAAATGGTCAAATATCAAACGCCGTAAAGCTAAAGTAGATGAAAAACGTGGTAGGGTTTTTACCAAGCTCGGCAAGGAGATTTATGTAGCAGCTCGCCGTGGGGGTGGTGACCCTGATGCTAACCCGGCCTTGAGAACGGCGATTGCCCGGGCTCGGGAGCTCAACATGCCCATGGATAATATCAACCGTAATATTGCAAAGGCTACAGGAGAACTGGAAGGGGTAGATTACGAGGAAGTGAGTTATGAGGGGTATGCGGCAGAGGGGGTTGCTGTATTGTTGATGACATTGACAGACAACCGCAACCGTACTGCCCCTGAAATTCGTTATCTCTTTTCCCGTCATGGGGGTAATCTTGGGGAAGCAGGTTGTGTAGCCTGGATGTTTGACCGAAAAGGTTTGCTGACCATTTCCAGGGCAGAGCTTTCAATGGATCCTGAAGAGATGATGCTTCTTTCGATTGAGGAGGGTGCTGAGGATGTGCGGGATGAAGAAGATACTATAGAAGTTGTGACAGCACCTGAAGAGCTGGATAGGATCAAAGATGTTCTTTCCGAACATGGAATCAAGTGTGACACTGCTGAAGTCACCATGATACCTAACTCCACGGTCCCTGTGACAGATAAGACAACCGCGGAAAAGATCTTAAATCTTCTCAATGTACTGGAAGATCACGATGATGTGCAGAACGTTTATGCAAACTTTGATATTCCCGGTGAAATAATCCAGCAGTTAGAGGAAGCATAAGTTTTATAGAAATTTATTCATAAAATCGGGAGGAATGGTAATATTTATTAACAAGAACATATATAAAGGGTGTTTGTTATGGAACGGAAGTATTCCCGCCTCCTGGTTTATGTTTTACTGGTTATTGTTTTTGTTGGTGGCTACTACCTGTGGAAAGAACAGGTGGTTACACGGCGGCCCCTACCTGAGGGGATCAAGATTCTCGTTCAAACTGACTATAATTTGTGCAAACACAATGGCTGCAAGGAAACAACCCCTTTAGAGTTAAAGGTGCTGACCCTGCATGACCTGCGTCAGCTGTATCCTTCCCAGGAAGGATGGCAGTCACGCCGTGAAGGCAATCAAGTGATGGTATCCCGAACCCTGGAGAATCTGTGTGAGAAGTGTTCCAGGGTTACTCATTTAGGGGAAAAGGGAGGATTTGTGGCAGTTATAAGGGGACCCGCCGGGGTAGACGGCGGGATAATAAGGGTAACCAAAATAAGAGTAAACAGCCTCCCGGAAGAATTGCGTGGGAAAATAGAAAAAGGCCTGCTGGACTTACCTGATGAAGAGACATTGCTGCAGATACTGGATAGTCTAGAGGAGAATAGTGGTTAGTGGTAATATACAGCCATTTGACTATGATGACGCGGGAACGCACCCGTGTCACTCCTTTTTATGTAGAAGACTATCCAGAGTGTGCAAGACAGTTTGAGGTGCATCCTGTAACCTTCTGTTAAGTAGTGGGAGTGTCCCCTATTAACGATCTGCTATAATTAGATTATCTTAATTGATGAGGGGGTTGCTGTGCGCTATTACGAAAATACTCGCAGGAAAAAATGGTCTGTTCTGACTCTGACGGTTTTCCTGATAATTCTTGCTGTATTTATTGCATGGAAACAGTGGGGGAGTCCCCCTCCAACGGTGGGCAAGCAGAATCAGCAAGTGGCTGAGCAACCGGAACTGCCTCCTGAGTGGACACTTGTAGCAAATGGTGATGTGATGTTGGCACGCGGTGTGGCGACAGCTATGACACAAAACGGGATCTTCTATCCCTTTGAGCAGATGGCACCTTTATTGCAAAAAGCAGATCTTGCCTTTGGAAATTTGGAGACATCACTTTCTCAAAGGGGAACACCCATACCAGGGAAAGGCATCTGGTTTCGCGGTGATCCTGCAGCAGCCGGGGCCTTGAAAGAAGCGGGTTATGATGTGCTGAGCATAGCCAATAATCACAGCCTGGATTATGATTCACCGGCTTTTTTAGACACCCTGGAGGTTTTACGTGAACAGGGGATTGATGCTGTAGGCGGTGGAGAGGATCTCGATAGGGCTGTCCAACCTGTGATCAAAGAAGTTAAAGGGCAAAAGATTGCTTTTATTGCTGCAACAGAGATGGCAGATATCTTTTGGACCTATCAATACCCCCGTACATTTGAAGCGAAGCAAGACACCCCGGGTGTGCAGAGATATGATGCGGATCAGTTGGTCAACACAGTCTCATCCCTGCGGGATGAGGTGGATATCATTGTGGTCTCCCTGCATTGGGGTACCGAATACTCTGATTATCCTGAAGACTATCAAAAAGAGACAGCCCACAGACTGGTGGATGCCGGAGCAAAGCTGATTATCGGGCATCATCCACACTGTTTGCAGGGTGTTGAAATGTATAATGATTCATTTATTGCTTATAGTTTGGGGAATTTTGTTTATGACAGGCAGCGTCGGCAAAAGTGCCAGGAGACTGTCTTGGTCAAGATCATTTTCCGGGGAAAGGAGCTGCAGAAGGTAGAGCTTTACCCGGTAATGATCACTGATGCACAGCCCCGACCAGCGATAGGGAACGATAATGTACGTATCTTGCAAAAGATGAAAAACCTCTGTTCAGAGTTGGATACAAACCTCGATATAAATGACATGAAAGGGATAATTACAAAATAGTCAGTATTTTGTATTTTTGTAGAATAGATGTGGGTTATGCAACTTGGTAAATAAGGGAGATTAGGGGGAGCTTTGATGAAGAAGCTTGTAATTCTTGACGGAAACAGCCTGGCACACCGGGCATTTCATGCGATACCGCTATTAAGGACAACAACAGGAGATTTTACAAACGCTGTCCTAGGTTTTACTAATATGCTCCAAAAGATTATCCGCGAGGAGCAGCCCGATTACCTGGCTGTTGCCTTTGACGTTGGCCGGGTGACCTTTAGGCATGAGGAATATGCAGATTATAAAGCACACCGAAAGGCGACACCTGATGAACTGCGGCCGCAGTTCCCGTTGATTAAGCAGGTGCTTGCTGCTCTGCGTGTACCGGTTTTAGAACTAGAAGGCTATGAGGGCGACGATATAATCAGTGAAGTGGCCAGGGAAGCAGAAAAAAAAGGCATTGAAGTTTTAATGGTATCCGGGGACCGTGATCTACTTCAGCTGGTAACCAAACAGGTAAAGGCTTTGATGACACGCAGGGGGATAAGCGATTTGGAGTGTTTTACCCCGGAGAGGGTAAAAGAGAAGTATGGGATAGAACCCTCTCAGGTTGCAGATTTCAAGGGTCTTAAAGGCGACCAGAGTGATAATATACCCGGGGTGCCGGGGATTGGAGCTAAGACCGCGGCCAAACTTCTCAAAGAGTTCCCTAGTGTTGAGGCGTGTCTTGCCAATCTGGATGAACTACCCCCCAAAACCGCAGCTCTTTTAAAAAAATATGAGGAGCAGGCCTTGTTGAGTAAAAGATTGGCTACACTTGCCCAGGATGTTCCGGTAAGTGTTGATTTTAATGATCTGAAGTATGAAGATCCGGATTATGAGGCACTGGTTAATATCTTCCAGCAGTTAGAGTTCAAGTCATTATTGAAAAATATCCAAGAAGAGATCCCCTCACATATCACAGCTCCGGATGAGGGTGAGAACTGCTACGTCGTAAAAACCAAATCTAAGCTGGTTGATGTAATAAAACAGATTAAGGAAACAGGAGAGTTTGCGTTCAACTTTGAGCGAAACGGTATATCTCCCCATCATGCATCCTTATCTGTCCTTGGGGTTGCCTGGGGGGATAACTGTGCTGCCATCGTCTTTCCGGAGGATTCAAAGCAGCAAGGAGAAATGCTTGCACTGCTTGAGACGATTTTGTCTAAACCGGATTATGTAAAGGTATGCCATGATGCCAAGGCGGAGTTAATCATGTGTAGGCGCCGTGGACTTGACCTCAAGGGGATCAAGGGAGATACAATGCTTGCTGCTTATTTGCTGAATGCATCACTTTCTAATCCGGAACTTGAAGAGCTTTCATTAAAGTACCTTGAACAGGTGGTTAACTTTGCTCAGGATGAAATTGGGGCGGCACAGCGTGCTTTAATGATCAAAAAACTGTGGCCGGTTCTGTTAGAAGCTCTTCAAAGAGATGACATGGAAGATCTTTTCAATAAACTTGAGCTGCCATTATCTGTTGTTTTAGCAGAGATGGAGATCCAGGGTATTAAGCTTGATCTGACCCGGTTAGAAGAAATGTCCCGGGAGCTCGGTGAACAGCTCTTGACATTAACTGCTGATATTTATGCATTGGCTGGGGAAAGCTTTAATATCAATTCACCTCGCCAATTGGGGCATATCCTTTTTGAAAAATTGAAACTCCCTGTTATCAAAAGAACGAAGACTGGTTACAGCACAAATGCTGAAGTATTAGAAAAATTGGCTCCACTTCATGAGATACCTGGTAAAATGCTGGAGTACCGGCAGCTTACTAAGCTTAAATCAACTTATGTCGATGGATTGCAGAGTCTCGTCGACACCAAGACAGGAAAGGTTCATACAACATTTAATCAGACGATTACTGCTACCGGAAGACTGAGCAGCACTGAACCCAATTTGCAAAATATACCTGTTAGAGATGA
Source organism: Syntrophomonadaceae bacterium (assembly GCA_012839645.1). Taxonomy (GTDB): domain Bacteria; phylum Bacillota; class DSM-12270; order Thermacetogeniales; family Thermacetogeniaceae; genus Syntrophaceticus. The sequence goes on from DUMY01000116.1 coordinate 12,140, forward strand.
GCTGGGAAGAAAAATTAGAAGTGCTTTCACTCCGTCAGAGGATGGGTGGGTTCTGACGGCTGCAGATTATTCCCAGATTGAACTCAGGGTTCTCGCCCATATGTCTCGGGATTCCCGGTTGATTGCTGACTTTAAGCATGGAGAAGATATCCATACCAGAACTGCGGCAACCATATTCGGTGTTGCGCAAGAAGATGTTACACCGGATCTACGCCGTAGGGCAAAGGGGATCAATTTTGGAATTATCTACGGCATCACAGACTATGGTCTCGCACGGGATGTCGGAGTTCGCAGGGAGGAGGCTGCTCAATACATTGAAAGCTACTTCATGCAGTATCCTGGTGTGAAGCGTTATATTGAAAAAACCATCAGGGAAGCGAGAGAAAAGGGCTATGTACAGACACTGTTAAAGAGGCGCAGGTATCTTCCGGATCTGTTGAGCAGCAACAGGAATGTACGAGCCTTCGGAGAAAGGACTGCCATGAACACCCCGATTCAGGGAAGCGCGGCGGATATTATCAAGCTGGCAATGTTGCGAATCCACAAGGAACTACAAGAAAAAGGATTAAGAGCACGCCTGCTCCTGCAGGTTCATGACGAATTGATCTTTGAGCTTCCCCCAAAGGAGCTGAAAGTTCTGATACCTTTGGTGCGCAGTCAGATGGAAAATGTGATCGAACTTGCTGTTCCTTTGAAAGTGGGCATTGAAACAGGCCCCAACTGGAATGACATGGAGAGTGTGGAATAATAGAATGCCTGAACTACCGGAAGTGGAAACAATTCTTCGCTCACTGGAAGCAAAGGCCTTGGGCCAAGTTATTCGGAAAGTCACAGTAATCCATGAAAAGACCATCAGAAAACCACATCCAGATGTTTTTGTAAGCTGTCTTCAGGGACAAGAAATCACCGGTTTTAACCGCTTAGGGAAGTACTTGATGATGGAGATCGGTTGCTCGAAGGTTTTGGTGATCCATCTGCGCATGACCGGCCGCTTGATTTATACAGAATCCAGTATTCCCGTAACTAAACATACACGTATCATTTTTTACCTTGATCAGGGGCAGGAGCTTCACTTCCAGGATATCCGTAAATTCGGCACTATGCACCTGCTGCGTCGCCAGGAGCTGCAGAGTTTCCCACCTTTTAGAGCTTTAGGTTATGATGCCCTGGATCCACGGCTTTCGCTGGATATTTTTATAAATATGCTTAAGGGAAGAAGGGGGCAGGTGAAAGGACTGCTACTCAACCAGTCATTTATTGCTGGGATCGGGAATATCTACGCTAATGAGATCCTGTGGAAGGCAGGAATTCACCCCCAGCGCACAGCAAATTCTTTAGACATTGAGGAACAACAAAAGCTTTACCAGGCGATCCGCGATGTTCTTAAGTCAGCTGTCAGCCACCGCGGCACAACACTGCGGGATTATGTAGATGGTGATGGAAAACACGGTGAATTTCAGAACCTGCTCCGGGTGCACAGCAGAGAGGGGAAACCCTGCCCCTTATGTGGAAATTCCATTGCCCGCATAAAGCAGGGCGGCCGCAGTTCCTACTACTGTCCAATCTGTCAGAAGTAGACACCACCTTTGCCTCTACTTAATAGATTGTAGGTAGGGGTGAGGTGGATAGTAGTGGATTTTGGGAAATTGGTATTCTTTGCCATAGCCTTGAGTTTGGATGCTTTCAGTGCGGGTTTTGCGTATGGACTGCGCCGGATAAAAATTCCTCTGGTATCATATTGTGCATTAATTTGTGCCTCTATGCTTATTGTGGGGCTTTCGGTATTTTGTGGTAGTGCTGTTGCACACATTATTCCTGATTTATGGGGTGAAAAATTGGGTGGAATAATCCTGTTGGGGATAGGATTATGGTGGTTATTCCGCCCGCGGAAAAAGAATAAGAATATAAATCAGGAAGAGGAGAAGGTTAAAAAAGTAGTGGAATTACGGCTGGCTTCATTGGCAGTGATCATCCAGATTTTTGAGGAGCCAGCCTATGCGGATATTGATGCTTCCGGAGTAATCAGTATCCAGGAATCACTTTTTCTTGCTTTTGCCCTTTCTGTGGATGCGCTCGGTGCGGTTTTTGGAGCAGCATTGGCCGGTTCAGGTGGGATTCAGACAGTTTTGCTCATTGCTCTTTTTCAGCAGTGCTTTCTTCTCTTGGGGGTTTATTTAGGGCGCACCTCTACTCTAGCCTGGATGCGCACACAGGGCCCGCTAATAGCAGGCATCCTCTTGTGTATGCTGGGAATGTTCAAAATTATTTGATAAATCCGGGGGATGGTACCTTGATATATGTGATCGGATTAACCGGCGGCATAGCCACTGGAAAAAGTCTTGTAAGCGCAACCATCAAAGAACTCGGTGGTCAAATTATCAATGCAGATCTTATTGCCCGCCAGGTGGTAGAGCCCCATAAGCCGGCTTGGCAGCAGCTTGTGGATGAATTTGGTGAGGGGATAATAAATAGTGATCTAACCATCAAGAGAAAGGAACTCGGCAGGATTGCCTTTGCTGATGCAGATAAGCTAGAGAAATTAAACAAAATCACACATCCCTATATTATAGCGGAGCTCGAAAGGCAGATGAATTACTACAGAGATTCCCGGCATGAGGGAATTGTGGTTATTGATGCGCCTATCCTCCTGGAGTTGGGTTTAGAGAGGTTGGTTGATGAGGTTTGGGTAGTAACAGTCGATGCTGCTACACAACTTGAGAGGTTGATGAAAAGAGACAACCTCTCAGCAGAGGAAGCAAAACTCCGGATTCAGGCTCAAATGCCTCTGGAGGAAAAAGTTAAAAGGGCAGACCGGGTGATCGACAACCGGTTTACTCCTAGGGAAACGAAAAAACAAGTGGAGGAGATCTGGCGGGAACTATCACGGGAATAGGAGTTATATGTGTAAATGATGGTTGTTAATATCAGGCGGTTGCGCGGATTGATAATCATTCTGTTAATTTTGTTTGGTATTGTTTATTTCCTGCAGGCTAAGTGGTTCTGGAGGATTTTTTACCCATGGCCCTATAAACAAGATATGATCGAGGTAGCAGTCAATTCCGGAGTGGATCCTTTTCTTTTAGCAGCTGTGACGAAAGTTGAAAGCGGGTTTGATCCGTACGCCTGTTCAAGTGCGGGGGCTGTGGGTTTAATGCAGGTAATGCCTGATACAGCCGGCTGGGTATCCCAACAGATTGGGTTTAAAGACTTTCATGTAGACTTGCTCTACCAACCGGAGGTCAATCTACAAATTGGATGTTGGTATCTTTCTAACCTGCTTAATGAATTCGATGGTAACATGGCAGCAGCTCTTGCCGCTTACAATGCCGGAAGGGGAAATGTCAGTACATGGCTTAGTTCCGGGCAGTGGAAAGGAACAAAGAAGGATTTGAAAAACATACCCTTTCCAGAAACAAGGGAATATCTTAAATTAGTTTTTAGAAATTACGAAATCTATCGGTATCTTTATGAATGATAGAGGAAATAAGGGTAATCCTGGAGAACCTCAATATAGTCTATACTGAAAGGGGTATGTGGATTGAAAAAATCCCTGATCCAATCACTGGCTGATGTTAAAGAGATCAAAATCAAGCATGAACGCAAATTATTTTCCGCAACCCCGGAAGAAATTTTGCGTGGGGCGACATCTGATGTTTATTTTGTGAGAACTCACGAGATTTTAAGCAAGATAGGACTAGTGGAAACACCGGTGACAGCAGAGGTATTTTGCCGGAGAGCTGGGGTTTTCGCAGGTATTGATGAGGTTATGGATCTTTTAGCTAGTCAGGATGTAGAAGTTTGGGCGCTCCCGGAAGGAACACCCATGCGGGCCAAAGAGGTGGTGCTGCGGATCAAAGGGCCTTATGGGGAGTTTGGTGTTTTTGAAACGCCCCTTCTTGGTCTTATGGCAAGCTCATCGGGTTGGGCTACAGCTGCCAGGGAAGCCAAAGATGCTGCTGCAGGCAAACCGGTTTTATGTTTCGGAGCACGGCACATTCACCCGGCAGTGGCCCCGGTGATGGAAAGGGCGGCTATTATTGGGGGGTGTGATGGGGCCAGCTGTATATTGGCTGCTAAACTTGCAGGACGTGAACCTCAGGGTACCATTCCCCATGCCATGATCCTGATTATCGGCGATACGGTAAAAGCAGCTCAGGCTTACAATGAATTGATGCCGCCTGATGCCCCGCGTACTGTACTGGTGGATACCTTTAAAGATGAAGCAGAGGAAACAATTCGGGTTGCTGAAGCACTTGGTGATGACCTGGGTGGGGTACGTCTGGACACACCCGGGGAGCGAGGGGGTGTTACCCTCGACCTGGTAAAGGAGATCCGGGCACGCCTTGACCAGAAAGGTTTCCATCATGTGCGCATCTTTGTTTCCGGAGGACTGGATCCAGAGCGTATCAGTAGTTTGAGTGAAGCAGGTGCCGATGCTTTTGGAGTAGGCAGCTACATCTCCGCTGCCCGACCCATAGATATGACACTTGATATCAAGGAAATCCATGGTGAACCCTTAACCAAGAGGGGAAGGATACCTGGATTGACTCATAATGATAGCTTGATCAAAATGAAATAAGTCATAAGTCAAATGCCCCTCTCATAGATTGTACCAATATATGGTAGGGAGAGGAGGCTGTTGGTTATGAAATTAGACAGGCGGGAAGTGTGCTTTAGGATAAGGTGTACAGCAGCTTCAGCGGCTTTCGTGGTTCTGGTTTTATTTTCGATCTGGGCTGCTGCAAAAGATGTAACTGCCACTATCCAAATAGCACAGTTCCCTTTTTTTCTGGATCCAGCCAAAATCTCTACATATGAAGAAAAGTTGATATGTGGCGCTGTATATGAATCACTTCTGGCATATGATCCGGATAATGGCAGCTCAAAGAGTGCCCTGGCGGAAAAGTGGAAGGTGAATGAGGCGGGAACGGTTTACACTTTTACTTTACGTAAAAACACGCCTTTCCACAATGGTAAGCCAGTTAGTGCAGAGGATGTCAAGTTCAGCTGGGAAAGATTAATTGATCCCGAAACAAGCAGTTATGGATACCTTTTAAATAACGTACAAGGAGTTGAGGGTGTTTTAAAGGGCCAGTCTGGCCATGTGGAGGGATTAAGGATAGTCGATGCCCATACCCTGCAGGTAACTCTACTGGAACCGGATTATACTTTCCCAGCTCTAGTAAGCAGCCCGGCGTTGGGTATAGTGTGCCAGGATTTTGTCCAGAAACAGGGGAAGGCTTATGGAAAACCTGGAACCGGCATTATCGGTACAGGCCCGTTTTGTTTGAGCAGTTGGAACAAAAACCGGCTTACCCTTATCAATAATAGAAGATACGACAGAAAGGCTCCTTACCTTGGTAAACTTGAATTTGTTGCCACCAGAGATCAGCAGGAAATAAAGCGTCTTTTTCAAGATGGGGAAGTGGATATTTTGGCAGGTGTGACCCCCCAGTTTGCAAATTCATACTGCAAGGGGGATGGAAAAGAAAGAGCTTACCTGGTAAAAAAGCCGGTGCTGTCCTTATACTTTTTGGGTTTTAACCTGGAGAAAAGGCCTTTTGGTGACCAGGTGGAACTTCGCCGCGGAGTAAACAGTATGCTGGATAAGGAAAAAATGGCTAGTTTCCTGTTGGGAGAAGGAGGCAAGGTTCTTAATGGGTTTTTGCCTTCAGAACTGCTTGGAGATGGTGATCAATCAAGAAGGTATGTTTTTGATAAGAATAATGCTTTAAAACTTCTTGCCTCTGCCGGAAACCCCTATGGTTCACGCCTTCCACCTTTGGTTTTGGCGTACAATGACAGCACAGGGCATGAGCTGCTGGTGCGCCTTGTGCAAGAGAATCTTGGCCAGGTGGGGCTAGCCATCGTTCCCCAGAAAAGGCCGTGGGGGGAGTATCAAGAGGAACTAATGTCCGGCCAATATCCCTTTTTTCGATTGGGGTGGGATGCCGACTATCCCGAACCGGGAAATATACTTTTGAGTAATTTTAAAAGTGGAAAATTAGATAAATTAGATTACAACTTTACAAGGTATAATAACGAGAAATTGGATTTATTGTTGATAAAAGCCCGGGGGGAGCAAGACTTCAGGAAACGCCAGGAGTTTTACCGCCAGGCAGAAGAACTTATTATAACTGATCTTCCTGTGATCCCTCTTTTCCAGCGGGTAGCAGTTTTTGTGGTTCAGAAAGGAATCAAGGGGTTTCACGTGGATATGCTGGGAAGAATTGACTTTATTGATTTGACAAAGCCCCCAAGAGGAAGTAAATAATTTGTCACATAATTGTAGAATGTGGTGGAATGTAGAAGATATATTATTAATAGCCATAGCAGGAATAATCAAGATGTATGTAGAATCATAATGACTTGTGACATGAGGTATAAGACCTATGACATATTTTGCTGGTTTGTAAAATAAATGGCCTATAGAATAAACCGGCAGTTGGGGGATGTAAAGTGATCAGTCGGAATAATGTAGTTAGGCGAGAAAGCAAAGAGGGCTTACAGCTGCAATATGAAAAATATACTGGAACAAGTGAGGCTCTGCTGCGCGATATGCTTGATAACGCAGTGGATATTACAGTTATTATCGACAATAAAGGAAACTACGTATATATTAGTCCAGCGATCTTAGATGTTACAGGGTTTAGTTCGGAAGATTTGGTGACAAAACCGTTTAAGGATTGGATCCACCCTGAGGATGTTGATAATGTAATGGCTGCTTACAGGAAAACTTATATGTTTGGCAAGCATAGAAAACTAGAATACCGATACAGAAAAAAGGATGGAAACTATATCTGGTTTGAAAACAGGGGACAGTTGATCTACGAAAACGGACGGGTAAAAGGGCTTATTTCCTTTGCTCGTGATATTAATGAGCGTAAGGTGGCGGAGGAAGCGTTGCGGGAGAGTGAAACCCTCTTTCGTGCAATTTTTAACAACGCTGCTGTAGGAATTGCACTGCTCAATGAAGATGGTGAAATCGAAACAATAAATGAAACCTTTTGTGCCTTTCTTGGGTATCGTCAGGAAGACATTATCGGAAGAAGCATTCTATTGGTTATCGACGAAGAGGAAAAAGGTACTGGCAGTCTTGTGCATAACGCTTTTCATAAAACAAAAAAAGGAAGTTATGTTGTTGAAAAGAGGTTCAGGTGTGTGGATGGCGAAACCGTTTGGGGCCGCTTGAATATATCATTGATCAAGGATATTCAAGGCAGGTGTCCATATCTGGTCATTGTCTGTGAAGATATCACATCTCTCAAAGTAAAAGAAAATGAACTTCAGGCAGTGCAGAGCATTTATACAGCCACACTGGGGGCATTGGAAGAGGTATCTGTTTCTTCGGCGTGTGAGCGGGATGAAATGCGTACCCTTGCGGACCTGGGCATCTGCCTTCAGTCAGCCGGTTATGAAGAGGTGGTGGCGGGGTATGAGGTTGTCTGTGATTTGCTAGGAGCTTTGGGAGTTTACTATGGCTATGACGAGTCTACCGGGTCACTACCCTTGGTTGGTTTAATAGGGTTGGCTGAAACAGAGCAGATTTGTACAAGCCATATATTATCCTTCAAGTTGGGGGAAGAAAGGGGTCTGATAGGTAAAGCCGCTGAAACCAGAGAATGTATCTATGTGCCAGATGTGCTTGCTGAACCCAATTGGATAACGGCTGATGCTGATATGGTAATCCGCTCCAGTTATATAATGCCGATATATTACGGAGAGAAACTCTTTGGGGTTTTATCAGTTGTTTCTCAACAGGTTGACGGTTTTTCCCAGGAAAAGCGGGCATTTGCTGACAGCATAGCCTCTTTTATTTCTGCTGCTATGGAAAACACACGACTTTTCTTTGAAATAAAGCAGGCATACGAAGAACTTAACACAACTCAACAGCAGCTCTTGCAGGCTCAAAAAATGGAGGCTATAGGGCAGCTTGCTGGTGGTATGGCACATGACATCAACAATCAACTGACCATTATCCAGGCGTGTGTTGATCTCTGTTGTCCGCAGGTTGAGGGAGAGTATCTTAACAACATATTTAATAAAATTCGCACTGCTGCGGAAAGATCCGCCAACCTTACCCGTCAGCTGATGATCTTTGGCAGGAAACAGCCTCAGTTTAAAATAAATGTTGACCTAAATCAAAATATCAGGCAGCTTCAGGAGATGTTAGGGCGTCTGATCAGAAATAATGTTGAAATAAAATATGACCTGGCGCCTGATCTGCAGGTGATCAACGCTGATTCCACAAATATTGACCAGGTGATTGTTAATCTTGCGCTCAATGGGCAGGATGCTATGCCTGATGGAGGACAACTGATTATAAAAACACGGAATCAAAGGATTGACAGTTTTGATGAACTGCCAGAAGACTGCTACATTGGTTCTTACTCTATAGGCAGCTATATCTGTCTTTCCGTGACTGATACAGGTAAGGGTTTTGATGAGCAGATCAAAAATCGCCTATTCGAGCCCTTTTTTACAACAAAAGATACATACAATTATACAGGATTGGGTTTGCCAGTGGTTTATGGTATTGTAAAATCTCATGATGGGTGGATTAACGTAAAAAGCCAACCAGACAATGGGAGCATTTTTGAGATATTTCTCCCGGCACTTGATTAGGAAGTTGGAGATATGCTCTGCAGATGTGGGGTCTCGATGTGGAGATAATCGGTATATGGTTGGATGAAAAGCCTTTACACTATTGCGATCTAGTATTAGAATAAGGAAGGAAGGAGGATGGATTGAAAATGCCTACCTATGAATTCGAATGTAAAAAATGCGGGAACCGTTTTTCGCTGTTCACTACAGTATCCGGGAGATTGACGGCTGTTTGCCCTTCCTGCCAGAGCGGGAATCTCCAACAGCTATTCACCGGTGTATCCTTTATAAAAGGAGGTTCCGGTGGTGATTGTGCTGGGAGTTCCGCGGCCTCCGGAGGGTGTTCAAAAGGCAGCTGTGGAGGATGTTCCGGCTGCTAAATTTTAAGCAGTATTTCTAGGTGAGCGATCACTGTTCTTGCTTTTTGGTATATTTTTTTTAAGGTTTCAAGTGAGTAATCTATGTTGTGTGTTGTTGACAAAAGCACAGTTTCTCCTTATAATACAATAGTGTTGATACATGTGGTGACCCTGCTGAATATATGCACGTCACTCAAATAATTAATTTAATAAAGTTAGAAATGCGGAAGTGGCGGAACTGGCAGACGCGCTAGCTTGAGGGGCTAGTGCCTGCAAAGGCGTGCGGGTTCAAATCCCGCCTTCCGCACCATTGATATTAAGGCTTCCAGCGCTTTTGCTGAAAGCTTTTTTTGTGTTAAAGCGCAATTTGGTGCCCATTTGGTGCCAGCTGCCCTCGCCCAGTCTCGATTTCCTGTTATAGCTGTGGTGCATAGCTGAAAACCAGGACCTATGTTATGCGCTCAGGTAAGCTTGGTTTTTCACTTTCTCTCAATCCACTAGGAAGCAGAAGGGAGAGCGCTAAACAAACTACAGTGATGACGATCAACATTTTGAATACTACATGGAGTGCGGAATTAATAGAAATCTGTATGTTTTGTAAACTGGTGAGGTTGGCTGTAGAATACAGGTCATTTGGGTCTACCCCTTTAATACCCAAATTATTAAAATAGTTAACTATATCCTGGTTAAAGATACTGCCGAAGATGCCTACACCTATAGTATGTCCTATTGTGCGCACAAGGGCGTTTAGCGCTGTTGCAGCACCTCTCTTGCTGTAGTCAACAGATGCTTGTATTGTTATGGTCATCGTTGTAAAACACCCTCCAAAGCCGAACCCCATGATAAAAGTGCAAATAATCACTATGATCAATGGGGATTGAAGCCCTAATGCAGGTAAAATTAAACAGCCTATAAGCAGGATAAACATAGAGGACCCTGTTACTACTTGTTCGCCATATTTAGGAATTGCTTTTGCCAGAATTACAGAGGAGAGGAGCCAGGAAACAGACATAGGAGCCATGGACAGCCCTGAAATGGTTGCTCTGAACCCCAATACATTTTGTATATAGATAGGCATATATACTTCTGATCCAATTAAGACAGCAGCGGCTAAAAAGCTGATTGTATTAACAACTGTATTATTTCTTGTAAGGATCTCAAAGGGGACGATGGGTTCTTCGGCTTTCTTTTCTATAATATAAAATACAAATAATAAGGCAACTGTAAGTGCCACTGATACTGCTGCATTTTTCCCCCCCGCAGGAACGCCGAGTAAAAGAGTAATAATGGCAGCGGAAAGCAGCAGTATACCTGCATAATCTATTTTTTGTTTCTTTCTTTCTAAGCTCTCACTGAAATATTTTTGAAGCAGTACAATAGAAAGTATTCCAAAGGGAACATTGATAAAAAAAATCCAATGCCATGAAAGGTAGTCTATTAAAAATCCCCCGATAAAGGGACCGATGATGCTGGCGATACCCCAGACAGCATTTAACCAACCCTGGACTTTTGCCCTCTCAGCAAGGCTAAAAATATCGCCAACAATAGTATAAGTAACAGTGAATATGGATCCCGCACCCAGTCCCTGCAGTGCGCGAAAAGCGATAAGCTGGTACATGTTTTGTGATAAGCCACAGAGGCAGCTGCCTACCAAGAATATAGTTATTCCAATACAAAGTATGTTTTTTCTTCCATACAGGTCTGCTAATTTTCCGTAGACAGGGGTAGAAATGGCTGATGTTAAAAAGTATGTGGAAAAAACCCAACTGATTAATCCAAACCCGCTCAGATCTTTTACTATTGTCGGTATGGCAGTAGTGACAACAGTACCCTCAATAGCCCCAAGAAACATGGCTACCATTAATGCAGTGATGATATTTCTTTTATTTAAGTCCATGTCAGTATCACTTCTTCAATTTGTGCTTTATGTCATTCCAGGGTATTCATCTTGACTATTATACTGCTTTTTGATGTTCTGTGTATTAATCCTTTTAATGCCCATTGGTAAGTGAATACAGCTATTTAGGAAAATGCCGCTAGCTTGCAGTGGGAGTGAATACTTTTTTGTAAATCCTATACAGGAAAAGATGAGCAGGTTGCAGAAGAATTTAGCTTGACCAGTTTGATGAGGTTGTTATATTTTACAGGCGACTGTTACCTGTAAACAACCGGTGTTATGGGGAGGTTTTTGAGTGTGCGTAAAAAAATTGGCTTACTGCTGATTATCTGTGGCCTTCTGTTTATCCTTAAGCCACTGGCAGAGCATGGGTACAACTACTACTGCCAGTTACAGCTGAAGAATGAGCTGAAACAGAGGGAAGATGTTCGTGCTGTTAAACAAAGCGATCAGAGTGAACTGCCAATTGAACCGCCATTTGTGTTGGAAATTCCATCAATCTCTGTTGAGGCTGTGGTAATTGAAGGTGTGGGGAAAAAGGAGCTGCGTCGGGGACCAGGGTGGGATCCCCGGGGTGTCTACCCCGGTGAACAGGGCAATGTGATTATCGCTGCACATAACAATGTTTACGGCTCAGGCTTTAAAGAACTGCACAGCTTAAAATCCGGAGATATGGTATTTATCAGTGAGGGAAAGAGTTCCAAACACAAGCTGGCATATTGCGTAGAATCCATTGAAACAATACATGAAAGTGATGACATAACTATCTTTGATCCTACAACAGAAAGGATCCTTACACTGATTACCTGTGCTCCGCCATCTGGCTCCGGGAAAAGGGTTATTGCTACGGCGAAACAGAAAGAGTAAGGATTTATTTAATGCGAAGTTTTGGTTTCCCGGGGTTCAGCAGCAGGCGGGTTTTTCCCATCGTGACGAAAGATGGCAATGGCCGTATCCGGGCAGACTGTCTGGCAGGTTCCACAGACGATACATCCTGTTATTCGTGGTTCAACTGTTGCTGTACCATTAAAGGCAAGGTGTTGTGACCATTCAATGACATTGGTGGGGCATTTTTCAATGCATAAACCACACCCTTTACATAGTTCAGGAAAAACAGCGAAGGTACCGCGGTCATTTTCATAAACATAGGGCTTCCATTCAAAATCCATTTGTAGTCTCCTTAATTTGTTATTATAGTTTGCTGTTAGTTCAAAAAGATTATCGGGCGGGTCGGGGTTATGTATTCTGACCCGCCCAAATTTGTTTTCCTTGATAAGGTTTGCATAGGAGTAAGAAATTAAACATATTTATTCTAACAAAATATGGTATATACTGGTGAGGCTATTTGATTTCTAAGTCAAATTGTGTATAAGGTGAGGATTGGGAGAAGACCCATTCAGCGATGCTTTTTGATTTTTCGTAGATGTCATCGATAAAGGCGGGGCTGTAAACACTTTTGACCAGGGTATAGTGTGGGTTCATAACGGTAAGGGCTTTGCGTATTTCTGCGGGGACTTCGTCGAAGGCTTTTTCCGCGAGAGATATTAGGTTGTTTTCGGTGGAGGACACATAACCGGTACAGTTTGCCTTGAGAAGTACTTCCACGAAGTCGCGAAATTGTATAGTGGCCTGGTCATAACGTCCTGATCGATAAAGACTCACCGCCTTTTTCCAGTTCTCTTTTGCCTTATCCAGAGGATATATTTCTTCATCCGTTTCCTCCGGCTTGCTTTTCTTTTTTTTAAATGGTTTCAACAGATTCAAGAAACTTATGTTTTTATGGTTTTCCCCATTGTTGATTCCCCCTTTCAAGACCTATTTTACAATGTTTGGCCATCTGATGCAATGTTCCGGTTTTTTACTGTGAGGTGGCAACCGAGTATTTTTTTAATAATAGCTGTGGTATACTTGGGAAAACGGGCATTCTATTGAAGCAGGAGGGATGAACTAAATTGACTAGAGATATTAGGGTGCGCTTTGCACCTAGTCCAACAGGAAGTTTACATATCGGCGGTGCCCGGACGGCATTATTTAACTGGCTTTTTGCGCGTCATTATGGTGGGAGCTTAATCCTACGGATAGATGATACTGATCTGGCTCGTTCTACAGAGGATTCGACCCGCGGGATACTTTCAGCACTCAGGTGGCTAGGGCTCGACTGGGATGAGGGCCCTACTGTGGGCGGTTCTTATGGCCCTTACTTCCAGTCCCAGCGCTTGGAACTTTACACTGAGATAGCACAGGAGTTGGTTGACCAGGGGAAAGCCTACAAATGTTACTGTACTCCTGAGGAGCTGGCTGAAAGGCGCAAACAGTCTATGGCGGAAGGCAAAGCACCGCGCTATGATGGCAGGTGCCGGGAATTGACTTCACAGGAAAGAATACAAAAAGAGAATGAAGGATATCGCCCAGCCATCAGACTTCGTATTCCAACTACAGGGGAAACGGTTGTACGGGATTTTTTTAGGGGCGATGTGGCTTTTGCTAATGATGTTCTCGATGATTTTATTATTATTAAATCCAATGGTATGCCTACATATAATTTCGCCTGTGTTGTAGATGATGCCAAAATGAAGATTTCCCATATTTTACGAGCTGAGGAACATCTTTCTAACACACCCAGGCAGATTCTTATTTATCAGGCTCTTGGATATCCACTGCCTGTTTTTGCACACGTTTCTATGATTTTAGCACCTGACCGCAGTAAGTTGAGCAAGAGACATGGGGCGACTTCTGTTGAGGAGTTCCGTGAGATGGGTTATCTTCCGGAAGCACTGCTCAACTATCTTGCGCTTCTAGGGTGGTCACCTGAGGGAGAGGAGGAGGTTTTTTCACTCCCAGAGTTGGTGCGCCAGTTTACATTGGAAAGGGTAGGGAAAACAGCTGCAGTTTATGATGTAAAGAAATTGACATGGATGAACGGGCACTATTTAAATGAGAGAGATTTAGATGAAGTTATCCAAATGGTGATACCTTATTTTCAGGAAAAAAATCTTATACCACATCAGCTGAATGAGGAAGAAATGGCATATTTGAGACAGGTAGTGGGTGCTGTGCGCACACGCGTAAAAACCGTGGCAGAAATTGCCGATGCCTCAGAGTATTTTTACATAGATGATTTTTCTTATGATGAGAAGGGTGTACGGAAGCATTTTCGCAAAGAAAATGCAGCTGAGTATTTGAAAAAGGCTGCAGAGAAGCTGGCGGCTCTTGAAACTTTTGATCTGGAGACAACAGAAGCGGCTTATCGGGAGTTGAGTAAGGAATTAGGGGTTAAGGCAGGTAAAATCATTCATCCCACAAGACTTGCTCTGTCCGGCAGAACCATGGGACCGGGACTATTTGATATTATTGTTATCCTGGGGAAGGATAAAACATTACAGCGAATGGATCGTGCAGTACAGTATATCGAAAACCTCACTTGACGCAGCATTAGGATTCGCGTATACTTATTATTGCATGATGAATGCGGGATGGTGTAGCGGTAGCACAGGTGACTCTGGATCATCTAGCCCAGGTTCGATCCCTGGTCCCGCAGCCATTTTGGCCCTATCGTCTAGCGGTCTAGGACACCACCCTCTCAAGGTGGAGACACGGGTTCGATTCCCGTTGGGGCTACCAGTAATGGAAGTCAGAAGCTGCCAGAGGTCGGAAGTCGGAAAAAATCAAAAATTATTAAAAATCCCACCGGAAGTACGGTGGGATTTTTTTGTTAGAGGAGGGTAAATACAGAGTTCAGTTAAGTACCTGGGCAAGAAAATGCCCAGGTACAGCTACCGTGTTCTCACTGACGGCCTGAGCATATCTAAAGTGCCTAGTACAACGTGTGCCAGACCATAGCCAGTGATACCGTCACCTATCCTACCACCGATAACTCTACCGATGCCAGTAACAAGGGCACCTAAGCCGATAATCGCCTTGCTGGTAGTTGTGGAAGCAGCTTTCTTTTTACCAAACAAAGCATTCACCCCCTATTCTATTATTCCAAATCTGTCGGAGGGTTATGCAAAAAAAATACCCCCTTTATGGGGGTAAAGTGAGAAACAAAAATAAACATTAACCACTTACAGTTTAACGTAGTTGCTCATTGGTGGCAACCCGATTTATGCTTTTTTGCCATGATAGCTATAACTTGGGCAACTCTGACTAAAGCTGTTTTCTCCAGTACATCACCTTTGATAACGGGCAAAGAAGGGATATATTATTGCTCCACCGATAAAGCCTCCTATATGTGCCCACCATGCTACTGCTTCTGCTGCCATACCTGCTGTGCTAAGCGCATTTAGGATTTGAATCAGGAACCAGATGGGAAGAAAGATGAGCGCGGGTATCTGAATAAATGTGATAAAAAAGAAAACAGGTACCAGTGTTAAAATTCTTGCCCTGGGGAAAGCCAGGATGTATGCACCGAGTATACCAGCAATAGCTCCACTTGCTCCGATAATAGGAACCTCGGACCCGGGGGCGGATATTACGTGTGCAATGCTGCCAATAATACCGACAAGCAGGTAAAATATCAGATAGCGGAGGTGTCCCATGCGATCTTCCACATTATCGCCAAAGATCCAGAGGTAGAGCATGTTTCCCAGGAGATGAAGCCAGTTACCGTGTAGGAACATGGCAGATATAAATGGGATACCCATTACCACAAGAGATGTACCTGTTGTTATCTGGTTTATCACTTGGGCTGGAATAACACCATAGGTATAAAAAAATGAGTTCAAATGCTGTGCAGGTAGCGCCAATTCTTTAAAAAAAACCAGTACATTGAGAATTATGAGAGTAATGTTTACAAAAGGAAAACTACGGGAACGCATGTTATCGCGCAGGGGAATCATAAAATCCTCCTAACATGTAAGGAGTATTCCCTGTTTACCAAAGGGGAATACCCGCTAATATTTTACCAGATTTTCAGCAATAAAGACAATTTTTCCGTAATTTGAAGGTGGCAGTCACCTGGGAGAAACTGATTGCGAGCGATTCCCTGTCACGCCGGTTGTGACCTGGGGTGTTCAATGATATTATATGCACGGATATCCCTGTTTGGAGGAATGGTGTATGGCGTATGATGTAATTGTAATTGGCGCAGGGCATGCGGGCTGTGAGGCTGCCCTGGCGGCGGCAAGAATGGGATGCAAAACACTTCTGATCACATTAAATCTCGATTATGTGGCTCTTTTACCCTGTAATCCAGCTGTAGGAGGCCCAGGAAAGTCACACCTTGTCAGGGAGGTGGATGCACTGGGCGGGGAGATAGGGCTTAATACAGATAAGACCTTTGTACAGATGCGCATGCTCAATACAGGCAAGGGGCCTGCGGTGCGTGCTCTGCGTGCCCAGGTCGATAAAGTTCTGTACCAGCAGGAGATGCTGAAAACCCTACAGAGACAGCAGAATCTGGACCTGAAGCAGGGAAGTGTGGAAAAGATTCTTATATCAAAAGATGAGGTAGTCGGGGTTCAAACCCAAACCGGAACCATATATAAAAGCAGGGCGGTTGTACTCACAACAGGTACTTACTTGCGTGGCAGGATCATTATTGGGGAAAATACCTATGCAGGGGGACCAAACAGCCAGCGTGCACCGCAGGGATTAGCAGAATCCCTGCGTGACCTAGGTTTTGAACTGATGCGCTTTAAAACAGGAACCCCTCCCCGGGTTGACCGCAAGAGCATCGATTTTTCTAAAATGACTGAACAGCCAGGTGATAAGGAGCCCCTTTTCTTCTCCTACCTTTCACAAAAGGAGCAAAGGCCGCAGCTGTCCTGCTGGCTCACACACAGCAATGAACAGACCCACGCTGTTGTTCGGGACAATCTGCACCTGTCCCCTCTTTTCTCCGGTGAAAGGGAGGGTATTGGACCAAGGTACTGTCCTTCTTTTGAGGATAAGGTTGTAAATTTTCCCGGGCGTCGCCGTCACCAGATATTTCTAGAACCTGAGGGTTGGGACACCGATGAATACTATGTTCAGGGGATGTACACCAGCCTGCCTGAGGATATCCAGTTGGAAGCTTTGCGCACTATCCCCGGTATGGAGGATGTTCACATCATCCGTACCGGCTACGGTATAGAGTATGACGCACTGGTCCCTGCGCAGTTAGATTCCACCCTACAAACCAAGGAAATCAAGGGTTTTTTTACGGCGGGGCAGATCAATGGGACTTCTGGTTATGAAGAGGCTGCAGCCCAGGGGATATTGGCGGGAATTAATGCCGCTCTTATTGTTCATGAATGTGAACCTTTAGTATTAAAGAGGTCTGAGGCGTATATCGGGGTGCTTGTTGATGATCTGATCACCAAAGGTGTTAGAGAACCCTATCGTATATTGACATCCCGAGCGGAATACAGGCTGCTGCTGCGGCAGGATAATGCTGATCTGCGCTTGACCGAAATTGGAAGGAAGGTAGGCTTGGTCTCGGATGAACGATATCGTATTTTTTCGGAAAAGATCAAGCAAATGGAAGAAGAAGGCAAGTGGCTTCGGGAAACAAGAGTGACACCTTCCTCTATGGTGCAGGAATACCTTGCTGCAAAGGGAAGTGCTCCACTCAAACGTGGAATGAGTCTTGAAGAAATTCTCAAACGGCCAGAGATAACTTATTCGGATCTATTTGTTTTAGCGGGCCAAGAGAGAGATATTTCACCTGAGGTTGCTGAGGAGCTGGAGGTTCAGATTAAATATGCCGGATATTTACAAAAACAGGAGGCCCATATTGCCCGTATGGCGAAGCTGGAGAACAAGCGGATCCCTGAGAATATCGATTATGACCAGCTGACAGGGCTGTCCAGGGAGGCACAAGAAAAACTGAAAAGGGTGCTTCCAAACACCCTTGGTCAGGCATCCCGTATCCCCGGAGTAACACCCGCAGATATTTCAGTTTTATGGGTTGACTTGGAACAGCGCCGCAGGGCAAAGGCTTAATACTGGTAAGTCCTTCGTTCTTTATGGACGATTTCAATTAAAGTTGCGTGATCATCTAGGTTGTCCAAAATATAAACATTTCCTTTGGCTTTACTTGCCAGTTCTTCGAGAAATTCCTGATTGGAAGCCACCCCGATACAGATCAGCTTTGCACGGGTTTCATCAATCATTTCCGCTGCTTTAAGAGCGTCCTGTTGGGGGTTGATTGTCCACTTGCCAGTTGTGGGGATTCCGTCTGTAATTAAGATCAACAGCGGGTTGCGCACCTGGCGATTTTTTATCAATTTTATAGATGTTAGGATTCCATCCGCTAGGGGAGTTAACCCGCGAGGTTGGAGAGATTTTAATCCTGTTTTCAAGCGAGAATAATTTCTCGTAAAGGGAACAGCAACCCTAGCCTGACGTCCCTGAAAAACCACCACTGCCATTTTATCGCGGGTTACCAAAAAAAGATGCTCAGCCAGGTACCGAACTGCCTTCATTTTTGGTCCCACCATACTGGCGCTTCCATCCAAAACCAAGCACATATCAACAGGCTGTGAAATTTCCTGATTGTGTACCTGGATATCATCTCTCTTGATCCTGAATGAAGGTCGTTTTTCCAGAAGCTTGTTTTTTGCAGCAGTTATAAGCGTTTCCGGTACCGCGATGCTGCCCAGCCAGCTGTCCTTCATAGGATCTGTTGTTTTACTTATATAAGTGTAATGCTTATGCTTACTTTTGAGATGGGTATTTTTAATGGAACGGTACTTGCCCCGGGGAATAGGCAGCTTTCGGATCATCCTGCGCAGCTGTGCTTCCAGTTCGTGCTGGTGTTTAAGCATAAAATTCAAAAGCTCCTGTCCTTCTTTGGTAAGGGTATCTGCAAACCAGCCTCTCTTTATGATACCGGCTTCTGCAATACCGAGAATCAATCCCCTTAAATTGCCGTTTCTGTTGCGTAGGTTGGAAAGCGGCTGCTTGCGGCGAAAGGGACCTGGCTGGAATGTCTGTAGAAATTCTATAACATCATCAGGGCCACTTAAAATCGTGGAAAGAGACATAGCCATATTCCAAAGTCTGTATTGATCAGGTTCCAGGCCGAAAAAAATGGGTTCGTCCGCCTGTTCACGTTTTTCTACATGAAAGATGTTTTCAACCTTTCTGATTTCGATACCCTGGTTGGTAAGCTCTGTTTCTATGGCATCTACCAGACAGGGGATCAGTGTATAGTGCTGTGGTGCCAGGTCCGTTAACAGGAGATGGACATGGCTTTTCTTTTTTTTATCTTTTTCTTGCGGGTCAACGTTTTGTTCTTTCTGGGGGCTCAATGATTCTTTCAAGCTTTCCAACCCTTCGCCTGTTCTAAAAGCTATTTGCTCATAAAAGGAGCGCAGTAGTGGTTCAATATCCCTGCCTTTATGGCAGTAGTTTAGATAAACCCTTACTGTATGAGCAAGGGCTACAGCCAGCGGCCTAATCTCGATCAGGGCAGGTTCATGGTATACATCAACATGTATTACCTGACCGGGGCTTTTTTGGTGTGCCAAAGACAGCCCCACATCTCTATTCACAAGTATGCGAATTTCCTCAGGATGGAGGGGGTTGATGCTGTGTATATAGTGGCTGACAACAGTAGATTCCCCGATCCTAAATCCCTG
>DUMY01000117.1 GCA_012839645.1 Syntrophomonadaceae bacterium
CCCCAATTAATCAAGTTTTATACTGTTTGTAGTTATTATACTACACACCTACCGATCCCGGCTACAAAAACCAATAAAGGAGGACAACAATTGGTAAAAAAGCCGAGATCTGAAATTTATCTTGAGTGCTTTTACCAAAAGGGGATGACCCTTACTGAGATCGCCAATCTTCATGGTGTTACAGAAGGTGCTGTCAGAAAAGTAGTTACTAAACACGATCCGGAAGCCTATCAAAAAGAGAAACAACGCCGCTCTAAAGAACGAAAAAAAGCTCGCCGCGAAAGAGATCGCATTTCCACACAAGAAAAACGCTTCAAAAAACGCAAACAAAAGTATATCCAGGAAGAGGAAGAAGCCTACGCCTGGCTTCAGATGCGATGGAAGCGCATATTCCCTGCAACAAAAAGAAGGGGAGTATCAGATCTTGATCTGGTCTGGTTTGGTTGCGCCCAAAGCGGAATTCAAAACACCCTAGATTCCCCACACACAACAAAGGACATAAAATCAGCTATTAGATCAGCATACCGAAAGAAGCCAACGGAAATTGAAGTAATTGATCAAAATTATGTAACGCCTCTCGGATGCGCAAAGTCTGGGTCCGGTGGTGGTAAATCAGACCGGACAGCGCGGATAGCGATGCTAGGGTAAAAGGAGGTATATCTACTTTGAAAAATGCTATTGTTTTTAATTCAGAATTGGGTTCCCTGGAGAAATTGGTATATCTATATTTAGCTTGTTGCGCTAATAACAAAAAGCAGGCATGCCTATCAATGAATAAAATAGCAAAACACTGTAGCATATCCCGAGCTAGTGTTAAAAGAACCATTTCGGCTTTGGTTAAAAAGGGTTGGATTTCAAAAGAAAGCAGATGTTTGGAAGATGGAAATTATGTCAGCAACTTATATACGATACACAAGGAACCGTCTATAAATGCCTGAAAGTAACGAAAAAACTCTAATAATAAAGGATTCAACCCTTAAAAGTGGTTTTACTTCAATTCCTAATGTTGTTTTGACTTCAGATTTACGCTTTGGCGCTAAAGTAATATATGCACTACTACTAATGTTTGCCTGGCAAAACAAAGAGACATTCCCGGGGCAGTCCCGTCTAGCTCAAGCTGCAGGATGTACAGAGAGAACAGTGAGAACATACTTAAGTGAATTAAAAAAAGCCGGATTAATTACCTGGAAACAACGTGGCCTAACAAAAACGAATGTATATTATATCAATGAATTAGATTCCTTCCCTGATCGGAAAGATTCTTCCGGTCAAGACCGGAAACACACTGATAAGAAAAGTACTTCCGGTTCTGATCGGAAATCTACTTCCGTTCAGGGTCGGAAGCGCGCTTCCGACAAAGAATACACAGATCAAAAAGACACAGATAAAGAAAACTCAGTAAGAGTGTCTAATGATTCACTTCGTTCATCATTAGACACTCGCGGGCAGCAAAAATCACACCAAAAGTCTAAGCCGGAAGCAGACACTCAAAACATTATCATTGAACCGCCTGAAGTAACCATGAAGGGTGATCTTACTTCAGCAGGTTTTAATAAAAATAAGTCACCTGTCGATAGGGAGCCCATCATAAAACAGGATGTGTTATCTATAGATGCAGGCGTTTATAATAATTCATCGCCTGCCAAGAAGGGAACTAACTTTAATGAGAATACGTTATCCACAGAACCGGGTGTTAATAATAAAAGAGCAGCTGTAGAAAGGGAACCTGACAAAAACCAAGAGATGTCAATCACAGATGCAGGCGTTAATAACAAAAAATCGCCTGTGGAGAAAGAACTTAATCTTAACCAGAAAACGTTACCTAAGGAAGAAAGTCTTAATATAATGCCTGTGAAAAAGGAGCCTGACTTAAATCAAGAAACATTACCAGCAAAAGAAAGCGTTAATACGCTGCAGATAACCAATGCAGATTTAATTACAACTCTAGGCGATTCGTTAAGAGAAGCATGGGATGGCCCCCCTGCAAAAGCCTATGCTATTGCAGGTAGAATGTATTATCTTTATGATTATCCTGCTGCTGAAGCAAGCATTAATATTTTCCGCAGGCGTATTGAAGAAGGCTTCAAACCCAAAAATCCTGTTGCTTATCTTATGAAAGTGGCACGGGAAAAGAAAAAAGAATTTGAGTCTCAATGTGAGGAGCCCCAACTTGAAGAAGATTTAGATTACTTTTCAGCAAAATATCCTGAAGAACACCTGAAAAGAGTAGAGGATGCTAAAAAGGTTTGTGCTGAACATGAACAATACCTGCGGGATTTTCTTGATAACAAATCTCCGCCTAGCGTTCCCGGGTTTAGTACTCCGGGCGAAAAGCTTAAATTAAAGGAGGATGTTAATGCACCTAGCTGCTCGATCTAAAAAAGACATTACCCTTTCAGACGAACAAGCTGAAAACGTTCTTATATCTGCCATCTTGCAAGGCAAAGTGTTAAATATAACAGCAAATGACTTCAACGATCCTGATTGGGTACGCGCGTACCGTTTCATTCAGAAATCTAGAGAAGCCGGAGAAAAAATATCTTCCGAAGCATTGAAGCACCGGCTAAAAATATCTCCAGGCAAACTTGCCGCTTTAAACAATCCAACAGCCGAAGAAATTGAAGTTTGCGCTCGCATAGTCAAAGAAAGAAGTGTAATGAGAAAGCTCTATACCTGCATGAGAAATATGTTCATGGGTAAGGGAGATATAAACACCAGCCTAAACAAGACACAGGATCTGATCAGGGAATACAGATCCATTGGAATGAAAGATACCCTTGTTCGTGCAGGCGATCTTCTTGATGAAGCGTTGTGTGATCTGGAGTGGGGCATACTTTATGGCCTGCCGCAAATTGACGCATGGACAAGGGGCATGCACCGCGGCGAATTGATCATTATAGCAGGCCGACCATCAGTTGGGAAATCATCATTAGCAGTACAAATAGCAGCAAGAGTATCTCTATCAGCAAAGGTTGTCTTTTTCTCACTTGAAATGAAGTCCATCAATATAGTAAGAAAAGCTGCATGTTCACTTACAGGTTTAACATCTGATGCGCTTATGTGGGACGAAGAAGCCCACGATAAAATAAAATGCATGAATCTTTATGTCTGTGACAATCTTATACAAACCGTCAACGCAGTCTATGAGTCCGCTTTAAAATTCAAAGAATCCGCAGGATTAGATCTTGTAATTATAGATTATCTGCAGCTTTTACGAAACGAAGGAAAATATCAAACAAGAGAACAAGAGATATCTGAAATAACAAGACAACTAAAGCTGATGGCAAGGGAATTAGATGTGCCAGTTGTAGCTCTTTCCCAACTCTCACGCGATTCAGAAAAGCGCGGTGGCAGACCGAAACTATCTGACCTTCGCGGTTCAGGAAGTATAGAACAAGATGCAGATTGCGTTTTCTTGATCCATAAAGGGACAAGCACAGAGTTGATTCTTGCCAAACAGAGAGATGGGGCCACAGGCATAATCGAGGTTGACTTTCATAAGGAAATAAGCAGGTTTGAAGAGGCAGGGGAAGTATTTTGACACAACCTTTAGAAAAAATCACAGGCAGGGTTTCCTTGCACGGCGGCCAGCCGGTTGCCTTTTTCCAGTATAGTCCGAAGATAATAGAAGTTGTTCGTGGGTTACCGGGTGCAACATGGCTACCCGGCGTTCAGGGGTGGCGTGTCTCACCAGGTGCCCTTGATTTGCTTGCGCAGATGGGTTTTAAAATATCGCCTAGCGTCCTTGAACTGTACGAAAAGCCAAAGCCTAGCTTGAAAGGCTTCAAAGCAAAACTATATCCTTACCAGACGGAGGGTGTCAAAGTCGCCCTTGAGAGAAACAGAATACTGCTTGCTGACGAGATGGGATTGGGAAAGACAATTCAGGCATTAGCTTATTTACAGGCACGCAAAGAAATAAGGCCAGCGGTCATTGTATGTCCAGCTTCATTAAAGATAAACTGGCTTCGTGAATGTGAGAATTTTTTAGAGGATTGTCCTGAAAACCAGGCTGTTGTCCTGTCCGGTAAAACCCCTGTTAGTGTTCAAGGAAACATATTTATTATTAATTACGATATCTTAAGTGACTGGCTACCTGTTTTAAAACCAAAAGCTGTTATAGGGGATGAAGCCCATTATATAAAGAACTCGAAAAGTAATAGATCCAAGGCTTTTAAGAAGCTATGTAAAAAAACAGAATCCATAATTCTCTTAACAGGAACCCCGGTATTAAATAGACCCATAGAACTGTATCCTTTAGTCAATCTTTTGGCCCCTCATGAATTTAGCAACTATATTGCTTACGGCAAAAGATACTGTTCTGGCCATCGAAAAGAAATCATCACCCGCGGTGGTGTCAAGAGATTAGTTTGGGATTTTACTGGGCAGTCCCGCCTAAACGAACTTAACCAAAAACTAAAGAATACCGTAATGATCCGCAGGCTGAAAAAAGATGTCTTAAAGGATCTACCGCCTAAGCAGTACGCTGTGGTTCCGGTAGAGATTTCTAACCAAGATGCTTACATAAAAGCCGAAAACGCATTTATATCCTGGTTAGCTGAACAAGTCCGTAAAGGTGTCTATGACAGAAAAAGATTAAATTC
>DUMY01000118.1 GCA_012839645.1 Syntrophomonadaceae bacterium
GCAGGGGAGAAAATGCAAAACATAGGCTGTCTGCTTACAGGGATAATTACTATACCTATCATCGGCTTGATATTTCTTGGTGTGCCTGGGCTTGTTATTGGCATAGTAATAGGCGGGTTGATAGCATATGGAGCAAAGAAGCAGTAATACTGCAATTGAGCTTGCTTCTGCAGTAGTGACCACAATTGGGTTTCGGTAGTTTCAAACAATGTGATACAAAGGTTTATGCCTGGAAGGTTATTGGAAACTAATGTCGAATTTAGTAACAGAGGCACTTTGTTATAAAGTTTCTAACCTTTAGTTTATAGGAGTTTTTACACCCCAATAATCAAGCGGGTACCAACAGCATATTAGATTGTTGATTATATGGGGGGTTATCAATTCTTAAATTACTTGGAAGACGAGGAAAATATCCATACCGAAACACTTGATGAAGCTCTTGAAACTCATCTTATTGATGTAAGAAGATATTATTACCCTCGCTGTAGCGAAGTTATTGATTAGCTTGGGACGGATAGGGCAGGCGAAGGTACTTAATAGGTAATCATTGAAGATTAAACAATTCACTGATATTCGACAAATGTCGGGTGGTAACCGGTACCTTTGCGATATGAGAATCAACATAAGGTCGTGCTTTTGTGACCACCACCTTCCTTAAAGAATAAAAAATTATTTCTAGCCAGCATTAATGTGACACAATGCTGTCATAGCAGTTTGCTATCATATCTAATGGAGAACAGTCAGTATTGTTAATGGGTATCAGTTGAACCCAAAAAAACTTGCTTTGATTAGAGCATGAAGAAAGAAAAAGTTTATTTTGTTGAGGAAAGGAGGGGTATAGTGTGAAAAAATATATAGCATTGATAATGAGTGTTTTAATGATTTTTTGCATGACAGCTTGTGGAAAAGCGGACACAACAGAAACAGATGTAGATATACCAATTGAAGCAACCGATAACGATACCACAGGTGAAAACCAAGACCCAAAATCTATACGAAAATCCGAAATAGAAAAAGAGATAAGAAACAGAATAAATGAAGGGGACTATTCAGGAGCAAAGCTTGACAGAATAACGATTAACGAAAATTTAGGAACAGAGGAACCAGATGATTATATAGCTTTAGTGTATTTTACTTTTGAAAGAAAAAACACCCATGAAACGGCAAATGAAATGATGAAAATGTATTCAGATGATCTGGTTGCTACAATAGCCAAAAAAGGGATACAGGATATTAGCGAAGCCGCTGTATTCTGGGAAGATAACTATAACAATAGAAATCTAAAACACGCGTATGAATATAGAAATGGTGGATTTTATGTTACAGATGTAATGGGAGAATAATGTAAACCATACTACCGGTAATATAACTAGAAAATATGCCAGTAACAGCAGCATTTACAATGGTGTGCAATAGCTATCAAAACATTTCATATACTCACCTCCCCTCCAACCTGCATAAAACAGCGGCATCTGCTTAAGAGGAGGTGCTTTTTTTGACCAACTGGGAAGAGAAAACAAAGAAAATAGAAGAAGCCGGAAGCAAGATGGA
>DUMY01000119.1 GCA_012839645.1 Syntrophomonadaceae bacterium
GTTACTTTTAATCACCGCGCCGATAACAACTGCAACGATCAATATAAGTCTTAGAGCTATTGCTATTTTCTTCTTCAAATAGATCCCCCTTTCAAATGAACTACTTAAAATGCCAATATTAGTTGGCCGAACGATAACTATACGGCAGGCTAGTTGTCATCAGCCTGATCGATACCGCTGCTTTATGTCAATACTAAAAGAGGGTGAAAAACAAAGCCGAAGTCCTGTTGTGATGCTTACGGGTGCCAACACCATCTTTTCTGACATCTGACTTCCGGCATCAGACCTCTGTTATTCTATGCAGGCACATTAAAGAAGGCCAACAGCCGTTCTAGTATGCAGGCACATTTAGAAGGCCAACAGCACCGATAATCAGTGCAAAAACAAGCCACAGGCCAAAGAGATAGATAATGACCCCAGTAGGGCGCTTCACCTTCATTACAGCAGCAGCCCCAATGCCCCACAGGATCAAACTCCACCAGGTAAAGGGGTTACAAGCAGTGAGAAAGTGATATAAAAAACCTGATTCAGCCGAGGAAAACACGGCTAAACTGATGCTCACATTTTTGATGTTTTCTACGGCTGTGTTCAAAACCAGGATACTGCTGATAATTCCGCCGATAACAGCAGGAACATAGCCGTAAACACCAACAGCGAACAGTGTTCCAAACGGCGCTTCTTTAGCACTTATAGCTGCAAATATTTTCATTAATGTTGCTATCACCAGCCACATTACCCAAGGAACGATTATGGCAGCGAGCACAGTACCTCCAACTGCAAGACCGCCACCAAACGCGCTGGCTGCTTCAATGTCTTCGGGTGAAAGCCCTGGAGTATTTTCCAAAGTCAATAATGTAAATTCCCGCACCTTAGGAATTGTAAGTGCAGCAAAAACAAAGTTTATCACTGTAAGGGTAACTGCCGCAGCCCCAAACCTGGGGTTTTCCGCAATCTCTTTAAAAGCAGCCCCCGGACTCGTTAAAACCTCAACCAGCAACGCCGCCCAACTCTTTTTATTCGTCTCTTCCATAACATCTCCTCTCTCCGGGACATACAGCCCGGTTTTTATTTGGAAAACAACTCCGTATTATTCCATCAACATCTCCCTCCCAGGGATCCTTAATAGTTATTCTTCTCAACCACCCCTTTTCCTTTGTCCGGCACAGGTTATAAAAAAGATGTTTGCACGTCTCCCTTTAAAGGTTATTTTTTCCATTACAACTCTTGTCCTAGGAACACCATCACCGTTATGGCAACAAGTAAAACGACCAGGGAGATTGTAATAACCAGTGCCGGTACAGCGTCACTGAAAGCGGCAGTGCCTGACACCAATTTCACTTCATAGCTGCTTAATGCACCGGGTGTATAACGAGCCAACCACTGGCTTAGTGAAGGCAGCAAGGATAGCAATAAAACTCCACCGATGGCTATTCCCCCGGATACAACAGAGGTACGGCTGATGGTACTGGCTAACCCCCAAAATTGTATCCCCAACTATACTACACTTCCTTATCTTCCTGGGAATGCCCAGCACCCGGCCAACGCCCGGCCCGTACTGCGGCCTCTCTTAAAAGAAATTCGATCTGACCGTTTACACTGCGGAGTTCATCGGCAGCCCAGCGCTCCAGCACTTCATAGAGTTTTGGATTAATACGAAGAGGAAATGCCTTTCTTTTGGACACAAATAAGTCTCCTGTCTAGTATAGGCTTCCTGTATTGATAATGGGCTGAGCTCCGCGGTCAGAGATAATCGCCACCATGATGTTGTTGATCATGGCTACTTTGCGCTCTTCGTCTAACTCAACAATACCATCCTGCTGAAGCTGTTCGATGGCCATCTGGGACATCCCCACAGCACCCTCCACAATCTTCTGGCGTGCAGCTAGAATTGCGGTGGCTTGCTGGCGCTGCAGCATAGCACTGGCAATCTCTGTAGCATAAGCCAGATGGGTCAGGCGGGCCTCCATCACCTCTACCCCTGCTATAGCCAGACGATCCTGCAGTTCATGGCAGAGTTCATCTGCAACTTCCTGGCTGTTGCCGCGTAAAGAATACCCCTCT
Organism: Syntrophomonadaceae bacterium; assembly: GCA_012839645.1. Taxonomy (GTDB): domain Bacteria; phylum Bacillota; class DSM-12270; order Thermacetogeniales; family Thermacetogeniaceae; genus Syntrophaceticus. Next base: position 2,062 of record DUMY01000119.1, read on the forward strand.
TCATCAAAGGTATCATATGGGTACCCGGTCGCCACATGTCGCAGGGCAGTTTCACTCTGGATTTCCACAAACTCTTCATAGTCATCCACATCAAAAACAGCCTTTGCCGAATCCACAACCCTGAAGACGACCACGGTAGCGATCTCAATGGGGTTGCCGTCGATATCGTTGACCTTCAGTGTTTTGCTGTTAAAGTTGCGTACCCGAAGAGAGATTTTGCGGTCAATAGAGAGGGGCACAATAAGCCAAAGCCCACTTTCCCGTACGGAACCGATGTAATTGCCAAAAAAGATCACCGCCCTGGCTTCATTGGGCTGCACAACCCTGATACCTGAGGCAAGAATAGCGGTAATCGTGGCAAGAATAACTCCCAGTACAATTTGTTCCAGCACAAAAGAATAAATAGTGACACCGATCAAAACGAAAACAACCAGAATGCCTATAAAACCATTGATCTTCCACGCCTTTTGTTCTACCACAGCAGCTACCCCCTTTATTTCATTTTGGTATTACCATGATATCACTTTTAGCTAATAATGTCAATACTAAATTAAATCAACTGGATTAGTACGATGACGGTTAGAAATACGCCAAAAACTACTGTAGCAATAACTATGTTTCTTTTCGCCGTTTGGGAAATTTGTTTATCATTTTCAGCCCTTATAATTAGATTAATCACCGACAATACTACAATAGCATATATGCTATAGCGCACGTCATCGTAGTTCACATATCCCAAAATGTTCGTTACAAGTAATATTGCGAAAGTTAACAACAGTAATAACTGGATTATCAAGCAAGTTTTCTTCATGATGTTCTTTTCACATCCTTATCTTGCAGCCCAATTCATTTTTTACCGGGCGTTCTCATAACAAGCAAGAGCGATCCGGCTATGCCAATAACAAAAATTATGAGGTAAAGAATTAAACGATATATCATATCTAATTGATATACTCTTATAATCAATGCACCCAGAATCGCAATGATAAATAGACACATAAAAAGCCATCCGATTGGACTTATTTTTTCATTATTTAACGCAACCTTTCAATTAGTTTTACAAAGAGGGACACCCCTTATGTCCCTCAGGTTGTCCGGTAAGCAAAACTACTCTTCTCACATTACCATATATACCACCCATATAACAATATGGTGTGCGCAACACGTCGGAATCGCGTCATGAACCGTAGGTTTTCGTGTCTTAACCGTTGATTTTTGTGCATCAAAGAAATCAGCCCCCTATAAAAAGAGGGCTGGTTATATCTAAATTAACTTTATCCACACGATCCACACTATGAACATTGGGTGGCGTTTTGATGATATTGGTTAACGGTTGAACTCCCAGTATGATGTCGCGTATTGTCGCTATACTTTACCGCTATTGGCGGTTAGAATTGCGGCGTCAAATTAAGTGAGCGGTAACAGTATGAAACCGTCGGCCCTAGCGTGAAGTTTGTTGTACAATATCAGCGAGGATGCCAGCACACTACAGAGCACGTGGAGGTGAGTGGGCCCAGCGTTTCGCTGACCGAATTGTTATGTGTGCCGACCGCTCCTTGAAGCACAAATAAGTGGGACATAGAGCCCGCAAACTTATCTTTGTAAAGACGCTACTTGTTTTTTGTGCGAGCGGTCAGTCCCTGCCGGTATCCTCACATTACTTTGTGAGGTTTAATATGGCGCTCAAAATCGTTTACCCCGTCTGCTGTGGAATCGACGTCCACAAGTCCTTCGTCGTTGCTTGTATCGCGGCAACTGAAGGCTCCCAGAAGAACTCGCTCAGATTTTACACCATATATTTTCACACATGAAGAGATGAAAAGAATATTTGCTTCAGTTGATTCTATGAGACCTCATACTAGGTACAATTCCGCGGAAGTTTACCCAGTCCTGTTCAGAGTGCTCTACGGTTGTGGGTTGAGAATTTCGGAGGCTTTAGACCTACGTATCCGAGATGTAGACCTGAATATCGGAGTTCTGACAGTCAGGAACGGAAAGTTTAATAAGTCTCGTCTTGTTGTAATGTCACCTTCTCTGATCGATGTGGCACAAAAATGATGAAAAAGATCCATTTAGGTGCCGATGATGACGATTTCTTTTTCAGAAACCGAGATGGTTCAAGACGCAGCAAGAACACTGTTGGAAAACGGTTTCGTGAAAAACTATGGGCAAGTGGCATACCGTACAGGAGCAAAGGAATTGGTCCAAGGCTGCATGATGTCCGTCACAGTTTTTGCTGTCATGCTCTGAAGAATATGTCGGAATCAGGTATCGATATGTACTGCGCGCTACCGATCCTCTCTACCTACATTGGTCACTCGTCTATCCAGTCTACAGAACAGTATCTGCGGCTTACGGAAGAATTTTATCCGGAGGTGACGCAGAAAACCGGGGCCCGAGTTTATCCGGAGGTGTATTTGGTTGAAGCCAACTAATTTTGCTTATCACCTGACTAACTATCTATCAAAACACCTCTCTGGTGAGGTTGGCGCAAGTTAAAATACATTGCTGTCATACCGTGATACTATAGTGCCCCCCGTTGTCAAGACACATTTTTTTATAAAATAAGCTAATGCGTCCCTCCTTTTTTCAAATTGCTAATTTCAAGTATGTTTGTCGGTAGTAATCAACGGGGCATCTGTATCCAAGCGACTCATGAAGACGCTGCTCATTGTAGAACCGTATGTATTGATTTAATCCTCTACGCAGAGCTTTAGGGGTTTCGTACTCATTCAGATAGATGTTTTCATACTTAAGGGTCCGGAAAAACCGCTCCACGAAGATATTGTCCAACGCACGCCCTTTACCGTCCATAGAGATCTTAATCCCTTCTGTTTGAAGAAGTCCAACATAGTCTTTGTTGGTAAACTGGCTACCCTGGTCGCTGTTTATGATCTCCGGCTTTCTCAACTTGAAGGCTCTTTTCAAGCACTCCAGCACCCAGTGGCGGTCCATGGTGGTACTCAGTTCATAATCCACGATATAGCGGCTGTAAAGGTCAATGATGACGAATAAATACATGAATCCATGCCTTAGGCGAATATAGGTAATGTCAACCGCCCAGACTTGATCAGGGTGATCAACATTTAGGCCTCTTAACAGATACGGATGAATATATTGGGCATGTAGACGTTTACTCAGGTTGGGGCCAGGACAGATTCCCTGAATCCCCATCACCCGCATCAGCCTCCGGACTCGTTTGCGATTGATCTGTCTCCCTCTGAGCTGCATTTCCGCCGTGATTCTGCGATAGCCGTAAAAGGGACAGACAGTGTAGATTTCGTCAATCAAGCGCATATCGTCAAGATCCTTTTGTGACCAGGTGGTTGTCGGTGGCTGCCGATATAGACTGGTCCGATTCACTGTCAAGAGGTAAGCCTGCCTAGACAGGTTAATCCGAGCGTTTCCCGGTTCAGCCATGCTCTTGCGCACTTCAACTGTACTACTTAAGGCCAGATTTTTTTTTCAACCAGTGAATCTCATAGGATTGCTGGCCGATAATCTGTTGGTAACGGGCTTCTTTCTCCTCCATTTCCTTTTTTAGTTTTCCTGTTTTGTCCTTGTTGCGCTCGAAGACTACGGCAGCATTCTTAACGAAGTCGCTCTTCCACTTGCTGAGCATCTGTGGATTCAACTGGTATTTAGTAGCCACCTGATTCAAGGTCGATTCCTCACCCAGGAGTTCTAACACCACTTTGGCTTTAAATTCGGCTGTGTAATGATTTCGTTTTTCCATACTCTTATTTTAGCTTATTTTTTTCAGATTAGTGTCTCACTACCTGGGAGCAGTATACGACTTTTGTCGAATACGGTCGTTAACTTGATACTTTCTCATTTAAAGCGATCCACTTTGATCTACCGTATAGTTGCCCCAGTGGCCATGGTACCATCGGAACCAGAAATTCTACATGAAAGTTCTTGATGACAGTCAGTTCGCTAAGGCATTGATGGATATGATGATGGTGGAAGTGTACGATAGGCTTAATCAGATTCCTAGATAGCAGATAAAAGTTTGGGTCAGAAATATCGGAGGAAACACGGTATTATTACTACCCATGGGAATTTTTCTGCCATTAATATGGAGTAAATTCAGGAGGGTAGGGAAGGTAACACTGTTTGCTTTTCTTTTTTCTTTATCTATAGAAGTTCTGCAGCTTTTATCTTGTTATTTAGGAAATATGGGGAGAGCCTTTGATATAGATGATATTCTGCTTAATACCCTGGGTGCTTTTATTGGTATAACACTTTAAATATCATCTATATCAAAGGCTCTCCCCATATTTCCTAAATAACAAGATAAAAGCTGCAGAACTTCTATAGATAAAGAAAAAAGAAAAGCAAACAGTGTTA
>DUMY01000120.1 GCA_012839645.1 Syntrophomonadaceae bacterium
TGCTGATCTGGTCAGGTTCAGCATAGAGTATCTTCAGGAACAGCTCGAACTTAGCCAGGATGAAACAGAGGTAGTCCTTTACGGCTTGCAGACTATTGTTTATAGCCTGACAGGTATTCTCACAATCTGCTTTGCGGGCTGGCTCCTAAGGTGCTTCTGGACAACTTTGGCAGTGGCGTTGACAGCGGGCTCCTTACGGCTTTTATCCGGCGGTGCCCACAGCAAGTCACCGCTAATCTGCAACCTTTTAGGGATGGTGATCGCCCCTTTTCTAGCTAAAACCGCTGAGTTCGCCGCGGGGCAGATGCCCCAATCCATGCTGCTCTGTATAGTCTTGATTGGCGCATCCTTGTCCTTGCTTGCTTTTTATCTTCTGGCCCCGGTGGACTCCGCGGTTAAACCGATCACAAATAAACCGGAGCGCCGTAAATATAATCGTTTATCTGTAGCACTTACAGCCTTAATCACCTTGGGGCAAATCACCTTAGTCATATGGGGTAACTCCCCAGCTTTTGTTCTTGCAGTGAGCTTTGGTACCTGGTGGCAGGCCTTTACCTTAACTAAGGCGGGCCACCGGTTTACCTCCATAGCGGATCATCTTTTTTTAAAGGAGGTGTAAGTTATGAAGCGCTTTCTCCACAGATTATTGCCTGTCTGCTGCAGTGTTCTCACCCTAGCTGCTGTAGTCGGTGTAAAACCGGCCTGTATTTGGATACTTCATCAGCCAGAAGTGCCTGCAGCACTAAGGAAATAATTTTGTAAAACCCTTCCCTAAACCGGTACCCGGATTTGCTGGGTACCGGATAGTAGGAAGGGCATTTGTTTTTCACTCAATTATAGTGGAAACCATTCTCTTATGAACAGCCACAAAACAAATCATATTTATGTTCCCGGGCTTCAGACATCTATTTTCAGGGTAGGGGAAAAATCAATGCGTAACTGGGAAAAGAAAAGAATCGGTGATATTTCAGAACATGTCCTGGTAACCCATATTGTCTGCCTTCTCATCTTTCTAATGATTGCATTTATATATTTTGATCTTGCAATAGAACCATTGTCCAGCAATATAGTTAAGCTATCATTGTTTATGGTTATTTTTTGTCTTTTCACTGTTCTTTACATCTCCCGCTACCTGCTGTCTAAAATCCCCCTTCTCTCCCAGGCACGCATCGAAGAGGTTCTGCTTCTGGCTATCATTTTCCCATTAACCCTCGCCTTCCTCTGGTATAGTGGGGATTTTATCGGAGCTAAGGTTTTAATCATCGTACCGGTGATCATCGCCACAACCGCTTTTGGCAAAGTAGCCGGAGTGGGAGCGGCATTGCTGGCCAGCGCTCTTATGTTTTTTATCGATTATAGAACATTCCTTCAGTGGCCTGCAGACGTTTTTCAAGCCAGCCTCATTGTTTCTTCGGTTGCCGTGATTTTAGCCTGGCTGGTAGGAGGGCTTCTGGAGGTGGAGAGAAAAACCCAGCAGGATCTGATAGAGCTGGCTGATTATGATCAGCTGACAGGTCTTTATAATCACAGGTACCTCCAGGAAAAGATCGCCCTTTCACTGCAGAAATCAGTGAAGAGCAGCGCTCCCCTCTCCCTAATCCTGATCGATATCGACCAGTTCAAGTATTATAATACCCGCCACGGCTACCAGAAGGGAGATCAACTGCTGGCAGCCATAGGGGCTGTGCTAGCAAAGTTTTTGCAGGAACCAAACTATGCAGCGCGGTATGGGAACGATGAATTCATGCTGGTCTTTCCGGGAAAAGAAAAAAATGAGCTAGACAGTGAAATGGAACAGATTAAAAAACTGATTAACCTTGAAGCAGAATCCATCCTCCCCTCTGGCACAAATTTTTTCCAGCCCTTCTCTATCTCCATAGGGTTGGCTGGTTATCCTGATGATGGAGATGCTGCCCTGGCATTGATCAGGTTCGCTGAGAATGATCTTTATCGTGCTAAATACAGCAAAGGCACAGATTACCTTTACCAATCGGTGTTGTGTCAAATAAACGCCCTGAAAATAACAGAGGCTTTCCCTGCCTTGCAGTCACTCATCTCTTTAATCAACACCAAGGATATGTATACCTTCGGACACTCTGAAAGGGTAATGACCTATTCCCTTGCCCTGGCAGAAAAGATGAATCTCCCAGAGGAAGATCTGGACCGGCTCCGCTATGGAGCTTCCTTGCATGACATCGGCAAAATTAAAATAGAAACCGGTCTATTAAATAAACCCGCCTTTTTAAGCAAAAAGGAATGGGAAACTGTAAAATTACATACAATTTGGGGCGCCCAGTTGGTAGAAACAATTCCTGCCTTCAAAGAGATTGTTCCTCTCATCCGTTCCCACCATGAAAACTATGACGGTTCCGGGTATCCAGATGGCTTAAAGGGGGAGGATATCCCCTTACTTGCACGGATCCTGCGCATTGCTGACAGTTTTGATGCCATGACCACGGACCGCCCCTACCAAAATGCTTTGAGTTATTCTGAAGCCTGCCAGGAACTCAGAAAAAAAGCAGGTACTTATTATGACCCACAGCTAATCAACCCTTTTCTGGCTTCTGTGAATGAGGCATTTATTAAAGCGGTACAATAAGTTTGATGTCACACCTAACAGTCTTCCGACTACCATTTACTAACAGGTTGTGATAAAATGGCAGCAAAGGGAGTGATTGCATGAAAGCACTACTGGTTTATCCAAAATACCCTGACAGTTTCTGGAGCTTCAAACATGCCCTCAAGTTTATCGGTGTCAAAGCAGCCCTGCCACCTCTGGGGTTGCTGACAATTGCGGGAATGCTACCCAATGATTGGGAAAAAATGCTGGTAGACATGAATGTCCGCAAGCTTAAGGATGAAGACTTAATATGGGCTGATTATGTGATGATCAGTGCCATGTCAATCCAGCAGGAATCAACAAATGAGGTTATTAAGCGCTGCAGAAAACTAGGTGTTAAAATCATTGCAGGCGGTTCTCTCTTTACATCAGAGCCAGAAAGGTTCCCTGAAGTGGACCATCTTGTTCTCAATGAAGGAGAGATCACCCTTGCCACCTTTTTAGAAGATCTGGAAAAGGGTTATCCACGGCGCATCTACACCACTGATGAAAAGCCACAATTAGATAACACCCCAGTCCCCTTATGGGAACTGATCAATATGAATGACTACTCCACGATGAGCATCCAGTTCTCCCGGGGGTGTCCATTTGACTGTGAATTCTGTGACATTACCACTCTCTTCGGGCGGAAACCACGCCTAAAACCGACCGACAAATTTATCGGGGAATTGGAAGCCATCTACAATCGCGGCTGGAGGGGTGGTGTCTTCATCGTCGATGACAATTTCATCGGGAACAAGGTGCGCCTGAAAAAAGAACTCCTTCCGGCGATTATAGAGTGGATGGATAAAAATCGCCAACCCTTCTGGTTTATTACAGAGGCATCGATCAACCTTGCAGATGACGATGAACTGCTGCAGCTGATGCAGCGTGCCAATTTTGCATCGGTCTTTATCGGAATTGAAACCCCGGATGAAGAAAGTCTGCAGGAGTGCAACAAGTTCCATAATATCAACCGTGACCTAATCTCCTCTGTTAAGAAGATCCAAAACTACGGCATCCAGGTAACCGGCGGATTTATTGTGGGATTTGACAGTGATACTTCATCTATCTTTGATCAGCAGATTAACTTCATTCAAAAAAGCGGGATTGTCACAGCTATGGTAGGCCTCCTCAAGGCACCGGTGGGAACCAAACTGTTTAATCGTTTGAAAAAGGAGAACCGCATTCTCCCGGACACAGAATTCAGCGGTGACAACACCGATCTATCCCTCAACTTTATCCCGAAAATGAACATTCAGAAGTTGACCAATGGATACAAGAAGATCGTTACAACCATCTATGACCCCAAGCCTTACTATGATCGAGTGATGGAGTTTTTCAAGGAATTCAAACCGGCAAAAAAGAAAGGCCTCTCTATGCTGCGCTTATGCTATGTTAAAGGCCTCTTTAGGGCAATGGTTATCCTGGGATTTTTAGAAAAGGGACGGCGTCATTACTGGAAGTTTCTCATGAAAACACTAGTCAAATACCCGCGCTTCTTTCCTGAAGCGATCACCTTTGCTGTCTATGGTTTCCACTTTAGAAAAATCTTCGGCTCTCTTCCACAACCGGAGGGCAGCAGATAATTCCCTGTTAACCTACAGAGCAATCTGCTGCCACTTACCGCGGCGAAACTGTATGATAACAAGTAATGCTCGCACCAGCCAGTCGATCACAGTGATGATCCAAATCGCCGGAAGTCCCCAGTGGAAAATATAAATGGAAATATACATGAGTGGTATGCGCAGCAGCCAGGTACTGAGAACTGTGATCACTGCCGGGGTGCGTGTATCCCCGGCACCCCGCAGTGCCCCAGCCAAAACCATCTCTAGAGCAATGGACGGCTGTTCCAAAGCAGCGATCCGCAGACAGAGAACCCCCAGACCCACCACCTGTGGATCCCGGGTAAAAATTCTGATAATAACCGAGGGAAAAATCAAAAAAATAAGAGCGATGACACCCATTACCACAAGAGCAAGCCTGGCAGCTGTCAACCCATGCAGGTAGGCTTGTTTGGGTTTACGCGCACCGAGGTTTTGTCCCACAAGACTGGTTGCAGCCACTGCAAAACCATAACCCGGCATATAGGAAAGTGATTCTGCTGTCAAAACAACCTGGTGGGCAGCAAAAGGCACAGTCCCCAGGCCCGAGAGCATAAAGCTGCCTATAATCCTTCCCAGACTCATCAGGGCTTCTTCAACACCTGCCGGTGCACTGAGTTTGAGGATTACACCTGTAAGCTCTCTATCCCCCAGGTGAAAGAAGTCCCTAGGGCGGACTCGCACCATAGTCGCCCCGGAAAGTAGCAGAACAACCATAACAACACAACCTATGACCTGTGCTGAGGCAGTTGCTAAAGCCGCTCCGCGAACCCCAAGAGCCGGAAAGCCCCATTTACCGAAAATTAATACATAATCACCGACGATATTCACCACATTTGTCAAAGCGGCAATATAAAAAGGGATTTTCGTCAGCCCAGCGCCCCGGAAAATACCGTTACTGATAAAAAGCACCAAACCAAAGGCAGCAACAGAACCGGTAGTTTTGATATAGACAGCAGCAAGCTGCTGGACACCAACCTCAAAATGAAAAAGCCCTACAACAGCATCTGTAAAAAGATAAACACTAACAGTTACAGCGATTCCTACCAGAACAGCCAATGAAAGAGCATGTCCAGCTGTTTTGCCAGCCTTCTCCGGATCCCTGGACCCTACAGCCCGGGCGATGAGAGCAGTCGCTCCCGCAGACAATGCGGAAAATATAAATAATAAAGAAAAATAGATCTGTGCTCCCAGACCTACCGCAGCCAGAGGCTGTGCTCCCAGGCGACCGACAAAGGCTACATCCACAAAATCAAGCAGCATATACAGCATCATTTCACAGACCGCCGGCCAAGCCAAAGAAAGTATCTTACGTCTAATCATAGCAGTGTCTCCTGATATTACCTGGAACGATTTAATCTAGTTTGCCTTTCTTAATTCTTGGTCCCCCAATAATCATCCTCTTTACCTCGAGAACAATTTTTTACTTAGTCCACGTAGATAACGGGGACAGTTCTCCTGATCCATTTTCAGAAACCGGTGTACAGGTTCAGAACATTGGTAACACTAGGATGCACCGGAAGTGTCCCCCGCTCTTTTTCCAACGACCAACCCGAAAAACAGAAGCCTGAAACCGGAAGTCGGAAGTCTGAGGGACACGCCTCTTGGATTTTTCACGACCAACGACTACCTTGCAGTACTTTGTTTATCTGGTAAAATAAAGGTAATAGAAAGAAAGTACCGGCATTTTGTCGGTTTGAAAGGAGAGTGAACGTTTTGTATTGGAAGCAGAAAGGACCAGCCAACACAGAAGCTGTTTCCAAATTAGCGATCCAAAGAGCCAAGGAGCTTAAGATCAATCATATTGTGGTCGCATCAAACAGCGGTACAACAGCAGAACACTTTCTTGATCAGGGTTTAGAAGTCATTTGTGTCACTCATCATGTTGGGTTTATGTCCCCTGGTGATGACGAGATGCCGGCTGAAACCCGACAGAAGCTTTCAGAGAAAGGGGTTCAGATACTGACGACAACCCACCTAATGGCGGGCCTGGATAGGGCACTCCGCATAAAGTTTGGAGGCGTTTATCCAGCAGAAATCATTGCCCAGACCCTGCGCATGTTGGGTCAAGGGGTCAAGGTTTGTGTGGAGATCTCAGGAATGGCTCTCGATGCCGGGCTGATCCCTTATGGCAAAGAAATCGTAGCTGTAGGTGGTTCAGGAACCGGTGCGGATACAGCAATTGTAGTTACTCCGGCCCATTCCAACAATTTTTTTGATACCAAAATCAAAGAGATTATCTGCAAGCCCAGGGAGTTTTAGCTGCTCCCTGCGGCTTTCTTCTGTACCCCACTGTGTCTTTCAACATAATAATCCCCTTTAATCAGCAGCTCAGAAATAGGCACAATCTTATATCCCTCTGCTTTTAGCTTTTTCAGAATGATAGGAAGTGCCTCCGGGGTGTACTTGGCATTATTATGAAAGAGCATAATCGCCCCGGGGTGGGCATTTTTCAGAATGCGGTCAACAATCGCCTCTGTCCCTAAATCCTGCCAGTCCAGGGAATCCACACTCCACTGGATCACCTCATACCCATTCTTGCGGGCAACCCGGATGTTGGTGTTGTCATACTCCCCAAAGGGCGGCCGGAAGAGACGAGTACGTTTTTTGGTGAGCTTGTAGATCATTTCCTCATTATCCTTTAACTCTTTCAGAAATTCTTCTTCTGAGAGGGAGTTACAGTGAGGATGTGTTAACGAATGATTCCCTAGTTCATGGCCGGCATCGGCAATAGCTTTGACCATCTCCGGGTACTCCTTTACCCAGATACCTGTAAGAAAAAAAGTTGTCTTTATGTTATTTTCCTTCAATATTTTTAAAAGTGTCGGTGTACAGTCAGCCCCCCAGGCAGCGTCAAAGGAAATGGCTAATTTCTTTTCCTTGGTATCCACCGCATAGATAGGCACCTCTCGTTTACCGCTGTTAAATACCCCTGAAACCTGATTGTACAACCCTGACAAAACAAAAACACCGGCCAAAAAAACAAAACATGTACCCCACACCAACAGCCTGCGATACCGCAGCAAAATAATTTTCACTGGGGACTCACCTCCTTCCTCATCCTAAAAATTATTTTATTCCTGACCTCTAGCATTCATGCTCCCTTTACAACTAACTTAACAAAGTATGACAAATGGACGGTCCTTTTCCACAGCATCCCCGATTCCGGCTCTGCTTTCACCTATACCAGGTTTTCACAAAATAATTATCGCCATTATTTTCTTTTACAAGCAGGAACCAAAATTGTTTTGCAGAATTAACAAGCTAAGGTATAATAAAGAGGACTGAATTGGGAGATGATGGGAATGATCGAGCACTGTCACTGCCAGAAGATCAATCCCGAGGACTGGGATGAAAAAGAACACTGCTGGAAAGATCCACGTTTTTTTTATCGTGTGACCACACGCATGGCCTTTCACCAACCTTTTTCCTACCATGAGGATATCACCCTTGCTATGGCTGAAGCCCGCAGCAAAGGATATATCATCAAAGAGGATGCTGTGGTTCTCCTAAAAAGCGGCCTTTTCCGAGGAGAACTTCTTGTGGAAATACAGCCTCCACGCAGTGAAAAACTGGAACCGGACCCTGCCTGCCTGCAACTGCAAGGCAGATTTTATTCTCGGGTTGCCCAAGCCCCTCTAATGCGGATGGGAAAAGATATAGATAAGTTAACACGGGATCTTAAGAAAAAAGAGAAAAAAGTACAGAACCTTTACCTTTGTCTGATCAACTGCCCCTCCTGTGTAAGAGAAAAAGGAAACCAAACCGTAGTCATTGCTCACCTTCATTGATTAATTTTTCACAAAACACCCCTTTTTTTCCTTAAAAATGCGTGTTTTTAAAAAATTTTGGGTATAATGAGTAAAAAAGTATTGACAAGTGGCTCCTTCATTTGTATTATTTATCATAGATTTATTAGCACTCCTTTCTATTGAGTGCTAATAAAAGATAGAAACCAAAATATTTATACTACTTGAGGAGGGTTGTTTAAATGCTCAAGCCACTTGGTGACCATGTTCTGGTAAGACCTCTCTCCAACGAAGAGAAAACCGAAGGAGGCATCTACCTACCAGACACTGCAAAGGAAAAGCCCCAAGAGGGAGAAATTATCGCAGTAGGACAGGGGCGGATGCTGGACAACGGTACCCGTGTTGCTCCGGAAGTAAAAGCGGGTGACAAGGTTATTTTTGCCAAATATGGCGGTACCGAGATCAAAGTTGGGGAAGACGAATACCTGATCATGCGCGAGAACGACATTCTGGCAATCAAAGAATAACATCAACATCATTTATTAGGAGGTTGAAAAATGCCTGCAAAACAGATTGTGTTTGACATGGACGCCCGTAAGAAGCTAGAAAAAGGCGTAAATGTTGTGGCAGAAGCAGTAAGAACCACCCTTGGCCCTAAAGGCCGTAATGTGGTCCTAGAAAAGAAATTTGGCTCCCCTACCATAACTAAAGATGGAGTCACTGTAGCTAAGGAAATCGAACTGGAAGACGCTTTCGAAAATATGGGAGCGCAGCTCTGCAAGGAAGTGGCATCCAAGACCAACGAAATCGCCGGTGACGGAACCACAACCGCAACTGTGCTCGCCCAGTCAATTGTCAGTGAAGGCTTGAAGAACGTCACAGCCGGTGCCAACCCCATCTTTTTGAAACGCGGCATCGATCTGGCTGTGGAAAAAGCCGTTGAGGAAATGAAGAAGACCAGTGCCGCGGTGGAAACCAAAGAATCTATCGCCCATGTTGCTGCCATCGCCGGCAATGATAAAGAGATCGGCGAACTGGTAGCTGACGCCATGGAAAAGGTGGGCAAAGACGGGGTTATTACAGTTGAGGAATCCCAGGGGATTGAAACTTTGGTGGAAGTTGTGGAAGGCATGGAATTTGACCGCGGCTACATTTCACCATACTTCATCACCAATTCCGAAACCATGGAAGTGGAACTTGAAGAGCCGTACATACTCATCTATGAGAAGAAGCTCTCCGCTGTCGGCGACATGCTTCCCTTGCTGGAGAAGGTTGTCCGCACAGGTAAACCATTCCTGATCATCGCAGAGGACCTTGAAGGAGAAGCCTTGGCGACATTGGTGGTCAACAAACTGCGGGGAGTTCTGCAGTGTGCAGCAGTCAAGGCTCCGGCCTTCGGCGACCGCCGCAAGGCAATGCTTGAAGACATCGCTATCCTCACCAATGGCACCTTCATCAGCGAAGATATGGGCTACAAACTGGAGCATGTGGATCTCGATAAGCTCGGCCGTGCCAAAAAGGTGAAGATCGATAAAGAAAACACCACCATTGTTGAAGGTGAAGGCACCGCTGACAATATCAAGAAGCGCGTCAACCAGATTAAAAGGCAGATTGAGGACAGCACATCTGAATATGACACGGAAAAACTTCAGGAGCGCCTAGCCAAATTGGCTGGCGGTGTTGCAGTAATCAAAGTAGGAGCAGCAACAGAAACTGAACTGAAGGAAAAGAAACATCGCATTGAAGACGCTCTATCTGCTACCCGTGCCGCTGTTGAAGAGGGAATCATCCCTGGCGGTGGTGCAAGTCTCGTAGACATTATCCCATCACTTGATGAAGTAGAGGCAGAGGGCGACATGGCAGTAGGCGTCAGAATTGTACGCCGTGCCTTGGAAGAGCCGCTGCGGCAGATCGCCGAAAACGCAGGACTTGAAGGTTCAGTTGTCATCGAACACGTAAAGAATGCAGAGCCTGGTGTAGGCTTTGATGCCCTTACCGAACAGTATGCAGATATGGTAAAGGAAGGAATCGTTGACCCGCTGAAAGTAACCAGAAGTGCCCTGCAGAATGCAGCCAGCATCGCCTCAATGCTCCTCACCACAGAAGCCTTAATCTCTGATCTTCCGGAGAAAAAGGAAGCTATGCCACCGATGCCTCCAGGAGGTATGGGCGACATGGGTGGCATGGGTGGAATGGGAGGAATGGGATACTAGTTTAAAGGATCGAAAGAGCCCCTGGGGAAACCCTGGGGCTCTTTGTTCTTTGGCCAGCCCCTTCTGCCCCTTCATACTGCACACAAACTACCATTAGATGGAATAAGAAGGATGTATAATGTATTCTTTGCGGTTAGCTGTTGACATGTCATTTGTTACGGCAATATAATGCAAAATAAATTCTTGTCAAGGAGGGTTCTTTAGTGAACAGGCTGAGATCACAGAAAAATACACTTGCCTGGAACAGCAACACAAGCATTGCCACGAGATTAGCAACAATTCTGATAGGTGCTGCCTTTATTGGTCTGGCGGCCCAGGTGAAGATCCCCTTGCCCTGGACACCTGTACCTATCACTGGCCAAACCTTCGCTGTCCTTCTTGCCGGTGTCCTCTGGGGAGCACAGGGTGGAGCATTAATCACCACAGCCTACATCTTGCTAGGTGGTTTAGGGATCCCATGGTTCGCCGGTGCTGCAGGAGGAACCGCAGTGTTGGTAGGCCCTACAGCGGGTTACTTGGTAGGGTTTATACCAGCGGCTTATTGTACAGGGTTGCTTTACAATCGATTTGCTTGGGCGAGGCGGCTGCCTGGACTCATCCTGGTCATGACCTGTGCCAACTTTATCTTCATCCATGGGACAGGAATGATCTGGTTGGGATGCATTACAGGTATCCATGATATTTCTAAACTTTTAGCACTGGGAATGCTGCCCTTTATCTCCGGTGACCTGGTCAAAATCACAGCCGCGGCTGCTGTGGTACGGAGTTTCAGCTCACGAAATCAAACTTGAGATTTAATGCTATTAGTTACAGCAAAGCCTCTTCTAAAGATGTTTCTTTAAAAGAGGCTTTTAAATTCGCTTGGTGTTATACCTTCTCTATGGGTGCCCCCGGGCGCAGCACCTGAATCCATGTATTCCCCCTGGGGAAGATGATCTCCTTGCCTTCTTTGTTAAAGAAGCGGGTGGGCGACCCCATCGAGTCTTTTCGCCAAGTGCCTTCCTCGTATTGCCCAGCCAGAAAGAATTCTGCATTACCGCTGCCAATGACCTGGATATCGATACAGGCAGTCCCGTCCCCGCGGTATTGATGAGGGGCATACTGGATCACCACATTGGTCACCGCAATCTGCTTACCGCTCTCCCGGTCACTGTGCGGAGAACCATTAACATATCTCAGATACTTCTTTTCCCCCGCTGAAAACTCATAGGAAACCCTGTTCCCACTCCCATAGCTAAAGGAGATCTTGCCGAAATCCGGATCCCCTTGAGGTGGATCTCCGAACTGCCAGTGGGGCTGGAATCCCTGTTCTTTCCCTTTTGTAGCTTTATCAATATTTAAATAGACATTATGGGGTGCCCGCCTGGAACTATCGCGGCTGTATTCCCCTCCATTCCGGAATTCATCCAGATCTTTGATCCCCCAACTCTTGATATTAGCTGTAGCATCCCTTGATCCACCCACATGAGCGTAAAGTGCACCCCATTCTTTGCAGATCTGTAGATAATAGCTTCGCGCGCTGCGTACAGGGCCCACAACAGCTGGTGGATCACCGGCGAAAAGTGCCATAAACCTGGTGATCTTCGCCTCTGCCTCCATCTCATAAACAACACCGGCCTCCCCCAAACCAGTCTGGGGTCTGGCAGCACCAAGGTTATCCACCATAACTGCAACAAGAGGAACAATTTCCTGCACCTTCTGTCCAGTCAAGGGGTCCGTCATTCCCAGTCCCTCAGCCTTCTGCCTATTTTTGGTGTTACCAATGGGGTTTTCCAAATTATTTAGAGAACATCCGCATAACAAAGCAGACAACAGAATCACCATAATAAGTGAAGCAAAAAACAAAACAGCAGGCCTATCCTGCCCTTTGATCATACTATTCATCCCCTTTTCCTGCTCTAACAAGGAAGTTTTATGCAAGTATTCTATCACTACGTAATATATGCAGTCAATTCACAGTAATCACTCACTGGTTTTATTACCTGAAACTAATATCCAGCCACCAATTACTCAATTATATTTTCCGCAGCATATGGAAAAACTACATTTAGAGGTGATAAATATGGCAGCAGAAAAAACCCCGCAGGAAAAAAAGAAGACAAAAAAGAAACCAGGTCCCCATGAAAAATTAAAATGGGAAACCGCCAGAGAACTGGGTCTTGATAATGACCTCGCCAGATCCGGAGAAAGCCTCTCGGTCCGGGAGGCAGGCAAGATCGGTGGCCAAATGGTAAAAAAACTGATCAAAGCCGGTCAGGAAGCACTGGCAGAGGAAACACGAACAGATAATAAAACAGATAAAACCTAAAATAAAACACACGAGAGATCAGGAGAACCACCATCCCCTAATCTGATTGGTCAAATATTCCAAACCTGAGCACAAAAATAAAAAAGGATTTTAACCCACTAAATAGAATTGTTATAAAAAGAATACTTTCTCCGAGTTCACTGCCTACAAGCTGTAAAAGCTATGGCAGGCGAACCAAACGGTGTGCCTGGAAACGGGTACACCCCCCAGTGTGGAAAGGAGTGGAATCAGCCAGGCTCTGTTTTTCGCACCTGGCTTTTTTGCTTTTACACTGGCCGGAACAGTATCCCATACAGGAGGTGAGCAGTACCGTTTAGAACAATAGAGTTCTTTCCATCAAAAAGATGGGATGAGCGGCAGAAGCCGCTCCAAATAACTATTAATAACGGGGAGGTTAATTGATGAAACTGCGTAAAAAATGGGTAACTGGAATAATGTTGGCTTTTATTCTGTCACTGGTAATGGCAGTTGCCGGCTGTGCCCAGGAGGAACCCAAGGACACAGATAAAACAACGGAACCCGCCAACAAAAAGGTCGTTCTGGCCACAACCACCAGCACTGACAATACTGGACTGCTGGACGAGCTGGAGCCGATTTTTAAAGAAAAAACCGGCTATGAGGTCAGTCATGTCGCTGTAGGAACCGGAGAGGCCCTGAGGATGGGAGAGAAGGGGGATGCAGATGTTCTCTTAACACACGCCCCCGCATCAGAGCAGCCACTGGTTGACAACAAGGATGTTATCAATTACCAGCTGGTCATGCACAATGACTTCATTATTGTAGGCCCCGCCAGTGACCCTGCTAAGGTCAAGGGAATGGAATCCGCTGCAGATAGCCTAAAGAAGATCATGGACAGCGAGGCCACCTTTGTGTCCCGGGGAGACGATTCAGGGACTCATAAAAAGGAAAAGGCCATCTGGAAAGATCTTGATGTAGAACCCAAGGGCGACTGGTATGTTGAGGCAGGCGCCGGAATGGGAGATACCCTGAGAATGGCTTCTGAGAAAAAAGCCTATACCCTGACCGACCGCGGCACCTACCTTGCCCAGAAAGATAAACTGGATCTTGAAGTCCTGGTAGAAGGAGATAAAATCCTGTTAAACATCTACCACGTAATGCAGGTCAACCCGGAGAAGAATGATAAAATCAATGCTGATGGAGCTAAGGCCTTCGTCGAGTTCTTGATCTCACCTGAAACCCAAAAGATCATCGAAGACTTTGGCAAGGACAAGTACGGTGAGCCCCTCTTCATACCTGATGCAGGTAAGGAGATGGATGAAGTAGGCAAATAATAGCAGAAGCCAGTATGGCTTAAGTAATACCAGGCGATGGCCACATAGCGGTCATCGCCTTTTTTATCCTCATTCAAGGAAACTATAAAAGAAGGGAGATGCATCCGGAATGTAGAATATACAAGCAAAATGAGTTATTAACAGAAAGGGTAGAAAGAGATGAGGAGAAGGCGGAGCACACCTAAGAAAACTCTGATTTACAGCAGTATTTTGCTTATTTCCCTTATCATTATCATATCTTTTACTCCACAGGGACAAGCAGCACCCGGTCCTACTAATCCGGTAGTCGTCGCCCGTTATGACGGCGCGGTAGTACCCGTCGCAACAAAATACTGTGAACGCGTCATTCACGAAGCTGAAAACCTGGATGCTACAGCATGCATAATCGAACTCAGCACCCCGGGAGGGCTCTACTCCACAACCCAGGAATTAGTAACTGCTATTGTGAATGCTCAGGTACCTGTAATAGTTTATGTTTCGCCTGCCGGGGGATGGGCGGGATCTGCAGGAACCTTCATTACAATTTCCTCACATGTAGCCGCTATGGCTCCGGGCAGCCGTATTGGAGCAGCCCACCCGGTATCTATCGGTCAGGATCAGGAGAATCAACAGCAGGATGTCTCCAGCGAAAAGATCACTGAAGATGCAGCCGCTTGGGTGCGTTCCCTCGCCCAGATGAGGGAAAGAAACGCTGATGCTGCGGAACTAGCGGTACGCGAAAGCAAATCATACTCTGATACCGAGGCTCTCAAATTGAATCTCATCGACATGAGGGCAAGAGATCTAAACGATCTGCTCCAGCAGATTGACGGCAAAAAAGTAGCTTTAAGCAGCGGCATGGAGGTAACGCTTCAGACCAGAGAAGCTCCTGTGCAGAGAGTTCCTATGAGCTCCATTGAAAAGCTCCTTCTTGACCTGAGCAATCCCGACCTGGCTTATATTCTAATGACCGTAGGTATGGCCGGGATTATGGTGGAAATCTACCACCCTGGACTTATTTTTCCTGGAGTTGTTGGAGCAATTTCACTCTTGCTGGGGCTTTATTCTCTTGGTACACTAGATGCATACTGGGGAGGGGTTCTTTTGATCATCTTAGCTTTCGGTCTCTTTATCGCTGAAGCCTTTGTAGCCAGCCATGGGATTCTAGGAGCTGGAGGCGTCATCTCCTTTGTTACCGGATCACTGCTTCTTTTCAGCGGTGGCCCCCCAGGTTTAGGTGTCAGCATTGGACTGATCGTGACCACAGCAATATTTTTTACAGCACTGATGGCCCTGCTTGTTGTAGCTATCATCAGGGGGCAAAAGCGGGCAGTTACAACAGGAATTGAAGAGCTCATCGGAAAGGAGGCAGTTGTGCGAGCGGACCTACAGCCTGAAGGAGATATTTTTATCGCAGGTGAACTGTGGAAAGCTATGGCTGTAGATGATACCATTAAAGCCGGAGAAAGAGTAATTGTTACCGGCATCGATGGGCTGAAGTTGAAAGTGAAACGTATTGATCATACCTGATCAGCCTGCCATGAATGGCAGGCACCAAAGCATAAAAATTATAATTTAATTAAGGAAGGGGTGAAATCTCGGAAGGAGATAATATTCCTTATACCTTCCGGGGAATAACATGATAGGTGCTTCAACTTTTATGCCACTAATTATTCTTATCATTCTGCTTGTTGCAGCTTCGATACGGATCGTCCAGGAGTATGAGCGCGGTGTAATCTTCCGCCTCGGACGCTGTGTTGGGGCAAGAGGGCCTGGGATCATCTTCTTGATTCCAGGTATTGAACGGATGCATAAAGTAGACCTACGGGTAATCACCATGGACGTACCAACCCAGGAGGTCATTACCAAAGACAACGTTACCGTAAAGGTTAATGCTGTAGTCTACTTCAGGGTTCTCGAACCGGTAGACTCCGTAATCCAGGTATACGACTTTATCAAAGCCACCTCTCAGCTCTCTCAGACAACTCTTAGGAGCGTCTTGGGACAGTCTGAACTTGATGAGCTGCTGTCACAGCGCGATGCCATCAACCAGAGACTACAGCACATCATCGATGAGGGCACAGAGCCCTGGGGAATCAAGGTTGGCACTGTAGAGGTCAAAGATGTAGAACTGCCGCCCAACATGCAGAGAGCAATGGCGGCCCAGGCAGAAGCTGAGAGAGAACGGAGAGCCAAGCTTATTCATGCCGATGGAGAGTTTCAGGCATCGCAAAAACTTTCCGAGGCGGCGGATGTCATCTCCAAGAACCCAACCACAATCCAGCTTCGCTATCTACAAACTTTAAAGGAGATTGCGGTTAACCAGTCCAGCACCGTTATCTTCCCGCTGCCCATCGATCTAATCAAACCTTTCATGAAGATGGCGGCTGTGTCTGAAAAAGAAGACAAGTAAGGTTAACAACCCCAAAAGTGGATCACGGGAACGCTCTCGTGATCCACTTTTTTGATCGACACTGGAACAGTCCTGTTACCACACATTTTTCCCATGCGTTCCCAGGTGACTGTCACCATTGAAACTTTACCCTGCCTCCCCATATAATAATTTTTTTGGATTGTATCAGCAGGAATTTGTCGCACTGGGGCGAAATAGAAATTAATGGTTTGCTTTTTTATTTGGAGAGAACTGGGCGGTATTTGTTTCAGCGGTCCGCTCATAATATTTAAGAAACGCATAAGGATGTGATAGGATTGGATTCAAGGAAAGCCGGAATAATTATTGTCACTGCAAGCATATTAATCACTCTGATCGTAGCGGTTGTGGCATCTAAAGGGAGGCCGGAAAGCAGCGGAAAGACCTTCGCCGGTTCCGATAGAGTTGCTGTTATCCACCTTTCGGGACCTATTGCCTTCAGCCAGGACTCCTCTCTGCTGGGGGGTGCCTCCAGCGCAAGTTTGACAATGGCTGATTTGGAAAAGGCTGAGAAGGATCGCTCCCTAAAAGCGGTGGTTTTGAGGATTGACTCCCCGGGAGGCAGTGCCGGCGCATCCCATGAGCTGTACAACCAGGTGTTGCACCTCAAAAAATCCGGGAAAAAAGTGGTCGCTTCTTTCGGTGATACAGCCGCCTCCGGGGGTTACTATGTGGGAGCAGCCGCTGACAAAATCGTCGCCCTTCCCTCTACAGTAACAGGCAGCATCGGTGTGATCTCCACAGTACCCAATCTGGAAGAGCTTTACCGGATGATTGGCTACAAAGAACGTGTCTTCAAAAGCGGTCCCCATAAAGATATGCTCTCCGCTTCCCGGCCACTGACACCTGAGGAAGAACAAATTATGCAAGAGATCACCGATGATATCTATGATGATTTTATTAATGCTGTAGCCAACGGGCGCGGCATGCCCCAGGAAAAGGTGCGCAAGCTTGCTGATGGGAGGATCTATACTGGAAACCAGGCCAAAGAAAATGGGCTGGTAGACGAACTGGGAGGACAACGGGAGGCCATTAAACTAGCAGCCAAA
>DUMY01000121.1 GCA_012839645.1 Syntrophomonadaceae bacterium
CTGCAAGGTCTTTTGAGTCCAGTATGTAGTTGAAGCCATCTTGGAAGCAAACAGCTAGATCAACCTGATAGGGTAGTTCGAAACAGCGCATATCACACTGCTGAAACTCAATCGTATAATCATGACTAGCTGCTTTTTGGCGAGCAATTTCCAGCATTTCTGCAGATAGGTCGATACCGACAGCATTATAGCCACGCTTCGCCCAGGGAATGGTCGAATTTCCTGTACCACATGCAAGATCTGCTATAGATTTGGCATTTCCCTGAAAATGATGCATCAGTTCTTCCACATAAATAACCCAAGCCTCGTAATCAATTCCCTGCATGAGTATATCATAAAACAAAGCCAGCTTTTCATAACTTGCTGTATCCACTGCCTTCACTCCCTAGGGCTATACTTGCTACCGTAGAAACTGTGTCCTGATGATTCTTTCTAGGTGCGCCAGGGTATAGCATTCATACATCTGGGAATAGCGCTTGAATTTTTGCACAGAGGGTACATTCTTCCATTCATCCTGGGGTAGGGTATTAAGCCAGAGTATATCCTTGACTGACCTCTTTAATTTAATGAGTTCATCCTCAGCAAAGTCGATTTCCAGTGTCTTGGTATCACTGACAATAATTACAACTGTATTTGAGGTCAACAGTAAAGGGTATTGTTCACGCAGGGCATAAAGTGCGTTTCCCATATTGGTACCCTTTCCCCAAATACGGCTTTTCCCAATAAGCTTGACCATTGTATCCTCAAAAGGCTGCCGAGTATCAAAGAATGCGCTGACATGTTCCAGTTCTTCAGCAAAAATAAAGCTTTCAATATTTTTCATAACAGCACTCAAACCATAAATAAACTGGATAACAAAAGCCGCATATCTGGACATGGAACCGGAAACATCGCATATTAAAAGAACCTTTGGCTTCTGGATTCTTTTCTGTTTATAATGCAGCTTGAAAATAGCTCCTCCATAACGAACATTGGCTTTGATGCTGCGCCTGAGGTCAAGCTTAACAGCCTTTTTGCTCATCCGGTAGCGCCGCGAAATCATCGTTGCCAGTTTCCGTGATAACCTCTTCAGCATATTAGTAACTTTAGGGAGATCCCGTTCTCCAATCCTTTTCATATCCTCATAGAGGATGCTGCTGTCTTCACTCAATTCATCTACAATAGAGGCGATCACAGGATCATCCATCTCAGGGTCACCAAGATGATGGTAATCTTCGGCCTCACCTAGTCTCTGCTTCCAATAGCGCAGAGATCCTCGCACCTGGTACTCCAGTGTCGGCTTAAACCTGTCGTAGCGATCATCCGGTACACTGCTGGCTGAGAGATATTCCCGTATTTTGCGTTTTTCTTCCTCAGGAAGCTGTGCATAGTACAGCTTTTCTTTTTCTGTCAGGTCAAGGGTCTCCCCTTTGTATGCCAGGTCAGTTTCCGCCTCCTCAAGAAGACGTTGCCCCTCTGCCTGCTTTTCTTCCCATACCTGCTCCTGCTCTTTCTTGATTTCAGGCGCGACAAAAAAGCTCTCAAAAGCCTGGTCAAAGATCTCCTGTTGATCGCGATTTTTAACCATAGTCGCGGATAAAGCCATCTTGACATGATGGCGGTTTAGGATATCTACCAGAGCCAGAGCCTGGAGAGATGTGATGGTTTCTAAAATACTGACTTGTATCCCTAAGTGCCTTAAAATATGCACAAATCGAGCAATACTATTCTCAATATAGTTTTGCAATAATCCTCTGCCCTCTCTCTATCTCCTGCGGATCTTTTCTATTAACCCATCCGGTCCCAGCTCTTTATAAAAAAGATCGATGTCTTCTTTATCTTTGAGCAGCAAATTAATGGTTCGTTTTATATGTTCCGGTTCAAGCCTCTCTGCATTGAATAAAACAAGGGCATTAGATAAATCCAGTGTTTCCGAAATCGATGGCTTCTTCTTAAAATCCAGTTCATGCCTCATGTAGTGGACAGCCAAAGCAATATCCTCTGCCAGTCTGTCATTTACCTCAGGGACCTTAACCTTGATAATTTTTAACTCCTTTTCGATGGAGGGAAAATCGATATATAGATAGACACATCTTCGTTTCAATCCATCTGAGAGTTCCCGCTCTCCATTGTTTGTCAATACAACCATGGGAATAAAGTTAGCTTTTATTGTTCCTAACTCAGGTATAGAGACCTGAAAATCTGAGAGTACCTCAAAGAGAAATGCTTCGAACTCCTCATCTGTTTTATCGATTTCATCGATCAGGAGCACTGTCTTTTTTGGTGCTTGAATTGCTCTCAATAAAGGTCTTTCTAGGAGGTAATCTCGAGAAAAAAGATCCTGTTCCACCATTTCTTCGGAAGTTACCTCTTTGATCAACTGTATCTTGATCAACTGTCTTTGGTAATTCCACTCATATAGGGCCTTGTTTTCATCAAGCCCTTCATAGCACTGGAGTCGGATCAAATCAGTTTTAAAAACAGAAGCCAGCACCTTGGCGATTTCTGTTTTGCCAACACCCGGTGCACCTGTTATTAAAATAGGTTTTTCCAATCGCAGTGCCAAGTAGACCGGCACAATAATATCATCCTCGGCAATATAGCCAGTTTTTTCAAAATCCTGGTGCAGTTTTTCTATGGTAATACTGGTTAACTTATCATATTTCATAATTTTTCCCTCATTAATTATTTTTAAATGCGTCTAGCTCCCGCATAGCGTGCATTATGCCATTGACTGGCACCCAGGGAGGTAATGGTTACACCACGCTTAATATTGGCGTGTATAAAGGAATTATTTCCTACGTAAATGCCCACATGTCCAATCCCGCCACCACCAACATTTCTTGTAAAATAAACGAGATCACCAGGTGCCGGGGTAGATACTTCAGTTCCTACACCCGCTTGGCCGCTAGCTGTCCGTGGTAGGCTTATACCATGCTGTCTGTGCACGTACTGGACAAAACCTGAGCAGTCAAAGCCTTTGGGACTGCTGCCCCCGTAGACATAGGGCACACCAATGTACTGTTTGGCTGTTTGCACAACATTCGACTTCGGTTTTGGTGCAGGGACCGGTGCCGATTTTGACTTAGGAGCCGGCGTTGGTTTCGGCTTGGGAGCAGGTGCCGGGTTCGACACAGCTGGGGCTGTCGGTCTTGATATAGCCTGCGCAGTTCCTGAAACCAGCAAAGTCTGTCCCGGAACAACTCGATTGCTGTTCAAACCATTTATTTCTTTGAGTGTTTCCACTGATATATTAAAATTATCGGCAATAAGCCACAAGTTATCCCCCTCTTGAACAACATACCTTCCACTAGCATCCATGCTTCTAGACGACATTGTTTCCTGATTCTCGTTATTTCTCAATTTTATCCCGGGAGCCGGAATTAGAAGTTCTTGCCCCGGCACAAGTTCATCTTCGGTCAGGTTATTAAGTTCCTTAATATCTGTAACAGTTACTTGGAACTTCTGAGAAATCAACCATAGATTGTCTCCATCTTGAACAGTATATGTGGCAGGCTGCTCCTGACTCTTTTTACTTTCATCATTTTTTAACGATTCCTGTTCAGATAGAGCTCCCTTTTTCTGTTCTGTATTTTCAGCAGTCTGATCACTGCTTTTACTCAAAGATCTGTACGCACCTGATGCAGCTGGTATAATAATACACAATATGGCAACAGCTATTATTACTAGCCAAAAATTCTTCCTTTTCATCTCGGCCCTCCAACATAGTGACGTAGTGTCAATATTAGATATATCTTCGTTATAAAGGCCGATATTCCTTCCCTATATGTTACATTAATCTAATAATGTTCGTATTAATTTTAAATTATCAACAGATTTTTTTGCAACACCCACTTTTCCCAAGGGCGGATATTCTCTATCTGGTCCATGGTAATCTGTACCTCCTGTCATAACAAGACCGTATTTATGGCAAAACCACCTGTATTTATCCACCATATCAAGCGTATGAAATGGATAGTAAACCTCGATGCCTAATAATCCTTTTTTCACAAAAGCCGGTATCAAATCATCCCTATTGCACAACCCGGGATGAGCTAACACCGGCACTCCCTTTGCCCTCTCAATGATCGCGATTGCTGAAAAGGGATCAAGTTTAACTCTAGGAACATACCCAGGTTTTCCACGAGATAAATAATCTTCAAAGGCATCCTTAATTGATGACACATAACCGCCCTCAATCATAGCCTGAGCAATGTGTGGCCTGCATATTGTGGCATCACCGGCAATCTCCAAGACCTGTTCGTATGTCAAAACCACGCCCACTTCTGCTAATTTATCGATCATCGCTTTTGCTCTGTGCTCCCGCGCCTTGCGAATTTCATGAAGTGTGTCTTGGAATGACTGGGAATTATAATCTAAATAATAACCAAGAATATGCGCTTCTGTGTTTTCCCAATCAGTATTGATCTCTATGCCTGGAATGACCTCCAGACGGGTTCCTTTAGCAGCATCTAAAGCCTTATCGACACCATCTATTGTATCATGATCAGTCAAGCTGATAACGGAAAGACCTTTCTTTAAGGCAAGTGCAACAATTTCGTCAGGTGACAGCATCCCGTCAGAGGCGGTGCTGTGGGTATGAAGGTCAGCATACATAAAAATCTTTTCTCCTTTGCTCCTTTATAATAATTCTTGTAGTACACGAAGACAGTTCTCACTACAGATCTTGCGAATAGTCGTATCTTTATAGTTTCTCTTTTCTAAATATGAGATAATTTCAGGATAGATTGTAACATCCTTAATACCTGCAAGAAGATTGTCTGTACCATCGAAATCTGATCCAAAACCCAGATAATCATCTCCAACCAGATCACAAATATGGTCGATGTGCCTCACCAGTTGTTCCATTCCACCCCCTGGAGCACCAATAAAATCTGCCACAAAGTTGAGTCCAATGACACCCTCTTTTTGGGCTATACCTTTGATCTGATCATCTGAAAGGTTACGGGGATGATCGCAAACAGCACGGGAATTGGAGTGAGACGCGATCACCGGTGCCTGGCTGATCTCTAGAACATCCCAAAATCCTCTTTCTGCAATATGTGAAACATCGATAATCATCCCCAGCCTGTTCATTTCCTTAACAACTTCTCTGCCAAAATTTGTTAGACCGCCTCCTGTTTGCATTTCTGCTACACCATCTGCAATTTCATTGCGGTTGTTCCAGGTAAGGCATAGACTGCGAACTCCTATTCGGTAGAGGACCCTTAACATCCGGATATCCCCTTCCAAAACTTCCCCACCTTCTACTGTTAGAAGTGCCCCTTTTTTTCTCGAATCCATCACCTGGAAAAGTGATTGGCGAGAAGTTATTAACTGTAATATTTCCCGGTTCTCTTGATACTGTTCCCAAAAATAATCCCCTAAAATAAGTGCCTGCTTGAGAGGACTTAGATATGATGAGATACCTGGAAATAAAGCAAAAAACTGTATCTTCACCCCTGCTTCCTGCATTCTTCGGAGATCAAGATGGCTGGATGGCGAACTCGCTGCCAGTGAACTATTCTCCTGAAATGCCTTGAGTACTGTATCACAATGGAAATCAATAATCATCTTGTAATCAACATCCCTTATGTCTTATAAGAAAAGCCTGTTTATTTCCGATAAAAAGAAATAAACAGGCTGTTGACAATTCGAAAATATTATGAAAACTTCCTCCTACCGAGGTTCTACAATCAGCTTGATTGCTGTTCTCTCTTCCCCGTCAATCATAATGTCAGTAAACGCAGGAATACATATCAAGTCAACACCGCTGGGAGCTACAAAACCTCTTGCGATTGCTACAGCTTTTACAGCTTGGTTGAGAGCGCCCGCCCCGATCGCCTGTAGTTCTGCACAGCCCTTTTCCCTTAACACCCCCGCCAACGCTCCAGCAACAGAGTTCGGGCTTGATTTTGCTGACACTTTCAATACTTCCACAAACTCAACCTCCCCTATTTTTTACCCTCCAGTAGTACTATTATACGGTTAATGTAATTAGCATATCATTTTTGGTAAAATTTCGCAAGGTCAATTTTTAATAACATTGATCCGTTCGATTGACTTTGTTGTACCTTTTTCCTGATCTATCTCCAAATAAATTGCATTCAACTGTATAGGCCCACTTGCAACCTTAAAGCGTACTGGCCTTAAAGATAAAAACTTCGAAATTACTGACTCTACCTTTACCCCCAGTACAGAGTCCCGGGGTCCTGTCATGCCCGCATCTGTGATATAACCCGTTCCCTCAGGTAAAATTCTTTCATCAGATGTTTGAATATGTGTATGAGTGCCTAGTATTGCACTAACTCGGCCATCAGCGTACCATGCCAGAGCCATCTTTTCCGATGTGGCCTCTGCATGGAAATCGACAATGATAACTTCAGTTTCTTTTCTTATTAATGGCAGAAGTTGATCGAGAAAGCGGAACGGGCAGTCAAGCGGATGCATAAAGACACGCCCGGATAAATTAATGACACCTATTTTGGTATTGTCAGCTGTGCAAGTAATGACATAACCCTGACCTGGAGAATCTGGAGGATAATTGGCCGGTCTAACTATCCTTTTCTCTCTATCAATAAAGTCATAGACTTCCTTTTGATCCCATACATGATTTCCCATGGTCAATATATCAATTCCTGAGAGGAAAAGTTCATCTGCGGTTTTCCGGGTAATGCCGTTTCCCCCCGCGGCATTTTCTCCATTAGCAATAACCAAATGTGGTTCATACTTATCAATGATAGAGGGTAGCAGTTCCCTAACCGCTCGGCGACCAGGACGCCCAACAATATCTCCTAGAAACAAAACCCGCAAAAAATCTACCTCCTGAAAATAGAAGTCAGGTGCCGAACTAGCACCCGTTCACCTGGATGGCATCGTCTACCGTTGAGCTCATGTTATTTGTTGTAAACCACCACTTTCCCCTCATCCCGCAGCGCGATCAACTCTATATTTGCTTTTACATTTTCCAGCATATAATTAACCAGTTCCTCATGGAGTGTCATATCATCCACCAACAAAAGATCATCTTCATCTGTGATCAGAGAAACCCCGAATTCTTCTTTAAGTAAATCTATGATCAAGGTAATTTCCTTTTGAGAAAGAGATATAATATCTCGTTGGTATTCCATAATTGTAAAGTGCTCAAGCTGTTGGAATAAAAACGAGGATACTGTTGCCTCCACATTTTCAAGATAATAGTATGTTTGTAATATCTGTTGTAGGTATTGTTCTATTTTCTTCACTTTCTGAGGTATATTCTTCAGATAAAAGCTGAACTTAACTACCTGGGTTTTTGGTTCCAGCTTCATTGTAGCAATTTCCGGGTAGTGGATTAGGATATTTGTAAGTAAATTTGCAATATGAGGAACGCTGTTGTTTTTATTATTAGAAATTGTCACTTTAATATCCCTCTCCCTGACGTTAACTCGTAATTCATGACTATCGTGTTACATATTCGCCAGTAATAATAATTATCCTTCCTCATAGCAGTTTCCTATTCTTTGTATTTTAAAGAAAAAAGACCTGCTGTTTTTTGCAGGTCTTTAATTTTCCAAACTACTTAGCGTACTCCACATGCCTCGTTTCACGAATCACAATAACCTTTATTTGTCCAGGATACTCCAGGCTTTCCTCGATATTCTTTCCTATCTCTCTGCTTAAATGAGCAGCCTGGATATCATCGATCATATCAGGCTTCACCATAATTCTGATCTCTCGTCCTGCCTGGATAGCAAATGATTTCTCGACACCCTCAAAAGAATCTGCAATCTCTTCTAGTTTTTCTAACCTTTTTAGATACGTCTCCAGAGTTTCTCGGCGCGCCCCAGGTCGTGCCGCAGAAATAGCATCAGCGGCTTGTACTAGCACCGCCTCGATGGTCTCAGGTTCCTGGTCACCATGATGTGCCATAATACAATGTACTACTTCAGGATTTTCCCGGAACTTCCTAGCAAGGTTCGCACCAATGGTAACATGTGGGCCCTCCAGTTCATGATCGATAGATTTTCCGATATCATGCAAGAGACCCGCACGCTTAGCCAATTGAACATCTGCACCTAATTCTGCAGCCATGGTTCCTGCAAGATAAGCTACTTCAAGAGAATGTTTTAATACATTTTGCCCGTAACTTGTCCGGAACTTCAACCTCCCTAGATACTTAATTAATTCCGAATGCAGATTGGGCACACCGGCTTCAAATGCTGCCTGCTCCCCTTCCTCACGGATCTTCTGTTCAATCTCTTTTTGGGCCTTTTCTACCATCTCTTCTATCCGGGCGGGATGAATTCTCCCATCGGCGATCAGCTTTTCTAAAGCAATCCGCGCGGTCTCCCGTCGGATAGGATCAAAACCGGACAGAATTACAGCTTCAGGAGTATCATCAATTATCAAGTCAACACCTGTTAGGGTCTCCAGGGTTCTGATGTTTCTTCCTTCCCTACCGATTATCCTTCCTTTCATCTCATCATTGGGAAGCGGAACCACTGAAACAGTTGTTTCTGCCACAATTTCAGCGGCACCCTTTTGGATTGCCATGGCCACTATCTCACGTGCCCTCTTTTCGGCTTCTTCTTTAGCGCGGTTCTCTTCCTCTCTAATAATCAGCGCGGCTTCACGCTTAACTTCTTCTTTAACATTATTCAGAATCAGAGTTCGTGCCTCTTCAGTAGACAAACCGGAGACGCGTTCCAGCTCTTTTGTCTGCTTTGTTATTAGCTCTTCGAGCTGAGCACTCTTACTTTCCAAACTTTGTTCCTTATTGATTAAGGTTTCTTCTTTTTTCTCTAAACCATCCAGCTTCCGGTCCAGCGTTTCTTCTTTTTTAAGATAACGCCGTTCCAGGCGCTGTATCTCATTGCGTCTCTCCCGATTTTCACGTTCTGCCTCAGTTCGAATAAGGTGGATTTCTTCTTTAGCTTCCAGAAGTGCTTCCCTTTTCTTGGCTTCTGCTTCTTTTTCTGACTCTTCTAAAATGCGCTTAGCCGCCTCTTCTGCTATGGTAATCCTGGCCTCCGCCAGATACTTGCGCAGGAGATAACCGCCTAGCAGCCCTAACAGGAGCGCAATAACTGTAAGGATTCCGTAAATTGCTGGCGCCAGGTTATTAATACCTTTCACCTCCCTCCAATACTTTCATTCTTTTAAAAATAAAACCGAGTAGAAACTCGGTTTTCCTAGAAACTTCCCCACGTCAAAATATATTAAATTTTAGATTTTTGTAAATAAGCCAACCTATATTTTCTATATAAAAACTTGTGGAAGAAGTTCTATTCATTGTTTCTGCTTAATAAATTCTATTATCGTTTCCGGAACATGTCAAGAAATATCCTCGCGGTTTACGGTCAAAAACCTTATGGAGAATCCTCATTGGCAGTATCTGATTGATTATTTTCAGAACCATCTCCTGTCGGTTTAAGACCAGACATCTCCCTAACTTTTTTCTCGATTTCCTGAGCAATATCTGTATTATCTCTTAAAAATTCTTTGGCATTTTCCCTACCCTGACCCAAGCGTTCCTCACCATAAGAATACCATGACCCTGACTTGGAAATAATACCAAAATCTAACCCCATGTCTAAAAGACCGCCTTCTCGCGAAATACCCTTCCCGTACATGAGGTCACACTCAATTTGTTTAAAGGGAGGAGCAACCTTGTTTTTCACAACTTTGATTCTGGTACGGCTCCCTACTACTTCTGTTCCCTGTTTGATTAAATCGATTTTTTTAACTTCCAGCCTGATGGATGAATAAAATTTCAGCGCTCTACCACCTGTTGTGACCTCGGGATTTCCAAACATCACACCAACCTTTTCCCGAATCTGATTGATAAAGATAGCTGTTGTTTTGGTTTTACTGATTATACCTGTTAATTTTCTCAAAGCCTGAGACATTAAACGCGCCTGTAAGCCAACATGGGTATCTCCCATTTCTCCTTCCAGTTCAGCCCGCGGCACCAGGGCAGCCACAGAGTCGATAACTACCACATCTAATGCTCCGCTTCGCACAAGAGTTTCTGAAATCTCCAGGGCCTGCTCTCCGGTATCAGGTTGGGAAACATATAAATTCTCAATATCCACCCCTAGATTCCGCGCATAAACCGGGTCAAGAGCATGTTCAGCATCAACAAATGCTGCTACCCCCCCAGCTTTCTGTGCCTCAGCAACAATGTGCAGTGCTACGGTGGTCTTTCCCGAGGCCTCAGGCCCGTAAATCT
Source organism: Syntrophomonadaceae bacterium (assembly GCA_012839645.1). Lineage (GTDB taxonomy): Bacteria > Bacillota > DSM-12270 > Thermacetogeniales > Thermacetogeniaceae > Syntrophaceticus. The sequence goes on from DUMY01000121.1 coordinate 10,193, forward strand.
CTACTACCCTTCCCCTGGGAATTCCTCCAATCCCCAGGGCAAGATCCAGCGGTAAATTCCCAGAGGGAATAACCTCAATATTGAGCTGTGCCGGGGTATCCCCCAAACGCATAATAGAGCCTTTTCCAAAGGCTTTTTCAATTTGTGATACTGCCAGATCCAAAGCCTTGCGTTTATCGCTCATTTCTCCCCATCCTCTCAAAACAAATGTTCGGAACATTTTTCAATATTATATTTTATATGGGAATCGTTGTCAATGGAGAAAATAACTGCTATCCCTTTACCTGGAAAGGATATCTCGCTAAAGCTGTATATTCCGGTCCTTTTGGTGTTAGTTTGCTTGCCATTAAATATAAATCCTGGACGAGAAACTTTTCATCCGAAAAACGACCTGCATTATCACTGATCATTTTCAGTGCATCATTTCCACTGCGAAATCTTCCCAGAGTAATATGAGGGTGAAATCTTTTTCTCTTATCTTTTGGAAAACCCACCTCAGCTAAACCTGTTTCTATTTTCTGCCGTAAGTCCTGTACAGCTTCTATGTCTCCTTCCAGGGAAAGGCATAGAACACGGGGACGTCGCCAGTTGGGAAAAGCCATCAGTTCACCACACTGTAAGTAAAAAGGCTCCCTCATTGCTGTAAAGGCCTCTAAAAATGTCTTAACCTTTTGGATTTCTTTCGAGTTAAGGGAACCAAAGAACTTCAGAGTAAGATGATAATTTTCTTCCTCTACCCACTTAATATTAATGGGCAACCGGTGTAGAGGTGCAGTGGATTGATAAATATCCCTTTTAATTTCTGGCTGTAGTAAAACAGCTATAAAAGAACGAGTAAGATCATTCAAAACTAATCAACCCCACTAGAATTTATTAGATACCGCCGTAGGAAATCCAGAGCCCTTTTTGCTGCAATTGTTTTTAATGTCAACCTTCCCACCTTAGGGTAATAGATTTTCCTGACCAGCTCTTCTCCTTCAGATGTTGACAATCCCAGATAAACGGTACCTACAGGGATTTCGGGTTCTCCCCCTTGAGGGCCTGCCAGCCCGGTAGTTGACAAACCAATAGATGTATTCATGAGCTCTCGCACACCCCGGGCCATTTCCTTTGCAGTTTCAGGGCTTACGGCACCATAATCTTTCAAGACATCAGGGCTTACACCGAGGACTTTTTCTTTGGCTTCACTGCTGTAAGCAACAACTCCACCCCGTACATAACCGGAACTTCCAGGCACATCTGTCAAGTAACTTGCGACTAACCCCCCAGTACAGGATTCGGCAACACCCACTGTAAAACCCTTCTCTATGAGCATTTCTCCAACTTTCCCCATCAGGGTCTCCTCATTTACACCATAAAGGTCAGGGCCTAAAAGTGTCTGTATTTGATCACCTAATTTTTTAAGCAGTTCATTATTATCATTATCATCGCCTGGATCGCTTAATTCCAGAATCAGCTGCACTTCATCCGGACCGGATAAAAAACTGCATTTTATACCGGATTCCCTGGCTTCTCTGATCACATCCTTTATCCTTTCACAGACAACTGTCTCCCCACAACCACATATTTTGAAGGTGCATACCTTGTGACTTGCCGGTGGGGGATAATGTTTGATCAGATAGGGTTTTACCTCATGCAAAAACATTTCCCGGGTCTCACCCGGCGGACCCGGTAAAACAACGATGGTCACGTCTTCATCGTAAGGAATCAAGATTCCAGGGGCCGTACCCAATGGATTATGAAGAGCATACGCCCCACACGGCAGATATGCCTGTTTCATATTGATCGGCGTTGTGGATAAGTCGCGTTTGTCAAAATACTGCTGAATCTCCTCCCAAAGATCCGACCGAAATTCCATAGGCATGCTCAGGGCTTCAGCCACCGCTTCCCTCGTTACATCATCAGGGGTTGCTCCTAAACCCCCGGTTAATAAAATAAGATCAGCACGGCGCAGTGCCTCACACACTGCGCCCGTTATTTCTTCGATTCCATCATCAACGGTACTGATCCTCTTAATTTCATATCCCAGTCCTATTAGCTGGTTGACAAGAAACGGTGTTGTTGTATTTTTTGTTTTATTATGTAAGAGCTCACTGCCTGTTGCAATTATTTCCACACGGATTGTCATGGAACACCAACCTTTATACAATATTTAATTAATGACTTCTCTTTCCTTTATCTTTTCCCGCAGTTCATCACCGCTGATGTATTCCTGATCTACCAACAGTCGTGCTATCTCCTTGAGTGCTTTTAACTTACTGTTCAGTAAGCCAACAACGATCTTCTCTTGCTGGCTGATGATCTCTTGTACCTCCTTATGATAGCACTCCCTTGGAATAATGTCCTCCCAAACCACCCCTAGGGAGGAAAGTCCTGCTGTTATAATCTGCCGCGTGCATTTGATCGCTTCATTAAAATCGTTGCTGGCTCCGGTGCTTTGTGAATTCAAAATAATTTTTTCAGCCACTGCACCCGCCAAACAAATTTGGATCTGCTGCTCCAAATAATCCCTGGTATATAAGTATATATCATCCTCCGGTATCACCCTCATATATCCTAGGGCTCTGCCACGGGTTGTTACAGTGATATGAGACACTGACCCGGGTCTATTTAATTCACTGATCAAGGCATGACCTGTTTCATGGACAGCGATACGGTAGCGCTCATCATCATTCGGTTTCCGGTCTATTTTTTCACCCATCATCACCTTATCAACCGCTTCCTTGAAATGGTGCTGGTGAATCAAAGATGAATTTTCCCTTAAAGCTAGGATCGCCGCTTCATTGGCCACACTCTCCAGATGGGCTCCCGAAAAACCGAAGCTCTCCTGAGCAATATCCTCTAAAGAAACATTATCAGCCAGTGGTTTATTGCGACAGTGTATTTCCAGGATATGTAGCCGGGCCGCCTTATCTGGAAGATCAACTCGTACAATTCTGTCAAAGCGCCCAGGTCTCAATAATGCGGGGTCCAGCATATCCTCGCGGTTGGTGGCTCCCACCACAAGAATGCGTACCTGGTCATCATTGTTCACCCCGTCCATTTCCACCAGCAGCTGGTTCAATGTCTGGTCATATTCCATATGTCCCGTATTGCTTCCCCGCTGACTACCAAGGACATCAATCTCATCTACGAAGATAATAGCGCCATCTTTTTTTTCTTTCGTGGCACGCTCCTTGGCCGCTTTAAACAGTTGCCGTACCCGCTGGGCACCAACTCCTGCATAGACCTCAATAAACTCACTGCCGGATGTTGCCATAAAAACTGAACGTGTGTAAGCAGCCGCTGCCTTGGCAAGCAGCGTCTTCCCTGTTCCTGGGGGACCTGTAAGGAGGATTCCCTTGAGGGGCCGAATACCCATTTCTGTGATTTTACCTGCATGAAGCACAAAATCAAGGGCTTCCTTCAGCTCCTGTTTTGCTGGGGCCTGCCCCCCGATATCATCAAAGTTGAAATCAACCTGGCTGTTGTATCCTGCAAACTGGGAACTGCTGACGAGCCCTTTTTTATCCATCAGCATATACAGGAAGAACCCCAATCCTGCCAGTAGCAGCAGGGGGATTACATTCTGGCCCATAATAATTAAAAAAATCAAAACAGCCATAGAAGCGCCTATACATAGCTCTTTAATCAATTAGCTTCACTCCCTGGTTTCTCTTGCTCCCCCAACTGGCTCTGGCAAGGGATCACTTCGTAAAGATATCCCTGATTATCGTTAAGTTCAAGATATATATTAAATGAATCCATGGTTAAGTGACATTTAACATCTTCCGCGTCAGCAAGCTCCTGCACCCTTTTGTGCATCTCTTGGAATTTGCCTGTGGCAATACCCTCCTGGATTACGAAACTACTTTTTTCGTATAAACTGCTCAGCTTTTCAGTCCGCTCATCCATAAAAACAATTCTAAATTCAGGTCCTAACTTCTGGTGAACAACTTCCGCAGTTTTTTGATAAACAGTCTGGAGGTTTTTTATTTCTGAGGAGCGGATATAAACAGTTGGATGTGTTTCCTGTTTTGCTATCTTTATATCTTCAGTTTCTACTATTTGGTTAATTGTCTCCTGCAGACTATTACCGACATAATATTTATCATAAAGCTTGTAGCCGCTGAGCAAGATAACAAGTGTAATTATTAGTGCAATAGCCACTGTTGTAAACCGGATCTGGTTCAAAATGCCCCTCCTCTCCCTATTCATTCAAGATTATAACATATAATCGCTCCCTTACCCCTTAGTAATCACTGGAACTTCATTTTCTGGTATTATGCCTATTAAATCATAAGCAGCAGCCCTGGTAATCTGCACCTGCACAAAGGTGCCAGGATTTAGATTGGGCCCTTTAACGATCACCCGGGGATCAATTTCGGGAATATCCCGGTAGCTGCGTCCCCACCAAATATCCTCACCTAGATTATGTTCAATCAATACTTCCAGATTCCTACCAACTAATTCTTGATTTTTGCGACGGGATATTTCGCGCTGTAATCGCATAATTTCTCTTGCTCTCTTACGCTTTTCAATATAGGAAACTGTCTCAGAATATCTGGATGATCTGGATCCCTGTTCATGATAATATGGAAAGACTCCTAAACGGTCGAATTCTGCAAGACATACAAAGGTCTGCAATTCTTCAAAGGCCTCTCTATCTTCCCCCGGATAGCCTACCATAAGGGTTGTGCGTAAGGCCAGATCAGGTAAGACCGCTTTTAAATTACTAATCAGTGCTAGGTAAGAATAGCTATCTCCTCTTCTTCCCATCTTTCTCAGAATATTGCGGTTAACGTGTTGAAAAGGGAGATCAAGGTAGCGGCACAGCTTCTTCTCTTCTTGTATAGTTGAAATCAATTCGGGAGTTAAGGAATGTGGATTCAGGTATAAAAACCTGATCCAATGAAGGCCATCGATCTTGACAAGCTCTTTTAGGATACCATCCAGTGTGGGCTTACCCGGGAGATCATATCCGTAGGCTCCAGTATCCTGGGCCACTAGAATAAGTTCCTTCACCCCACTAGCCGCCAACTGCTCTGCTTCACGATAGATAATCTCTGGTGTCTTACTTTGAAGGCGCCCCCGGATGCGAGGTATCAGGCAGAATGAACAGGCATGAGAACAACCCTCAGCAATCTTGAGGTATGCAGTATAAAAAGGTGTAGACAACATTCTTGGATATTCCCCGGGATCTCTGCTCACCTTTAATAGAGGCTCTTCTCCCGCCAGAATTGTTTCCAAATATTGCAGCACAACAGGTGCGGCATCCACCCCGAGCCACCCATCAACCTCTGGAAGCAGTTGGGATAACCGCTTTTCTCCGTACCGTGAAACCAGGCAGCCGAGAACAATCACACAGCTGCAGGAACCTTTTGCTTTTAGCTGCAAACAGTATCGAATTGTTTCCACTGCTTCCCTGACCGCAGGTGCTATAAAACCACAGGTATTGATCAAAATAATCTCAGCATCTTCCGGTGAGGGTGTTACCACATAACCCCCACTGGCAAGTATACCGAGTATAGTTTCGCTGTCAACAAGATTTTTAGGACACCCAAGACTGATCATGCTGATAAGTTTCATAATTAGATTAGACTGCCTTTCGTGTAAAATAGATGTCTCAAGCAGGATGTTACTTCATACACTCTAACTGGTTCTAAGATATTCCTTTTCCACCACCTGACCGGGATTCCCTAAAGGGGATTCCTTCTTCCCATTGTAGATCACATCTACCCCTCCGGCATTTCCCAGTCTCAACTGGATCGAATCCTTTGCTTCAAAATCTTTCGTTTCCCCGGAATTAAGATTCCCCTCAAACTCTACATTTCCATCAACAGTTACCCTCGTCCAACACCTCTGGTTGCCCACCAACTGCATAGTTATTTTTTCTTCTGCGGGTGGTGCAGCCTTTTGTTTGTCAATTTCTTGTTCTTGGGAAATAGGAGGCTTTGATGGAGGCGTCTCTGATGGAGGTGTATCTCGCTCCATATTACTAAAGAAAACAAAAGCAATAGAAAATATAAAAACAACAAAAACAGCAAAACCGAAAAAGGCTTTTACTTTTTTGGTGGATAAGCGAAAAGGCACAGATTTTGGCTGCGATTTTTTTTCAGTTTGTTCAACATCTATAGGAACAGAAGGAACAGATTGATTAGTTTTTTCTACTTGAGATCTAAACTGATAGACAAGTGGATCAGGATCAATTTCAAGAAAGCGAGCATAATTGCGGAGAAAACCCATACAGTATGCTGCCCCGGGTATTTCATCGTAATTTTCCTCTTCCAGTGCTTGAATGTACTTTGCCCTTATTTTCGTTTCCTTTTCAATGTCAGCAAGTGAAAGTCCCTTGCTTTCGCGCTCTGTTCTTAGAATTTCTCCGATTTTCATAGTATCCCCCCTCAAGACAATTCGCTTTTTCCAAGAGCACGACGTGCTGCCAAACGAAATCCATAACCTGCTGCCAGTCCCCCGGCAACTCCAGCTGTAATGCTTATTTTTGTTCCTGTCCCCTTGAGGGGGGATGCAGGAAGAAAAACGATTTCTTTTTCTGTCGCTAAGACCAATCCCTGTTGGCCAAAAATTACAATAAGTGCTGCCAGACCATGTTTTAGAATTTCACGGCATACAGGGAAACAACTCTCGGGTACCCCCACCTGAAACCCTCCAAAAAATTTCACCAATTCATGATCATGGCATACCAAAAAAATCTGGGAGCACTGGAGTAACCCTTTTTGCTGACACCAGTTTAGGGATGACCCGAAAATGGTAGTAAGCAACTCATACTCCTTTATTTGAACACATAAGCTGTCGATTTCGGGTTCAGCTATGGTGCCGTCGAGCAGCAGAACTTTTGCAGATTTCATCAGGTCGTCCCTAACTTTTCGTGTCTCTTCGTTTAGTTTATAATCGTTTTTGACCTCTGTCACCTGGTATAGTTTAGTATTCCTATTCCTGACGAACAGCCTCTTAGGAGTTGGGTAACTAGGGGTGCGTACAATGTGTTGTACATTGACTCCATTCTGTAACAGTTGATTGTAGATATGGTCCCCGATCTCATCCTGTCCTAGTACAGTAAACAGTGTTGGTGTCAGCTGTTGCTTGATTAATTCCAAAGACATTACATATCCCATACCACCATATGAAATATCAATTTTAGAACCCTCAATCTGTGCCGATATCTCCAACCCTATCTTTCCGACCACCAGTATTCCTGTCCTCTCATCAAGGATATAGCCGCGGCCCAGTATGGCACCTTTGCGCATAAGATTAGAAATGTGTACAGCCGCAGCGGAGCGGGTAATATTCATCCTGTCCGCCAGTTCCTCTTGAGAGATAGTGGGGTCTTTTTTGAGATGGGTCAAAAGTTCTTTTTCCCTTTTTGTCAAGTGGATCATAAGGATCACTCTATCTAAACATAAGCTTTAAAAATATTTAGGTTTGCTTAATAACATCATAACCGAATTCATCCTTCGATTGCAATCCTTCTTATTCTCCAAAATACCTGTGAAATTGATCAACTGTCATTAAAACACTCCTGGGTTTGGAGCCTGCAAAGGGTCCCACGACGCCCTTTGCCTCCAGGGTATCAATTAACCTGGAGGCCCGTGTATAGCCGACCCGAAGACGCCTCTGGAGTAAAGAAGCAGAGGCATGCCCTGTCTCGATCACTAGTTTTGCCGCATCGAAGAAAAGGACATCCCCGTAATCATTATCTTCTGGCGAGTCTTCATCCTGAACCGGAAACTCAGCAAAATATTTTGGATCCCCTTGTTTAACAAGGTAATCAACGGTCTCCTCAACCTCGCTTTCTGTGACAAGGGCACCCTGGACACGCAGAGGTTTAATGGCCCCCACGGGTATAAAGAGCATGTCCCCCCTTCCCAGGAGTTTTTCAGCACCACTTAGATCAAGGATCGTCCTGGAATCTGTCTGTGAAGACACAGCAAAGGCGATGCGCGAGGGAATATTTGCTTTAATTACTCCTGTAATTACATCCACAGAGGGACGCTGTGTGGCAATTACCAGGTGAATTCCTGCAGCACGAGCCATCTGGGCAAGTCTGCAAATGGCGTCCTCAACATCGACAGGAGATATTATCATCAGATCAGATAACTCATCGATGATAATAACAATATACGGAAGTGGCCGATGTTGTGCCTGTTTATCTGCCCCAATCTGCTGGTTGTACTTTGCAATATCCCTGACACCCAGTGAGGCAAAGAGTTCATAGCGATTCTCCATCTCTTTGACTGCCCACCTCAGGGCTGAAGCAGCCTTTTTCGGTTCTGTAACAACCGGGGACACCAGATGCGGGATATCGTTGTAGGTAATCATTTCTACCATTTTAGGATCAATTAACAGCAGCTTAACTTCACTTGGATCAGTTTTATAGAGAATACTACAAATAATTGTATTGAGGCAGACACTTTTACCGGAGCCGGTTGCCCCGGCAATCAACAGATGTGGCATTTTCGCCAGATCAGTTATTATAGGGTTTCCAGCAATATCTTTGCCTAAAGCGATTGTTAGTTTAGATGCCGCATCCTGGAACTCACTTGTTTCCAGGATTTCCCTCAAACAGACCGTAGCCACCTCTTTATTAGGGACCTCAATGCCCATGGCGGCTTTTCCCGGAATAGGTGCTTCGATACGCACTGCAGGAGCCGCAAGGCTGAGGGCAATATCATCCGCCAGCCTCATAATCCTGCTCACCTTAATACCAGGTGCGGGTTGGATTTCATAGCGCGTAATGGCAGGCCCCTTATGGACCTCACTGACACAGACTTTAATACCGAAACTCTCCAGGGTTTCTTCAAGAATACGCACATTCTCGATGAGCTCTTTATTCAAGCGGCTGCTTTTGACCTTGAGGGGTTTTCTTAATATCTCCAGCGGTGGCAGGTTATATTTATTATGAGATGTTTCTGGTTGTTCATCCACTTGAAGCGCAGGGGTTAGTTTCTCCTCCTCTGCTTTTTCTTTTTCTATGGCTGACGGATGGTCACTATAATCAATAATTACCGGCGCTTCCTCTTTCTTCTCTTCCCGTTTTGGTCTCTGCTGCACTGCTGTTTCTGTAAAATTTTCCTCCTCAACAAAAAGAAAGCGTTCGAACCCGGATTTTAAAGAATGCCCGGCTTTGACAAAAAGGCCACCTATTCTCTTCATAAATTGACTGAATGGTATACCTGTTAATAGGATTAGGCTGATAATACATAAAGCAGCAGTTAAAATAAGTGTCCCTGTACGCGCCAACAGATAAAGTGAGGCTATGGATAAAACAGCACCAATTACCCCACCTCCCTTACCCAGCAATCCATTTTTCCACAGCATCTCCATTGCAACACTTCGTGGTGTTCCCCATGGCAATAGAAAAAGGTGTAATAAAACCAAAATAACAAAGAATAACAGGATTACTCCCCTATGGCGGGGGTTTTCCATAAAATCCCGGCGACGCCAGCAACAACTGCAGGAAAAATAGACCAACATCCCGGCAATAAGTAAACAACCCGTTTTACCCATAAAAGTGGTCAATAAATAAATCAAAAAATCGCCGATTATTCCAGTAGGGGCATAAAGACTTACTGTAATAAAAATAGCCACGGTAAACAGCAATACTCCGAGGATTTCATATTTTAGATAATCCTTGCCAGCACGGCGTTTCTTTGTTTTTGCAGACATTTTTGATCCCTTCCCCTCTTCCTCCCAGATTATAACACTCATTAACCATAAGGAAAACTGCATTATTCAGCGATAACCGTTCATAATAATATAAAACATACTTTGTGAAGGGATGGCTTTAATGCAGGACAAACAAGAATCAACCCCGCCACCCGTTCCACCGAAAACAAGAAAAACTACACAAGGGGTAAGAAAAATCGATTCTATTAAAGAATTCGGCCAGGTTGATGTGCCAACTGCCAAAACCAATATCCACTGTCTTACCATTATAGGTCAAATTGAGGGGCATTTAATTCTGCCTCCCCAAAACAAAACAACAAAATATGAACATATCATTCCTCAATTAGTTGCCATTGAACAAAATCCTGATATCGAAGGTCTCCTTATTATTCTAAACACTGTGGGAGGAGATGTCGAGGCAGGACTTGCCATTGCAGAAATAATTGTCGGCATGTCCAAACCAACGGTTTCCCTGGTCCTGGGAGGTGGCCACTCTATCGGAGTCCCGGTCGCTGTCAGTTCTCGCTATTCCTTTATAGCTGAAACAGCCACAATGACCATCCACCCCATCAGACTGTCAGGTTTGGTGATCGGTGTTCCACAAACTTACGAATACTTGGACAAAATGCAGGACCGCGTGATCCGCTTTGTGGAAGAACACTCGCGCATTTCCAAACAGAAATTCAGAGAACTAATGTTCCAGACAGGCGAACTCGCCCGGGACATCGGTACAGTTCTTGTAGGAAAAGATGCGGTAGAGGTGGGTCTAATTGATGCTGTAGGGGGAGTTGGGGAAGCCCTCAAAATGCTACAGGAAATGATTAAAAAACACAATAAAGAAAAGGAGGTCATTCATTGATATTATATACCCCCCTCCCGATGGAACTGGTTATGTCTGTTGAAGACAACTCATCTCCTTATCAGGAGATTGAGCTTGACGGGGTAACCCTGGTAGTGCAGCCTACAGCAGCCGGAATGGGTAAGATCGTCCAGATAAGGAGCACCGATCCTGGTGTTTATCTGAGACCTGAATTTCAACCAGGGCAACAGATCTCACTTTCACAATACCGCTCTTAGAAAAGATTACCTTACTTTACATCTGCTTAGGCATTGCCAACATAAATAAACGTAACCGCCTGAAGCTTTAGTTCGAAGATATCATAAGGGGATGCACATTAAACCTGTACATCCCCTTCTCTCTTACTTATCTATAAATTAGACCTCCATGATGATCGGCAGGATCATCGGCCTCCTTCTGGTTCGCTCGTAGAAAAACTTGCCTGCAGTTTCCCTAACACAAGCTTTTATTACTGACCACTCTGTGGTCCGTCGGAGCTCACAATCCTTGAGAGTTGATCGCACCTTTTCTCTGGCTTCTTCGATCAATTCCTCAGATTCTCTAACATAAACAAACCCACGGGAAATAATGTCCGGTCCTGCAACCACACCACCATTCTCCTGGTTCATGGTAACAACGACAATGACAAGACCGTCCTGAGAAAGCTGCCTCCTGTCCCGGAGAACAATATTTCCCACATCCCCGACACCAAGGCCATCCACCAAAACCCGTCCAGCTGTAACTCTCCCCACCACCGAACCCTTATCACGATTAAACTCCAAAACCTGTCCGTTTTCCACGACAAAGATGCTATCCCGGGAAACCCCCACATCCTGTGCCAGTTGAGCATGTTTAATTAGATGCCGGTATTCCCCATGAACCGGGATAAAGAACTTAGGTTTTACGAGATTTAACATCAATTTTAGTTCTTCCTGGCTGGCATGGCCTGAAACATGAACACCGGAAACTGATTCGTAGATCACCTGGGCTCCCTGCCGGAAAAGATGATCGATGGTCCTGTGTACCATTTTTTCATTACCGGGAATGGGACTTGCAGAAATAATCACTGTATCACCCGGTATAATCTCAATTCTCTTGTGGTCACACATAGCCATTCTGACAAGGGCAGACATTGGCTCTCCTTGGCTCCCGGTTGTTAAGACAACAATTTTATTTTTGGGATACCTGGTGACCTCATCGAGTTCTATTAAGGTTCCTTTAGGAACTTCGAGGTATCCCAGTTCTCTGGCAATATTTACTACATTGACCATGCTGCGACCGGCAACCGCTACCTTTCTATTATATTTGGCTGCAGTAGTTATTGCCAGTTGAATACGGTGAATATTAGATGCGAAACTGGCAATAATGATCCGCTCCTTGGCATTGCGAAAGGTTTCATCAAAGGTATCGGCAACAACTCGCTCCGATAATGTATATCCCGGTCTTTCAGCATTGGTGCTGTCTGATAACAACACCAGGACACCCTCTTTGCCAAGTTCAGCAAACTTATGGTAATCAGTTGGCTTGTTATTTATCGGTGTTTGATCAAACTTAAAGTCACCAGTATGTATAATGGTTCCCACAGGAGTTCTAATTCCTAAAGCTACCACATCCGCAATACTGTGGCTGACGTGAATAAACTCGATTTTAAATGCACCGAGTTTAATCGTCTCCCCTGCACAGACGCATTTTGTTTGCACCTGATCAACAGAACTGCTTTCTTTCAGTTTAGCTTCCAATAGTCCCAACGTTAATTTGGTACCGTAAACAGGCACATTTACCTCCCGCAAAATATAAGGGAGTGCGCCGATGTGATCCTCGTGACCATGTGTCAGAACAATACCTCTGATGTGCTTCCTGTTTTCCACAAGATAGCTAATATCAGGGATTACCAGGTCAATGCCCAGCATTTCATCATCGGGAAACATAAGACCAGCATCGATAACAATAATATCGTTCTTGTATCGCAAGGCCATAATATTTTTCCCGATCTCCCCAAGGCCGCCCAGTGGTATTATTTGAAGACAACCGCCCTTCATAATTCACCTCCTACCTGTATTTTAATAATAAAAAACCTACCCTCAAACGCCTCGAAAGGTAGGTTACTATCCGCAAAACAGCCGTTCCCTTTCATGCTTTTATTATTATACTGCTTAATGCGGAAAAATACAAGAGGAGGGGCTAGGATAAGAGGCCTATCTCTCCCATTACCTGTTTAATGGCGTCAACCTCCTGCTCAGTTGCCCTAACAAGGGGTAAGCGCGGTGCACCCGCCTTGATGTCGATAAGTTCTACCGCTGCCTTTACTGGAACGGGGTTTGTCACAATAAATAGAACTTTATACAGTGGAAAAAGCTTTAAATGCAGTTTACGTGCAGCTTTAACTTTACCGGTTACATAAGAGGTGATCATCTCCTGTATCATTTTTCCCGCCAAGTGAGCAGCAACACTAATCACGCCATATCCGCCTACAGATAGTATGGGAAGTGTCATGGAGTCATCCCCACTATAAACCTGGAAATCACCGGGTGTCATCCTTTTGATCTCTGCCACCTGGTCCAGGCTTCCGCTTGCTTCCTTAACGGCCACAATGTTCTCTATTTCCGCTAATCTAGCAACTGTTTCCGGCAGCATATTCAGAGCTGTACGGCTCGGAACATTATATAGAATCACCGGTAATCCGGTATTCGAAGCAACAGCTTTAAAATGCCGGTATAAACCTTCCTGGCTGGGTTTATTGTAATAGGGTGTCACCAGCATAATACCATCACAGCCTATTTTTTCTGCTTGTTCGGTCAATTCAATGGAAGCCGCCGTATTGTTGGAACCTGTTCCTGCAATGACAAATGCCTTGTCATTCACAGCTTCTTTGACTGTTTTAAAAAGCTGGCATTTTTCCTCAACTGAAAGCACAGGCGATTCACCGGTAGTCCCCGAAACCACAATCCCCTCTGATCCCGTTTCTACCAGGTGATGCGCCAGTTTCCCCGCTTCTTCATAGTTAACTTCACCATTTTCCTTCATCGGGGTAACCATTGCCGTTAAAATACGCCCAAAATCCTTCACCTTAGTCACTCCTCATTAAAAATATCCGTTTATAACAGGTTTCTGCTACAAAGGAGTTCGGCAATTTGTACTGCATTAGTCGCCGCTCCCTTACGCAGCTGATCCGAGACAATCCAAAAATTTAATCCTCGTTCTTGAGAATAGTCATTTCTAATTCTACCCACAAATACCTCATCACGACCCGATGTAAATATAGGCATTGGATACTCAAGTTTCTCTGGAGCATCCTGTACCGTAATCCCCGGGGCGTTACTCAAGATTTCCTTGGCTTCCTGTGCTGTCAGTTTCCCTTCAGTTTCAATATTTACAGATTCGGAATGGCTGCACAGCACTGGAACCCGAACAGTTGTCGCAGTAATCTGTATTTCCGGATCATGAAGGATCTTTCGGGTTTCATGGAGCAGCTTCAACTCCTCCCTGGAATAGCTGTTTTCATTAAACACATCAATATGCGGGATCAGATTAAATGCAATTTGATGATCGAAAGCCTTAGGCTGCTCAACCTCTTCTCCATCAAGTACTTGCCTGGTTTGCAGCAGCAGTTCATCCACCGCTTCCCTTCCTGCACCTGATACCGCCTGCATTGTAGTAACAACTGCTCTTTTCACCTTGGCAATTTTATGAATTGGGTTCAAGGGCACAACAAAGATGGTTGTGGAACAGTTGGGATTAGAGATGATACCACGGTGTTTTTCCACATCATCAGGGTTTACCTCTGGAACTACCAGGGGTACATCTGGATCCATCCTGAAGGCACTGCTGTTGTCAATGGCTACAGCACCCCTTTTTACAGCTTCAGGAACTAACTCTTTGCTGACAGGACCTCCTGCAAAAAATACAAGATCAACGCCTTCAAAAGAATCGGGTTTAGCTTCGAAAACCGTCAGTTCTTCACCACAATATTTTAACTTCTTTCCCTGCGACCTGGCACTTGCTAAGAGCTTAAGGTTTGATATGGGAAATTTCCTTTCCTGAAGAACAGCCATTAGCTCCTGACCAACAACACCTGTTGCTCCAACAATAGCGACATGAAAACCCTTAGACATTCAATTATTACCTCCTACTATCTCAGGTCACTATAGAATAAAATTTGACATCAAATCAAAATGTCCTTTTGGTTGGTATTAATTAACTTTACATTCTACTAAAACAGGTTGAATCTGCTCACCCTCCAGAGCATGGAAAATGGTATCTATTATTTTATCCATTCGGGCTACTAAGGAATTCGGTTTTAAAGCGGGATTATCCTGCCCAAAGGGTACTAAGTAAATACTCTTTGTATTAAGTAAGATAGCAATATTCTTGGCATTAAAACCGAGACCGTCATTCGTAGAAATGGCAATCACAACAGGCCGCTGGTTGCGCAGATGTGCTTTAATCGCCATTAGAGCAGGGGTATCAGTTATTCCATTAGCCAGTTTGGCTAGAGTATTACCAGTACAAGGTGCTGCAACCAAAATATCAAACAGTTTACCGGGACCAACGGGTTCAGCCTCTACAATCGTTTTGATCAATGACTTTTTTGTTAATTCCTCCAGTTTAGCACACCATTCTGATGATTTGCCAAATCTGGTATCTGTAGTACTCACAGCGTAAGAAACAACAGGAAAGACCTCTGCTCCCTCAGCTATTATTTTCTCTATTTCTGTTATTATTTGTGTAAGTGTGCAATGGGAACCTGTTACTACAAACCCCACCCGGATACCTTTAAGACGCATTTCAGGCACCTCCCATACCTATTCTCTAAAAATACTCATGAGGCACTTCTCTGAGAATAAGTTGGGGAATAACCTGAGCCAGGATCTTGCCGCTTGTTTTTGGTGCGACCATTCCCGGTAAACTCGGAGTCAAAATAGCCTGAAGTCCCAACTTCTTCGCCGCAGTAAAATCAGTTCCACCAGGAGAAGAAGCAATGTCGATAATCAGGGTGTCCTTATTGAGAAAACAAAGTAGTTTTTCATCCAGTATCAAAGCTGGTATTGTGTTGAAGATTACATCAGCCTCAGAAATCGACTGGTGCAATTGGCTGCAGTGCAAAGGACGGTAACCCATTTCAATAGCACGGGAAAGATCTGAGCGTTTCCTAGCAACAACAGTTGTTTTGGCCCCGATACTCTGGAGCATCCGGGCCAGGGTTTTTCCAAGTCTTCCAAAACCCAATACAAAGGAATTGCTTCCATGGATAGTGATCGCAAGCTTTTCCATGGCTAACTGCAGAGCACCTTCAGCAGAAGGAATAGAATTCAACACAGCAACAGTGTCCATCTCGGCAATTTCGACCATCTTCCAACGATACTTAAGTGCCCATTCCTTCACAAAATCCCGGGCAAAACCGATAATCACAAGAACCCCTTCAGGGATGGCAGCGGCAATTTCAGGGGACAGCCGTAGAGTAATATCCTGGTCATGGGTTTTAATGTTCCCCTCCAAATCTGTGCCACCCATAGGGAGTATAAGAACCTGAGCCTTGTGCAGAGCCATTTCCAAATGATCTACAAGGCGAACCTGGCTAAGCTCAGGACAAGGGGAAAATCCTATTGCTGATACACTTGCACCCAATTTAACAAGATCCTGCATCAGGTAGATATCGCGCTGGTCGCCTCCGATAACAGCTATTTTGATTCCCCTCAAATCCAAGCTCATTTTTCATTCCCCTCCTTTCCCTCATATTGCTGGCGGTAACAGTATATGAGAAAAAAAAGAAGAAGGTGCCATGCATTTAGTCAAGAATCTTTTCAAGGCCGATAACTACTCCCTTGAGTTCACGAACCTTACGAATAGCCATTAAGACCCCGGGCATAAAGGACTCCCGGTGCAGGGAATCATGCCTGATGGTAAGCGTCTGCCCAGGTGAACCAAAGATCACCTCCTGGTGAGCAACCAGGCCGGGCAAGCGTACACTATGAATTCTGATTCCTTCCGATTCTCCACCCCTTGCTCCGGTCAATTTTTCGTATTCCTCCGGATGCCCCTGTGTAAAGGGTTCTCTTTCCTGTTGAATCATCTGTGCAGTTTTGAGTGCAGTACCAGAAGGGGCATCGATCTTTTGATCGTGATGCATTTCAATTATTTCTACATTATTGAAGTAACGGGCTGCATACCTAGCAAAATCCATCATCAACACTGCTCCAAGGGCGAAATTGGGTACAATCAAGACTGCCCTATCAGCCCTTTCAGACAGCTTTTGTAATTCAGCAATTCCTACCACATCTAATCCTGTTGTGCCAATTACAGGTGCTGCCCCATTTTCTAGAGCTGTTTTAGCATTCTCTAGAACAGCCTGGGGGTTTGTAAAATCGACCACAACATCTGCCTGAGTAGATGCCAGAACCTGATTCAGGTGTTCACTTACCTTGATCTCACAATCAGGGACTCTGATTATATCCCCTAAATCTACCCCAGCTTCTCTGGGATCCACTGCCCCCACAAGCCTCAGTTCAGGTTCTTCAGCAAGAACCGCTTTTGCTGTTTCACTGCCCATTTTTCCCGCAACTCCGGTGATTACTATACTAATTTCGTTACTCACGTTGAATCTGCCCCATTTCTTTAGAACGATGTTGCCTTTATTCTTATATAGATGACGCTTTATGTCAATAAAAGCTTTCTCTTTTCGAATAATAAAAAAACCCGGGGACCGGGTTCTTTTTTGGCTTTCTACAAATACCTTTTATACTGCGAATAGGTTTCATCTAAGTCGACAATGATTACTTCACTGCCCACCTTTTTAACCGATGACCAAGGTATCTCTATTTCCTGTCTGTCTATCCAAAGGCCTAAAAAATTGGAACGTCCCGGAAGAACAATTGATACAACCTCTCCACTTTCAGGATCAATGACCATATCTGAATCCCCAATAGTGCCAAGGCGCATCCCGTCAAATATATTAATGATTTCCTTACCTACCAGATCACTTAAACGCATTCCTCTCCCCCCTTCGCCCTCTGCTTTGTATTTATGAATCAAATACTGGAATTATGTTCGGGAAACAGCAAAAGGGTATCTGATTTTATCTTTGGTAAGGGGCCCCAGCACAGTTATTGTCATCTGCTCCGGATCAAATAGTTCCCGGGCAAAAGACTGCACATCCTCTTCAGTCAGCGCATTGATCTTCTTCAGGATTTCTTCGATAGTAATAAATCTATTATAAACCAGTTCTGATTTCCCCAGACGGTGCATACGCTGGAGAACACTCTCTTGAGACAGCAGTAGCCCCCCTCTTACCTGCGTCTTAGCCCTGATTAATTCCTTTTTTGATATACCGAATTCTTTTATCGCCTGTATCTGTTCCCAACTTAAATCCAAAACCTCCTGGCAGTTAGCCGGATTTGTCCCCGCATAAATGGTAAACAACCCGCTGTCCAGAAAAGCCAGATAATAGCTGTAGATAGCATAAACCAAAGCGCGTTCCTCTCGGACCCGTTGAAAAAGGCGAGAGCTGGCCCCTCCTCCTAAAATGTTATTGATAATCTGTAGACAATAAACATTTTCGTCATATAAAGATACCCCTGGCACACCCATGCAGATCTGCACCTGTTCTAAATCTCGGTAATAGCTCTTTACTGCTGCTCTGTTTTGGGGAGGAGTAATTCGGTTTTCGATCTTTCCAGCAGGTAAAGATGCCAAGGTTGACTCTAAAAGATCAACTGCTTCTCTATGCTCAAATCTGCCTGCCAAAGCCACTACCAGATTTGATGGACAATAATGGCGCTTATAAAAAGAAAGGAGCCGGTCTCTATCGATTCTGGATAAAGAATCCATTGTCCCGATTATCGGTCGCCCTAAGGGATGTCCGTCCCACATGGTCTGAGAGAAATAGTCATGGATGATATCATCCGGTGTATCTTCATACATACTGATCTCTTCTGCAACAACATTTTTCTCCCGATCCAGATCTTGTTCACGAAACAAAGAGTTAAACAGCATATCACTGAGCACATCCACCGCCAAAGGGAGATGCTCTTCTAGAACTCTCACAAAATAGCACGTGTATTCCTTGCTTGTAAAGGCATTAAGCTGGCCACCCACCTCTTCGATGGCTTCAGCAATCTGTTTAGCCTCCCTCTTGGCTGTTCCCTTAAACAACAGGTGTTCAATCAGGTGTGAAACGCCTGCTTCCTCAGGTTCCTCGAGACGAGACCCAGTTTTTACCCAAAAACCAACGGCTACTGAGTGCACTCCTGGTACTTCTTCAGCAACAATCGTAACTCCGTTATCCAGTACATCCTTATAATACATCGTTGTGCCCTCCATTTTTCTCATTTTCCCTTTCTCATCCAGAAAGAACGTCTAGGAACATCTTGAAGCACTATCAGCTCAGTGGAGCAAATAATGTTATTCTCCAATCTGATCTCTATTCGACCGGCAGGTTCTCCTTTCCTGCAAGGCGCCCTCAGGCTAGATTTAAGGTAGAGCCTCTTATCTACTAGCGGCAGCTGCTGCGGTGAAACCATTAAGGATATATCGCTTGCAGTGCCTACTGCAGCTGTATCACAGGATCCCCTTTTTACCGGCACCTGGTATAATGTTTTTTTGCCTTTAACAGCAGTATAGTGACAGTTTTTTGCGCCGTATTCCATAAGCTTTAGAGTATCAGCATAGCGGTTACTGCTTCCAAGAACCACGCTGATCAAAAGGTGCCCTTTGTTTTTGGCAGCCGCTACCAAGCATTCTCCTGCCTCACTGGTTGTTCCAGTTTTCACACCAATAATCTCAATGTCACCATCTTTATGCCCTAAAATCCTGTTTGTATTATCTAAAATAATAACATCACTTCCAGAGAGTTCTATAATCCGGTCGCTTTTGGTTCCGACTATTTGCCGAAAGTCATTGTTTCTCAAGGCATATCGAGTAATTCTAGCAAGGTCATAGGCGCTTACAGCATGTCCATCCTGGGGGAGCCCGTGTGGATTAGAAAAATTGTTCTGCCAACAGCCGACGGTCTTAGCTTTATAATTCATCAAAGCTGCGAATTGCTCTTCACTTCCAGCCATGTGAACAGCAATAGCAGCTGCGGCATCATTTCCGGAATTGATCAAGGCTCCTTTTGTGATATCATAAAGGCTGAATTTTTGTCCGGTTTTAAGGTAGAGGCTTGTCCCTTCAAGGGAAGCGGAGTAAGGATCAACCATCACAGATTCCTTTCCGTCTCCCAATTCCAGGCTCAGAAGCCCAGCTAATACCTTTGTTGTACTGGCCGGAGGAAGCGGTTTGGTGGCATTGTAAGTGTAGAGGGCAGCACCGGACTGATAATCCATTAATACCGCAGCATCAGCCGTGAGCGAAAGTTCGCCTGCTGTACAGGCTTTACTACTCGGTATTAATAATAAAACCATAAATATTATGGGCAACAGACAGCGCAGACTTCCCCTCATCTGACTTTGGTTCCTCCTTCAAAGTAATAAGAATCAAACCAGTTAACCAGCTATTAGTTTTTCCAAAGGCACAACTTGATAACCCTGCTCCTGCAGCCCCTTGATCATTTCAGGTAATGCCTTATTTGTTTGTTCTGTGGGATGCATGAGAATAATTCCGCCGTTCTGGATGCCGTCAAGCACCCGGGATGTAATCTCTGCTGGCGGCGGCTTTTGCCAGTCCACCGTATCTACCGTCCAAAGAATTACCTGGTGTCCTGTCTTAAAAGCAGCATCCAAGACTGTATCATTGAACTCTCCATATGGCGGAGCAAAGTAACGTGTTTTCTTTTGTGCTGCCTGATGGATCATATCTGATGTTTTCTGGATCTCTTCCATGTTTTCATCAAGAGCTAGCTCATTTACATGAGGATGTGAAAAACCGTGGTTGCCAATTTCATGACCAAGGTTGGCAATCTTTTGGATAAGTTTTGGGTTTTCTTTAGCCCATCTTCCAGTGATAAAAAACGCTGCCTTGACACGGTTTTCTTTTAGTATATCCAGCATGGCGGGAAGATGCTCTTCCCCCCAATCCACATTTACAGTTATCGATACTTGCTTTTTTGCGGGATTCCCCTGGTATATAGGTTTTTTTCTTTGAAAAACCTGTTCTGTAGCAGAAGTAGCAGTAAAAATAAAGATGACCAACAAGAGAAGGACAGTAGCCCCCAAGAATAAACTCCTTTTTCTCCAGAAAAAAACAAACACTTCCGCACCCCCTGAATAAAATTGTATTCCGGGGGATGGGAAGATATTTGCTAGTTTTATTCCTTATTTTTCCGTTTTCTTTCTCAAAGACCTAATAGCTTCTTTGCGAGAAAGGTTGACACGTCCCTGTCTATCGATATCTGTGACCTTGACGATGATTTCGTCTCCTTCTTTGACAACATCCCTGACACGGTTGACCCTTCGTTCATCTAACTGGGAAATATGCACCAGGCCTTCCTTGCCTGAGCTGCCCATCACTCCTGGAATAACTTCCACAAAAGCCCCGAAGTCCATCAACCTGACGACCTTGCCTAAATATATTTTCCCAACCTCAACATCTTTCGTCAGGGTTTCAATGATGCTTACTGCCTTTTTCCCGGCTTCCTCACTTGTAGCTGAGATAAAGACACGCCCATCATCCTCGATGTCAATCTGTGTTCCGGTTTCTTCTATAATTCTCCTGATCACCTTACCCTGAGGACCAATCACATCGCGAATTTTTTCTGTATCGATGGTCATGGTTATAATGCGCGGTGCATGAGGTGATAAATCAGGTCGTGGCTTCTCAATTGTCTCGGTCATTTTCCTCAGGATAAACATCCTGCCTTCTCTCGCTTGAGCAAGAGCCTGTCTTAAAACCTTTGTTGTAAGACCCTGAACTTTGATATCCAACTGTAGGGCTGTAATACCTTTGGCTGTTCCGGCTACTTTAAAGTCCATATCACCCAGTGCATCCTCCATACCCTGGATGTCGCTTAGAATAGCAAACTCATTTTCACCGATAACCAGCCCCATAGCAATGCCTGCAACAGGAGCAGAAATAGGAACACCTGCATCCATCAGAGCCAGGGCGCTGCCGCAGACACTGGCCATAGATGAAGAACCATTAGATTCCAGTACTTCAGAAACAAGCCTGATAGTATATGGGAATTCATCTTCTTCCGGTAGAACAGGGAATAATGCCCTTTCCGCTAACGCACCGTGACCAATCTCCCTGCGTCCTGGACCCCTGATAGGCCTTGTTTCACCGACACAATAGGCCGGGAAGTTGTAGTGATGTAGGTAACGCTTTGATTCTTCAAGACCTAAATCATCCAGAATTTGTTCCTCGCGAATTGTACCTAGAGTTGCCACAGTCATTACCTGGGTTTGACCCCTTGTAAAAAGACCGCTTCCATGAGCGCGCGGCAGAATTCCTACCTCACAGGTAACCTTCCTGATCTCATCAAGCCCTCTTCCATCAGGACGTAGACCATCCTCAAGGATCATTGTCCGCACTATCTCTCTAAGTTCCTTCAAGAAAATCTCCTGTACAACCTTCTCCTGTTCAGGATATGTTTCTGCAAAATGCCCAACAGTTTCCTTTTCTAGTTCTTCCAAAGCACTCTGCCTGGCCAGCTTATCCGCGTTTTTCACTGCCTCAGCAATTTTATCATGGGCAAAGGCACGCACATCAGCCTCTATTTGAGAATCAGGCTCAGATAAGGGAACAGCTAGTTTTTCTTGACCGATTTTCTCAACAACTTCTTTTTGAAACTTGACTATTTCCTTGATCGCCTGATGACCGAACTCGATCCCTTTGATGATTACTTCCTCACTTGTTTCCTCAGCACCAGCCTCAACCATCAACACCGCCTTTTCGGTGCCGGCCACAATCAAGTGTATATCACTCTCTTTTTCCTGCTCTACTGTAGGGTTAAGTATATATTCACCATCTATACGCCCCACAATAACACCGGCAATAGGACCAGCAAAAGGAATATCAGAAACCGAAAGCGCTGCTGAGGCACCGACCATAGCTGTAATGCTGGGTGAGCAGTCCTGGTCAACAGATAGAATAGTAGCAACTACCTGGACATCATTGCGAAATCCCTGTGGAAAAAGCGGCCGAATCGACCTATCAATTAGTCTTGCGGAAAGAATTGCCTTTTCCGTAGGTCTCCCTTCTCTTTTAATAAAACCACCTGGAATCTTCCCTACAGCATAGAGACGCTCCTCATAATCTACCAGGAGAGGGAAAAAATCGATCCCCTCCCGGGGTTCTTTAGAAATAGTAGCAGTTACCAAAACTACAGTATCACCATAGTGTACTAAAACAGCTCCATTGGCTTGCTTGGCTACTTTGTTAAATTCAAAGACCAAAGGTCTTTCACCAAGCATCATCTGAAATGTTTCTGGCATAATGAACCTCCCTTTAAAAAGCTAAATAACAATCAGAAAGAGCGGCTAACCGCTCTCCCCTGTAATCCGCTTTTCTCTTAACGCCGCAGCCCTAGTTTTTCTATAATAGCACGGTAGCGAGAAGGATCACTCTCCCGCAGGTAATTGAGAAAACTGCGCCTTTGGCCAACCATCTTTAAGAGTCCCCTTCTGGAGTGATGGTCCTTCTTATGCATCTTGAGATGCTCTGTTAGATAATTGATGCGCTCTGTAAGTAGTGCAATCTGTACTTCCGGAGAACCAGTATCACGTTCGTGGATCTGGTATTTTTCAATGATCCCCTTCTTCGCTGCAGAATTAAAAGTCACTATGAAACCTCCCTTACTTTACTATTGCTTAACTTTTCTTTCCAATTATTGTTATAACCAGCCTTCCCGCTGGTATATCCTTGACAACAAGATCGAACACCCTGCCAGATCTGGCAAAAAACCCGCGGAATCTAGCTGCGCTTGGGATATGTGCCGGAATTTCCTGAGCTGCGCATATAATATCATCAATAGTTATTTTATCCTGGCGAAGGTTATTCAATCTTTTTTTTGCATGTTCTGTAATAATAACCTTCATCTTTTCTCGGTACTCCCCACCCTCAGGCACCCGGATTACGCAGCTCGATCTCCTCCTGGGCAATCAAGGCATATAGGGCATCTTGAAAAGCAACTATTGAAGCATGATCAGCCTGAGTTTTGGCATAAAATCCTTCAAGTTCTTCTGCTAAAGCAAGAAACTCCTCACTTAAACAAATCTGCGATATTTGTTGGACTACCTTCCTTAGGTTGTGGTGATACTCGTGGATCACCGGAAGTCCCAAGTATATTCCCCCTTACGAGCACATTTTTTTCTAATCTTATCATAGTTTATCCCCATTGTAAATCTTTCGTTTTATGCCCTTTCATCCTGTGTAAAGCCGATGTTCTTCTATTTCCCCATAGATCTTCTCGGCTGCTTTAATATCGTTCCGGATTTGTTTTATTAAATCGTGTGCACTCTTAAACTTTCGTTCTTCCCTCAGCCATTTTAAAAGCTTGATTTCAATCTCTTCATGATAAGCATCTCCCTGAAAATCCAGCAAATGTGCTTCTATTAACTCTTGACTGCTGGAACCGAAGGTGGGATGCACCCCGATGTTCAAAACCGTCAAATAATGCTTTTTCTGCAGTAGTGCTTCTCCGACATAAACCCCATTTTGGGGAACCAGAAGTTCGCCGGGAATCCTGATGTTAGCTGTTGGAAACCCTAATTTTCGTCCTCGCTTCTCACCTGTAATAATTTCACCCTTTAGAACAGGCCAATATCCCAGCAGCTCCTTTGCCCTGGAAATACTCCCTGCAGACAGAGCTTTACGAATCAGGGTACTGCTTATAGGAGTTTCCTTAAAAACAACAGGTGGAATAACTTCTACGTAAAAACCCTTTTTTTCCCCCAGCTCTTTGAGCAACTCAGGTGTTCCCTGGGCTGCACAGCCAAAACGATAATCGTAACCAACAAATACCCCGGCAACTTTCAGCTCAGACGCTATTTTGTCTACAAACTCCTCAGGTGCCAAAGAAGCAAATTTTACGTCAAAGGGAATTGTAAAGATAACATCAACACCTTGCTGTTCCAACAATTCGATTTTTTTATTGGTATCCAGAAGAAGCTTAGGGCATTTATTGGGATTTAATACTTGCTGAGGATGGGGATGAAAAAGAAAGACCGTAGAAAGAGCACCGATTTTCTGAGCATATGCGGTCATTTCCCGGAGGAGACGCTGGTGGGCGCGGTGTACTCCGTCAAAATTCCCCAAAGCAACAACCAGATGCTTATCCTGAACAGCTATCTTCTCTGTTTCTCCAAACACGTTCATCGAAACTTACCTCTTATCCTCTTATTTTTGTAAGCTTGCAAAAACCTTCTTGGGTTTGTAGTGCCAATCTCCATCATCTGTACTGCAGTAGTTCCCCAAGGATAAAAGTTTTCCATCTGGAGAATAAAGGCGAACGAATTTGGGCATCTCGTTTTTACCTATCCCACCTAAAACACCTGAAGGGGCCAGAGGCTGACCATTCAAAATATGTGGTACAGCTTTTTCTTTGACAGTTAAAGCAGGTATATCCTGCAGGGCAAAATCGATGGGTAGTAAAAATGATAAGTCGTCTTGTCTCCACATCTCTAATATTTCCTCAAGAGTATATGAGTTTTCCAGAAGAAAAGGACCACTAGCAGTGCGCACCAGAAAAGAGAGGATAGCACCACATCCCAGTTTTTCGCCAATCTCTGCACAAATACTGCGCACATAGGTTCCTTTAGAACACTTGATATCACATAGAAGCCGCGGATATGTTAAATCTTTTTGTAACCGAATAATGTTAAATTCATAGATATATACACGCCTTGCTTTGCGTTCAATTTCTTTACCTTCACGTGCCAGTTGATACAACCTTTTTCCCTGGTGATGGACAGCAGAAACCATGGGAGGAACCTGTTTTATTTCACCCCTAAAGTCGTCTAAAATATTATTTAATTTCAGGGGATCCAGTTTAAACCCTGCTGATTTTTCCAATATTTTGCCACCGGCATCATAGGTATCAGTTCTGATACCAAAGGTAATTTCAACCCTGTACTCCTTCGGCTTATTGATCAGGTATTCAGCCACTCGGGTACCCTGCCCCACACAGATAGGAAGAACACCCGTTGCACCAGGATCCAGTGTTCCGGTATGACCGATTCTTTTAATATCGAACATCCGCCGCAGGGCAACTACAACCTCGTGAGATGTTAAACCCGGAGGTTTAAGAACATTGATCAAGCCGTTCATCTTCCCGGTCCTCCACAGTTTTTAACAGCAAGTTGTTCCTCTGTTTTACGGATCACAACTCGTTCAATATCCTCAATCTTGCCATTGACAGTACATCCTGCAGCCCGCTCGTGTCCGCCGCCTCCAAAATGGGCAGCCAGTTGATTGACATCTAAATAGTTTTTCGAGCGAAAGCTGACTTTGGTTTCGCCAGAGTTGACCTCTTTAAAAAGAATCCCCACTTCTACACCTTTCAACGATTTAACATAGTCAACCATACCATCGCTGTCATCTACAGTAGCACCGCTGGCAGATAATAGATCCTGGGAAACTGTCATCCAGGCAACCCTGCCGTCTTCATTAAGTGAAAGGGATTCAAGTCCCCTGGCTAGTAAGCGCAAGCTTCCCAGGGACCTTTGCTCATAAAGATGCTGCTGTATGGTCCTATGTTCAGCCCCACAGTCCAGCAAAAAAGCAGCTGTCTGAAGACATTTCGCAGTGGTGTTTTGATGCTGAAAAGAACCCGTATCAGTAACAATTGCTGTATAAAGATTAGTAGCAATATCTGAGGTAATGGGTATTTTTGCTTCATACAGAATATCGTATATTATTTCCCCTGTTGCTGACGCCTGTGCATCTACAACATTTAGGTCACCAAAATACTGGTTGCTTATATGGTGGTCGATATTAATCAGGTTTCTGGCTTTCTGTAAAACCTGTTGAGCTTCTTCCCCCGCCCTGGTTATATCAGTGCAGTCAAGGGCAATACCCACATCAAACTTCGCCTGAACATCCACTTTTTTAACCTGCTGGGCACCTGGCATAAACTGAAAGGTGGCGGGTACAGGATGAGGCATGACCATAACCGCGTTTTTACCCGCACTTAATAATGCCAAACCCAGTCCAAGCAAGGATCCCAAGGCATCACCATCAGGATTTAAATGTGTTGTTAACACATAATTATCATTCTTTAGCAAAACATTAGCTGATTCTGCTATATCAGTCATCAGTCCCCCCATCTTTTTCCGGCACCAAGTCCCGAAGTATCTTATTAATTTTTAGACTGTGTTTAATTGAGTTATCCAATTCAAAGGTCAGCTCTGGATGGTAACGCAAACGGATCTGTTTTCCTAATTCGGATCTAATGAAGCCACTGGCACTCTTTAAACCCTCAAGAGTTTTTTGCTGTTCATCCTCTGATCCCATCACACTCACATAGATTTTCGCATGGCGCCGATCTTTAGAAACATCAACAGCTGTTATGCTTGTAAGTCTGCAAATGCGTGGGTCATTCAACCCGGTCTGCAGCAGATCGGTTACAACACGTTGTATTTCACCGGCCAGACGATTGGCACGGTAGTTCACTTTCTATCACCTCTTAAGACTTTAACTCTCTTTTGATCTCTTCTATCTGATAGATCTCAAGAATATCTCCGACTTTTATGTCCTGGAATTTGTCAAGTCCTATTCCACAATCATACCCTTGTGTAACTTCCCGGGCATCATCCTTGAACCTTTTTAGGGAATCTATATTCCCCTCATAGATAACAACGCCATCACGAATAACTCGAGCACTGCTGTTTCTAATCGCCTTTCCCTCAAGAATATAGCAGCCAGCTACCATTCCCACTTTCGGAATATGGAATAAATTACGCACTTCGGCTCTGCCTGTACTGACCTCTTTATAAATGGGCTCCAGCATTCCCTCAAGAGCTGCCTTAAGATCATCAAGAGCCTCATAAATCACACGATAGAGCCTTAGTTCAACTTTTTGGGATTCGGCGGCTTTTTTAGCATTGACATCTGGTCTCACATTGAAACCGATAACCAGAGCATTAGATGCACTGGCCAGCATAACATCTGTTTCTGTTATGGCGCCAACTCCAGAGTGTATAATATTGATTCGCACTTCCTGATCTCCCATTTTTTCCAGGGCCTGAATTAATGCCTCTACCGAACCCCGAACATCAGCCTTAACAACCAAGTTGAGTTCCTTGACTTTGCCTTCCTTAATTTGGTTGAACAGCTCTTCCAGTGTCACCTTTTCGGGAGTAACATTTTCAATCTGCCGCTTTTTCTCAGAACGTTTCTCAGCGATCTGGCGGGCTGTCCTTTCTTCATCAACAGCATAAAGGATATCACCGGCTGCAGGCACATCTGACAGTCCAAGGATCTCTACCGGTGTTCCGGGAAGGGCCTGACTGATCCGGCGACCTTTGTAATCATGCATGGCTCTCACCTTACCAGAGGAAATACCTACTAAAATCTGGTCACCTATATGTAGTGTGCCCTTTTGAATCAGAACTGTGGCCACAGGACCTCTTCCTTTATCCAATTCTGCCTCGATCACTGTGCCCCTTGCCAGGGTTTTAGGATTAGCTTTCAATTCCTCCATCTCAGCAACCAGGAGAAGCATCTCCAGCAGCTGGTCAATACCTGTTCCCTTTTTTGCAGAAACCGGAACACAAATGGTGGTTCCACCCCACTCTTCCGGGACCAGACCATATTCAGTAAGCTGCTGTTTAATAACGTCTGGATTGGCTCCCGGTTTATCCATTTTGTTAATAGCTACCACTATAGGCACATCAGCAGCTTTGGCATGGTTAATCGCTTCAACAGTCTGAGGCATTACCCCATCATCCGCTGCCACAACAAGTACTGCAATATCTGTCGCCTGTGCACCCCGCGCTCTCATGGTAGTAAATGCCTCATGGCCGGGAGTATCCAGGAAAGTTATCTTGTTACCTTTTACTTCTATCTGATAAGCACCGATATGCTGGGTAATACCCCCTGCTTCTGTTGCAGTAACATCCGTATGGCGAATATAGTCTAGTAAAGATGTTTTTCCATGGTCCACATGACCCATTACTGTGATTACAGGTGGTCTTGGGCTCATGTTTTCCGGGCGATCAGGTGCATCAGTCAGCAGCGCCTCTAGCTCCACAATCTCATCCTGTACTTCAACATCAACCCCGAATTCAGAAGCTATTAATGTCGCTGTTTCGCTGTCAATTACCTGATTTAAAGAAGCCATTACTCCTAAATCGATTAGCTTCTTGATAACTTCGCCCCCGTTGACGTGCAGGCAATTGGCTAGTTCCTGTACAGTGATTTTTTCCTCAATGATAATTTTTTTTGGTTCTGTGTTTGCTGAAGTTATCCGATGTTGCTCCTTTCGCTTCTTCTTGGTACGGCTTCGGAAAGGAGGCCGTACTTTTGCCATGATCTTCTTCTTGTTCTGCTCTTTTTTCTGACGCATTTTCTCTTTTCGTTGTTGAGCCCGCTTACGAAAATCCTTATCTTTAGCCTCAGCTTCCCTAGCTGGTTTTTGAGGGGCTGCTTTTGTGCCTGTTTTATCTTTAGTACCTTTGGATTTAGTACCCTTGGGTTTTATTTTATGTCTTATTTTGGCAGCCTCTTTTTCATCAACAGTGCTCATATGGTTTTTAACTGAGTAGCCCATCTTACGTAGGCGGACTACCAGGTCTTTACTGCTCATTTTTAATTCTTTGGCCAATTCATGAATCCGAATTTTTGCCATTCAATCACCCCCGTATTGTTTAAGCTCTCTCATCAGATCTTCGACTATTTCCTGAGATAGAATCGCCCAGTAGCAAGCTGGATTTCCTCCTAAAGATCTGAAATATTGATCCTTTTTACCGAATTCAACAATAGGAATGTCCAGAGACTGGCATTCCCTAACTACCTTTTTGCGGGTTTTACCTGCATCTTCAGTGATAATTACCAACTTCGCCTTATTGTTACGTATGGCATTAAGACAGTTGGTCATTCCACGAACCAATTTATTAGATTTTGCAGCAAATCCCAACAAAGTAAAAAATGCCACTAGATTTCACCTAAGATGGTTTTCTTTAAATCTGCAATGACTTCCTGGGGCATCTCCATCCGCAGGGCTCGCTCAAGTTGTTTGCCCGCAAGCGCAGTTGTCAAACACTCCATCCTACGGCAGAGGTAGGCACCCCTCCCGGACATCTTACCAGTGGTGTCTATTTTTATCTGGTAATCTGGACTTCTTACTATACGAATAAGCTCTTTTTTCATCCTGGTCTGTCCGCAGCCAACACATATTCGCTGAGGATCCCTTTTCACCCTAGCCATCAAGAATTCACCCCTTGTTCCTCAGATTTATCAACTCCATCAAGGGGCTGTTCTTCTTCAGGCTGCTCCCCAGAATGTTCCTCAGTCAGTAGTTCCTCAGTCGGTTCCTCGGGCTGCTCCTCAAGCTGTTCCTCGGTTAGTTCCTCAATCGGTTCCTCGGGCTGCTCCTCAAGCTGTTCCTTAAGCTGTTCCTTAAGCTGTTCCTCGTACAAATCACGCTGGGACTCACTTTTAATATCGATTTTCCATCCGGTCAGGCGCGCAGCTAACCTGGCATTTTGCCCTTCTTTACCGATAGCTAGGGAAAGTTGGTGATCCGGAACAATCACCCGGGCGGCTTTCTCATCCTCGTCAATTTCTACTGCAACAACCTTAGCCGGACTCAAGGAATTAGCAATAAACTCCTTTAACTCATTGTCCCATCTAACTATATCAATTTTTTCTCCTTTAAGCTCTTGAACAATTGCCTGGACCCGCATACCTTTTGGGCCTACACACGCCCCGATGGAATCAACATTCTCATTTCTAGAAAAAACCGCTATCTTAGAACGCATTCCTGGTTCACGGACAACAGCCTTTATTTCAACAATTCCCTCAAATATTTCCGGCACCTCTAATTCAAAAAGTCTCTTGAGCAAACCTGGATGAGTCCGGGAAACCAGAATCTGTGGACCCTTAGTTGTTTTTTTTACTTCAGTTATGTATGTCTTAATCCGGTCACCATGATTATACCTTTCAGAGATAATTTGCTCAGATGGTAAAAGTACCGCTTCAGTACGACCTAAATCAATATAGATATTTCTTGCCTCCTGGCGCCTGACAATCCCGGTAACAATATCCCCCTCGCGGCTTAAAAACTCTTCATAAATCAATCCGCGTTCGGCCTCACGGATCTGTTGGACAACAACCTGTTTTGCTGCCTGTGCAGCGATGCGTCCAAAGTCACGTGGTGTAACCTCCATCTCTACTATATCGCCCTCTTCGGCTTCTGGATCAATTTTTAATACCTCTTCCAAAGAGATCTCTAAATTGGTATCAGCTGCTTCGGGGACAGCTGTTTTCCTTGAAAAAACTTTGATTTCACCAGTTTCCCTTGCTATCTCGATGCGCGCATTCTGAGCGGAACCAAAGTTCTTCCGATATGCAGTAAGCAGAGCATGCTCTATTGCCTGCAGGAGAACTTCACTGCTGATCCCTTTTTCCTTTTCAATATCCTTCAAAGCATCGATAAATTCAAGGTTCACTTCTCTTTCACCTCCCGTATATTACAATTTAGTAAATTTTCAATCTTGCCTGTCTGATCAAATGATACGGTATATTTATTGAGCGACCATCTTCCGTTTCTAGAATTACCTGATCATCCACATAATCCACAAGCATACCCTGAAAATTCCTGCTTCCCTGAATTTTACTTGTTGTACGTAGTCTTATTGTAGATCCGCAAAAACGTTCAAAATCCTCTGGTTTCCTTAACGGTCGTTCCACTCCAGGTGAAGAAACCTCTAAAAAATAGCGGGAGGGTATGACACCTAACCTCTCCAGTTCAGCACTGGCGAAATTGCTGACTTTCTCGCAATCCTCAAGACGCACCCCACCAGGCTTATCTATAAAAATGCGCAAATACCAATTAGCGTGCTCTTTCTTGTATTCTACATCCACTAACTCAAGATCTTCCTGTAAGATAAAGGGGCTAATTACTTCCTGGACCCTGACAGTCACTGTCTCTTTCTTCAAAGGATTTCCCTCCGTTCTGCCAATCTTGAAATAATATGAAAGAGTGGGCGCAAACCCACTCTTCTGACCTCCTGAAAAATACTTGCTTCTACGAAGCGATTTTAATCCACTTGCATCATGATATTCATTATAACAAAAGCTGCCTTAACCTGCAATGTTTTTGGGTCTTTAGCTGGCTGAAGAACATTGTAGTCTACCGTTTGGAAGATTTCATTGCTGTCAGGTTTTCCTGAAGATAGGCTATAATCTTGTCCTTCTCCTTGAAGATCAGTTCCCCTGTAGCCCGCCACTTGAGTTCTACAAGCCCTTCTGAAATGGCCTTCTTACCGATGACAATCCGCACCGGGTAGCCAATCAGATCCGCATCCTTAAATTTAACACCAGGCCGTTCCTGCCGGTCATCATAGAGCACATCGATCCCTGCTCTCTTTAATTTTTGATACAGGTTCAGCGCAAACTCTGCCTGTAGCTCATCACGCTGATTGACTGCCATTATTAAAACATCGAACGGAGAAATAGCTGCAGGCCAGATAATACCGTTCTCATCATTGCTTTGTTCCACAGCAGCAGCCATGGTCCTGGTAACTCCTATCCCATAACAACCCATGATTACAGGGATCTCTTTTCCATGCTCATCGAGTATTGTGGCACCCATAGCCTCACTGTATTTGGTCCCTAATTTAAAGATGTGTCCTACTTCAATGCCTCGCTGCACTTGTAGTGGTGCACCACAGCAAGGACAGGGATCACCCTCTTCAGCAACCCGGAAATCACCGTAATGATCAACCTGATAATCCCGCTGCGGATTGACATTAATGTAATGGTAGCCAGTTTTATTGGCCCCGGCAACAGCATTAAATAAACATTTGACCTCTAAATCTCCAAGAATTGTAACAGCTGTTTTTTCACGTAAACCAACCGGGCCAGCAAACCCCATGGGAATTCCAAAATTGTTCAACATTTCTTCAGAATCTGCGGTATCCAGCCTATTAGCACCCAAATAGTTGATCACTTTGGTTTCATTCACCAAACGATCTCCTCGCACCAGAACAACCACCAACTTCCCATCAACATTATAGAAAAGTGATTTTAAGACTTGTTCTGTATTTACTTGCAGATCAGATGCCACATCCTGCACAGTGCGTGCTTCTGGTGTAGCCACCAGTTCTAGGGGGCCTTCTTCCTCTACGAGCTCTTTCTCATGGATATGACAGGGTGTCTTTTCCATATTAGCTGCATAATCACATTCTGAGCAAAAGTTTATTGCATCCTCACCTGTATCAGCAATCACCATGAATTCGTGGGAGACATCCCCCCCGATGGCACCGGAATCAGCTTCCACAGCCCTGAAGTCCAGACTGCACCTGCTGAATATTCTGTTATACGCATCATACATTTTTCGATAACTTATTTCTAAGCTTTCCTCATCCTTGTCAAAGGAGTATAGGTCCTTCATGATAAACTCTCGCCCCCGCAGTAAGCCAAAGCGCGGCCGACGTTCATCCCTGTATTTATTATGGATCTGATAGAGAAGCAGTGGCAGTTGACGGTATGAGTTAACCTCCTGACTGAACAGGCTGGTTATTATTTCTTCATGAGTAGGCCCCAGACAGAAATCCCGTCCATGGCGGTCCTGCAGGCGATACATTTCCGGTCCATAAACATCCCAACGGCCAGATTGGCGCCATAGTTCTGCAGGTTGGACAATTGGAAGCTGTAGTTCTACTCCTCCGGCACGATCCATCTCTTCCCTAACAATGTTTTCGATTTTTTTTACAACCCTGTTTCCCAAAGGTAGAAGTGTATAGATACCGGCAGCAACCTTTCTCACCATTCCGGAACGCAAAAGGAGTTGATGACTGATCGTATCTGCCTCTGCAGGGACTTCCCTCAGTGTAGGGATCAACATTTGTGTTACCCTCATCTTGCTTGCTTCCTTTCCTCCAGTATTTCTTTAATCTCAGTGATCAGAGTCTCTAACAATTCCTCTTCAGGGACCTTTCTTGCCAATTTACCGTGCTTAAACAGGATACCACACCCTTTACCACCCGCAATGCCTATATCTGCATCTTTAGCCTCCCCTGGTCCATTTACAACACATCCCATAATAGCCACTTTAAGATCTTCATCTGTAACTGGAAGTTGTTTCTCCACTTCATTTACAACTTTAAACAGATCGATCTGGCAGCGTCCACAGGTAGGACAGGAAATAAGGTCAATACCTCCTGATCTAAGACCCAGAGATTTGAGGATCTGGTAGCCAACTCGTACCTCTTCACAGGGGTGTTCTGTTAAGGATACCCTGATGGTGTCCCCAATACCATCAGACAGCAAACTCCCTATACCAATGGCTGACTTGATTGTCCCTACCCAGGCCCCTCCTGCCTCTGTCACACCCAGATGTAAGGGGTAATCAACTTTTTCAGAGAGCAAACGGTAGGCCTCAATAGTTACCGGCACAGAAGTTGCTTTAACTGAAATAACAATATTATAATAGTTTTCACGCTCTAATAGAGAAACATGAGAAAGAGCACTCTCCACTAACCCCTGAGCGGTCCTGCCGTACCTATCGGCAATCTCCGGGTCTAGAGAACCCATGTTTACTCCGATGCGGATGGGAATATCCTTTTCCGCAGCTGCCCTGGCTAACTCATGAACACGT
Organism: Syntrophomonadaceae bacterium; assembly: GCA_012839645.1. Lineage (GTDB taxonomy): Bacteria > Bacillota > DSM-12270 > Thermacetogeniales > Thermacetogeniaceae > Syntrophaceticus. The sequence continues at coordinate 44,389 of DUMY01000121.1, forward strand.
TTTGGTCCCCCGATATTGCCAGGGTTGATCCGTAAACCATCGATACCATTATCTACAGCTGTCAGGGCCAAGCGATAATCAAAATGAATATCTGCCACAATAGGGATGGAGATTTCATTTTTTATTTTCTCTAATGACTCTGCAGCCTCTTGATCCGGTACTGCTACTCTGATAATCTCACAGCCAATGCTTTCCAATTCCTTGATCTGGGAGATCGTTGCAAGAGCATCCCTAGTATCTGTTTTTGTCATTGTCTGCACTGTGATAGGGGCTCCACCACCTACCAGGGCACTGCCAACCCTTACCTGTCTTGTTTTATTCCGCTTACAAATCATATTGATCGCTAACCCCCGGTAAAGATACGGGCAATATCATTATAAGTAATCAACACAAAGAGCACCATGAGCAGGGCAAAACCGATCAGGTGTATAAAATTCTCTTTTTCGGGTGCTACGGGTTTACCTTTCAGTCCTTCAATCATTAAAAATACTAATCTGCTTCCATCCAGTGCGGGGATAGGCAGTAAGTTAATGAGTGCCAGGTTGATGCCTAGTATCGCCGTAAAGATCATCAAATACCCTGCTCCTCCGGCAGCTGCTTCCCCGATGGCAACTGTAATTCCCACAGGGCCGGCAACCTCATTGGTGGAGATCGTGCCTCCAATCAATCCGACAAGTCCCACTAGAACCAGTTTGGCAAATTCAAAGGCCTTGATTAATCCCAACTTTATTGCTGAGATAAAGCCTTGTTTTTGCCATAAAATCTGTTGAGTAATACCGATCTGATATATCTCGTACTGGGAGTCATAACGGGGAGTTACCGTAAAGCTGAGACTCTGTTCCTGACGCTCCACAACCAGGTTAAGATCATTATCTCTGCTTTCCCGTATGCTTCCCGCCACTTCTTCCCAGTTCCTAGTAGGTTTTTGATTTATGGATACAATCCTGTCCCCTGCTCTCAAGCCTGCAGTCATTGCCGGGCTCTCCGAAAGAACATCTCCAATCACATTGGTATTGGAGACAGCAGGTTCACCGATCAATCCAAAAGTGATCACAAAAAGCAAAATGGCCGTGAGAAAATTCATTACAGAGCCTGCGGAAAGCACTGCAAAACGGCTTTTCAGCGGTTTGGCATTAAAACCGTTAGCGCAATCATTTTCCTCCTCTGGATCCATTCCAGCCATTCTCACAAAACCGCCCAGGGGCAATATGCGTAAGGAATACATAGTAGTGTCCTCGCTTTTTTGAAACCCCAGAAACTTCGGGCCAAAGCCAATACTGAACTCAAGCACATGAATGCCCACCATTTTGGCAACCATAAAATGCCCCAGTTCATGGACAAAGATAAGAAAACCTAAAACCAGGATTGAAATTAAAATAATCACTTTTTACCTCCCATGTAGAGCATTACAGGAACAGGATTGTCAGCAACTAGTTATCAACTGCCTGGTACGCTCCCTTGCCCAACTGTCAGCTTCCAGAATATCATCGAGATCCAGCTTTCCGATCCTCGGACTGTGTAAATTCATCACTTTATCGACCAGTTCGGGTATTCTAGTAAAAGATATCATATGTCTCAAAAACGCCTCTACCGCCACTTCATTGGCGGCATTGAGAACTGCAGTCATTGTTCCTCCGATTTTACCAGCTTCTTTGGCCAATCTCAAGCAGGGAAAACGCTCTAAATCCGGGGATTCAAAGGTCAGCTGCCCTACCTGAACAAGATCCAAGGGTGAAAGGTTGTTTCCTTTTCGTTCCGGGTAAAAAAAAGCGTACTGTATAGGAACACGCATATCCGGCCAACCTAACTGAGCTAAAACTGAACCATCTTTGTAAGCCACAAGGCTGTGAATAATGCTCTGAGGGTGGATCACCGCTTCGATGCGGTCGTAATCGATCCCGAAAAGCCACCTGGCTTCGATAATTTCTAAACCTTTGTTCATCAAGGTAGCAGAATCAATGGTGATCTTGTCACCCATCTGCCAGGTGGGATGGCGCAGTGCCATTTCCGGAGTTATTTTTTTGATATCATCAAAGGACATTTCTCTAAAGGGTCCCCCGGAAGCGGTTATGATCAACTTCTCTACATCCGCAGTATCCTCTAGACATTGGAAGATAGCTGAGTGTTCGCTGTCAACAGGTATGATACGAATACCTTTTTTTGAGGCTGCCTCCATGACCAGGCTTCCACCTGCTACCAATGTTTCTTTATTGGCTAAAGCGATCTGTTTGTTGCAGGAAATGGCCTCTATTGTAGGTAATAATCCCCCTAAGCCGCTGACAGCAACAAGAATAAGATCTGCCGCAGGAAGCCGCACCAGTTCCAGTATTCCATCAGTACCTGCCAAGCAGCGTATAGGAGAGCCCTGTAACCTATGCTCTAATTCAAGGGCTGCATCTTTATCCTCAACAGCTACATAAGGAACCCCAAAAGTTTTGGCCTGCTGCTCCAGTAAATGGATGTTATGACGTGCCGCGATCCCCAACACCTGCAAATCAGGGGTATGCCGGGCCACTACCTCCAGAGCTTGTCTTCCGATAGAACCGGTAGAACCTAATATTACAATATTCTTTTTCATCTGTTCTACATCCTTAGTTATCTTCTGCAAAAGCCTTATAAATAATTACTACAGCTGGGCCCAGAATAAGTCCCCAAAACCCAAATATTGTATAGCCCAAATAAAGTGATACCAAAGTTGTCAGGGGGTGGAGACCGATGTTCTCACCAACTACTTTAGGCTCCAGCATCTGCCTTACAATAACGATTATACCATAAAGGATAAGCAGCCCGACTCCAAAACCAGGGCTTCCTGTGAGCATCATCAATGCTGCCCAAGGAATAAAAACCGTACCGGGCCCAACAATAGGCAGAAGATCCAACAAGGCCATTAGAAGAGCAAGAATGTAAGCATATCTTACACCAAGAATAGAAAGCCCGATCAATGTCAGAAAACCCGTGATGCTGATCAGGATCAAAATAGCTCTGATATAACCATGTAAGGCCCTTTGTAAACCCCGGCCAATCCTACGCGTCCCTGCTTCCCACTGTTCAGGCAGCCACCTAATGATCAACCCGGAAACATTGGCTTTAATAAGTTCATAATCACGAGCAAAAAAGAAGCTGGCAATTAAGGTTACCACAAGCAGAATAAAGTACTGAGGCAGAGCTTTCACAAAGTTAAAAAACTGGGATAATACCACAGCGACAATATCTCTAACAAAATCTAGACTCTGCCAGAAATCCTCCACTGTTTCCTTAACAAATTGAGATGGTATATGGAGCCTTTCCAAAAACACTTGAAGCTTCTCTATAACCGCATTAAGACTCCACTGATTCCATTCGTTAGAAAAAACGCTCAGGGACACAGAAAGATCTATCATCTCCTGAATTAGATTGAAAACCAATAGATACAGCAGTCCCCCGATCAATGCTAGAAAAATAACAAGTGAGATCAGTGTACTCAGTGTCCTGGATAAACGAAGTTTATTTTCAAAAATTGCTATTACCGGATTGAGCAAAACTGCTACCAAATAGGCAAACAGCAAAGGAAGTGCAATTTTAATGCCTGTAGAGATCATGGTAGCCAAAAGCGGCCAAAAATAGCGGGCAAAGAAATAAATTCCTGCACCTGCAAGCAGTATGGTTACTATTCTTAATAGGGCCATTAACGCTTTTTCTAGTGATGGTGACAAATTCTCACTCCTCTTAGAGCAAGATCAGTTTAATAAAAAAATATGCAACAGGTGCGCTAAAAAGAAGGCTGTCAAAGCGATCGAGGATCCCCCCGTGCCCAGGTATCAGAACCCCGGAATCCTTGGTCTTTCCCATCCTTTTGATGGCTGATTCAACAAGATCGCCGATCTGAACAACACATCCGACAATGAAACCGAAAAGCAGTACCTTTGGATATGTGAAAATAGGATAAAATAACTGAAAAACAGCAGCGGTACCACTACAAAATAGTATGCCTCCTATAGAACCCTCAATGGTTTTACGCGGACTCAAGTTGGGACATAAAGCCCGACGACCAAAGCGGCGTCCAATAGAATACGCTCCTATATCACATGCCCAGGTAAGCAGAAACACCAAAAGCAGCAATGGAAATCCATGGGGGATCATCTTCCTGATCAGGATCAAGTAACTCAATAAAACACTAACATAACAACTCCCCAAGTATGATGCCGCAAGATCACTTATGTTAAACCTGGGAAAAGCAAAAACCAGAAGCATCAGATGCAGTATTAACATAAGTATCATTCCAGTAAAAAGAAAGCCGCCTTCTCTTCCGCCAGGTGTAAAATAAGCCAACAGGGGAAAAAGAAAAGCGCTCCCGTAAACCAGAAATTGAGGAATCTGAAAATGCATACGCCGGTAGATCCGCTGCAATTCATATAAACCCACAACAGCTATCAGCACAACAAAAATAACTAGGGGTATGCCGCCAAAATAAGCTAATAGAATCAGAACCGGTATGCCAATTAAGGCACTTATTATCCTTTGCCAAAACAAATCATTTAAGCCCTCCGAATCGACGTTGTCTGCCCTGGTATGATAGTAAAGCTTTTATGAATTCCTCTTTTCGGAAATCCGGCCAATAAGTACTGGTACTGTAGAACTCCGTATAAGCAATTTGCCATAACAAATAATTACTAATACGCAGTTCTCCTGCTGGCCTGATTAACAGATCGGGATCCGGTAAATCACCTGTATAGAGGTGTTTTTGAAAAAGCTCTTCATCAATTTCTTCCGGGAGAATTTTACCTTGCACAGCCAACTGAGCAATCCTACGGGCAGCATCTACGATCTCTGTTCTTCCCCCGTAGTTCAAAGCAATATTTAAAATTAACTTCTTGTTTTTTGACGTCAGTTCCTGGGCGCGCTTAATTTCATACACTGCCGGGGCAGGAAGTTCACTGATCCGGCCAAGGGTCCTTACTTTGACCTGTTCTTTATGGAGTTCATCCAGTTCTTTCTGGATATACTCGTACAATAATCCCATCAAAATACTGATTTCTTCCTGTGGTCTTTTCCAGTTTTCTGTGGAAAAAGCATAAACCGTAAGAATTTTGATTCCTATTTCAAGACACAGCTCTACAGCAGATCGCAGTGACTCCATGCCGGCACGGTGTCCCCTTGCCCTAGGGAGGCCCCTTTCCTGTGCCCAGCGGCCGTTCCCATCCATAATAATAGCAACATGATACGGTAAACGTGACATCTCCATTTTATCCCATGAATCATTTTGCTTGTTTTGGGAGAATGTATAATTGATGTTATTCTTCATCAATACCGTCGCCTCTGTTTAAATAACTTAGAAAAAGCCCCCTTCTGAAGGGGGAAATCTCTTTCAATAATTGTATCATTCAGGCAGACATCTATGCATACCCCACAGTCTTCATGCTTATCCACATCAATTGTATAGATACCATCATTAATTTTCATAAATTGCATCGTTAGAGCATTCATGATAACAGGTATGTTACATGCCATATTTTACCTCGTTTTTCCTATCACAGGGTCTTTATAGTATTCGCTGCTTATAACTAGTTCAACAATTCCTTTTTCCAGCATCTGTTGGCGTACAATTCTGCTGCCCTTATCTGAATGATAGTGGGTATATTTGAATTCTATATGATACCCGCTCTTTTGTAGTATCAGGCACCCTTCTTCTCGGGTGAACCCGATCATATCAGGGATCTGCACATTACTGCCTGTCATTGCCTGCAACCTCAAATCTCCATTATTTCTTTTTCTTTGGCATCGGCAACCTTATCGATATGTTTAATATATTTATCAGTTAGATCCTGTATGTCATTGAGATGTCGTTTTGCTGAATCTTCAGAGATATCTCCCTTCTTATCAGCACGTTTAACCTCATCATTTGCTTCCCGTCTAAGATTACGAACAGATATACGTCCTTCTTCTGCTTTTTTGTTGATAACCTTAACCAGGTCCTTTCGCTTTTCCTCAGTTAATGTTGGAATAGCTAACCTGATCACATTACCATCACTTACCGGGTTAATACCCAGATCTGATTTTAAAATTGCCTTTTCTATCTGGGGTATCATATTCCTATCCCAAGGCTGAATCACCAGAAGACGAGATTCTGGCACAGAAATTGTTGCCATCTGGTTAATAGGTGTAGGTGTTCCATAATAATCTGCAAATACCTTCTCCAGCAGAGCGGGTGTTGCCCTCCCGGCGCGCATTGCAGAGTAATCTTTTATCAGAAGGTCAACTGTTCTTTTCATTTTGGTTTCAGTTTGTTTTAACACATCATCCATTTTATTCCCTCCCTACTACAGTACCGATTTTTTCACCCATTACAACTTTCAGAACATTACCTTTGTCTCTGATGCCAAAAACAATAATTGGTATTTGATTGTCCATACACAGAGAAGCAGCGGTAGAATCCATAACCCCCAGTCCATTCTTTAAAACATCCATATACTTCAATTCAGTGAGTTTTTGGGCCTCAGGGTTAATTCTGGGATCAGAATCATACACTGCATCGACATTCTTAGCCATTAAGATGACTTCCGCCTCTATTTCAGCGGCACGTAGTGCTGCTGTAGTATCAGTAGAAAAAAAGGGGTTTCCTGTGCCTCCTGCGAAAATCACCACACGCCCCTTTTCCAGATGGCGGATTGCCCTGCGCCTAATGTATGGTTCTGCAACCTCACGCATTTCAATGGCTGTCTGCACCCGGGTGTCAACGCCCTCCTTTTCCAGGGCATCCTGCAGAGCCAACGAGTTAATCACAGTAGCAAGCATTCCCATGTAATCTGCTGTAGCACGGTCCATCCCTTTTGTGCTGCCTGCTACACCTCGCCAGATATTACCGCCTCCAACAACAATGGCCACTTCAACCCTTTTGTGGTTAACATCTTTGACTTCTCGAGCAATTGTTTTCAATATATCATGGTCGATACCATAACCCTTTTCACCGGATAGGGCCTCACCACTAAGCTTGAGAACTACCCTTTTGTATTGAGGATTTTCCACAGAAAAACCTCCTGTCCCCTAAAATTCCATTCTACGTTGAACCTAAAAATCCTTTCTTGGAATAGAAATTTTAACCTTCTTCACCTAACTCAAAGCGACAAAAGCGGCGAACCACAATATTTTCACCTAGTTTAGCGATGTATTCGTTGATCAAGTCCTTTGTGGTTCTATCGGGGTCTCTAATATATGGTTGTTCCAGCAAACAAGTTTCTTGATAGAATTTATTCATCCTACCTGTAACAATTTTTTCAATGATTTTTTCAGGCTTACCCTCATTCTTGGCCTGTGTCTCTAAAATACTCTTTTCAACGTCGATTCTTTCCTGTGGCACATCAGTACGGTCCACATAAAGGGGATTGGAAGCTGCTACCTGCATAGCCAATTCTCTGCACAAACACTGGTAGTCATCAGTCTTGGCAACAAAATCTGTTTCACAGTTAATTTCAATTAACACACCAAGTTTGCCTCCTGCATGTATATAGGCATCGATCTTCCCTTCCTTGGTGACTCTTCCCGCTTTTTTAGCTGCAACAGCAAGTCCCTGCTCCCGCAGGTGAATAACTGCTTTTTCCAAATCCCCATCTGTTTCTTGGAGTGCTTTTTTGCAATCCATAATCCCTGATCCTGTTCGTTCCCGTAGCTCTTTGACCAGCTCAGCTTTAATCAAAAGGATCCCTCCTTGAAAATTAATTCTTAATATTTATTCTTGCTGATTTTCTTCTGCTTGCTCTCCTTGTTTTGCTTCTAGAACGGCATCTGCAATCTTTGATGTAAGTAAGCGCACTGCCCTGATGGCATCATCGTTACCTGGTATCACATAGTCAATTTCATCAGGGTCACAGTTTGTATCAACTATACCCACAGTGGGTATCCCTAATCTACGGGCTTCCCGTACCGCTATCTGTTCTTTTCTGGTATCAATAATGAAAACTGCTCCAGGAAGGTCATCCATATCTTTGATACCCCTTAAAAACCTGTAAAGCTTTTCCTTCTCTGTTTGGAGTTTGGTGACCTCTTTTTTCGGAAGCAATTCGAAATGACCTGACTCTTCCATGTTTTCCAGTTCCCGCAGTCTTTCAACCCGTTTTCTGATGGTCTGGAAATTCGTTAACATACCTCCCAGCCACCTGACATTCACATAGAACATGCCACATTTTTCGGCTTCTTCCCGTACTGTGTCCTGTGCCTGTTTTTTCGTACCGACAAACAATACGCTTTTGCCATCAGCTACTACTTCTTTAATAAAATTACAGGACACCTCAATCATTTTAACAGTCTTCTGGAGATCAATGATATAGATACCATTGCGCTCTGTAAAAATATAGGGTGCCATTTTGGGATTCCAGCGCCTTGTCTGGTGTCCAAAATGTACCCCTGCCTCAAGCAACTGCTTCATGGTTACTATTGCCATTATTCATACTCCTCCTTGTGGTTTTTACCTCCGCCGCCTTCATAACCGGACGGACCCGCAGGACCCCCGCCCAGCTCTCCTTAAAGCGACGTGTGTTTTTACCGATTGCTAGTATAACATATTGGAGCAGCTTCAAGCAATGCAATTCAGCCAGATTTGAAAAATAAAGGCACCTTTTGTGAACAAAAGGTGCCTTTTCCTTCTAACTGATTTGTTTTCTTTTTAATTGCAAAACTACTTCTACCTCTTTACGTCCTAATTTAAGCCTTTTGGCGATCTCTTGATTACTTAAACCCTGGTCAGCCAACTTCACCATTTTAGCATATTTTTCTCCATCATTAATCCGTAAAGCTTCCTTGCCGCCACCACTTGATGGGGGTTTCTGTCCCCTACGCGGGTTACGGGATTTGCCTCTCCCTGAATACTTCTGCTGCCTTTCTTTTTCTCGACCAGAATCCCTAGAATTTTTTCTGGAATCTTGTCTAGAATCTTTATTAACAGAACGTAAACGCTGTTCCAAATTGGCAACAGAATCCCGCACTTGTTTCACTTGGTTCTCTACCCTGGATACAGTAGAATCTGTTTGTTTTTTGGAGGTGGCTAGCATTTCCTTGGTTTTCGTTTTATACTGACGCATTTCCTTGCAGAGTTCTTCTATTTTATCTATTTCCTCAGTTATCTGTTGGAGCTTAAGATCACGCCTATCTCGCCAGACAACTACAAAAACCAGAGTAATGACACTAATAGTCAACAGTGATAAAATGATAAGTATAGGTTCCATCTCTTATAAATAACACCTCTGGGCTAAATTTTTAGATCAATGAGCTGGCCTGGAGAAGACTTGGACACCTCCTGGTCCTGCTCTGGACTCCGCTCTCCATCCCGCGAAGTTCCCTGCCTTGATTCTTGTTGCGAATCAAACCCCTCTTTTTCCTTCTCTCTCTCCCGGATCCTGCCCTCCCTGGTCTCAGGTAGGTTTTGAACAGATCGCTGGGCAATTTCTGCTTCTTTTAGAAGTTGTGCAGCAAAACTCTGCTGTTGTGTTTGTTCGTTGGACTGCTGAACCTGCTGGATTCTTCCTACATCCTGGGTTCTTGGAAGCATTACCTGAAGATCAAGCGCCTTTAAAGTCATTAGAAAACCCTCCCGCGCTCCTCCGGATCATTTAATAAGGCTAGTAAGGCGCTATTTTAATTTCGTCTTCTGCTTTGTAAAAATAGATGTGCTGCATCTCTTCCCGGATATAATAATTCATATTACCAAACCTGATAACAACACCGAGATGGATATACTCCCGCACCCTAACTCTACATTGTTCGGGCAATTTAACATTTGCTTGCTCTTATTTTTATGATCTTTGATTTCTTCCAATTTTCCCAGGAGATTCTGTTGTGCCGGCCTCCACTTTTGCGTTTTCCAGAATTCTGGCGTAAACAGAGCCCTTGGCAATGATTTGACCCCTTCCGTGACCGAAAACTCCCTCCTTTACTATGGTATTACCCCCTGCATTGATCAACCCCCCCCTCAATTGTCCTGTTTACTTCAACTTAGCTCTTTCGACCTCTTTCCAATCCACATCTTCGATATTCCGGGCAGCTGTTTACTGCTCAATAAAGTGGCAGGGCTGAATATGCTTCAGGTTCAGAATAAACAGTCAGAAA
>DUMY01000122.1 GCA_012839645.1 Syntrophomonadaceae bacterium
CCGCTAGAAATAACGTCATTATGATATGTTACAATATATTTTTCTTTACTTAATTTACTATTAAGGTATAGTAATTCTCCTCCGAAGAAAAATGGATAATGTAGATGTACAATATCATGCCCTTTAATCTTAACAAGATCAGGAATTATTGGCGCGTTCCCTATCTTCAGCAGAGGTTCATTACTAACAACCTGGATTGAATCAGGATACTTATAATCAATATCTGGACACTTGCTTGTATAGACAGTCACTTCATGCCCAAGTTTAGCCAATCCCAATGCATATTGGTAACATACATTACCCGTACCCGCCATATAGGGAGGAAACGTCGCTGAAATCTGTGCGATTTTCACCTTAACAACCTCAAATTCCATTTAAATATATAATTTGCAGCTACTTTTATTGCTTTTTCAAGCCAATTATATGTAAGTTGGTCGAGAGGAATTTTGAAATTCAACTGTTTAAATATTACAATACTATTATTTTTGTCTACTTTTATTTGAAAAGCAAAACCATCCTTTATAGCTTTAATCTTAAAACGTAAGGCTCTCCGGCCACATTTAGCAGCATAGCCAAATGTTAGAAACTCTGCCATTATTAAGGATGGTAATAAAAGAACAACATCTTTCCAGGAAAAATATTTCCTAAGAATTATATATCTACCCTTTTCCAGGTGGTATATCTTTTCAGGGATCACCTTTAAAGTATAGTCGTGCCTTAGAGTTGAGCTGGGAACAAAGAGAATTTTATATCCCTTCTTAAGCGCTCTCCATGACAATTCAGAATCCTCATTATAACAAAAGAAATTTTCATCAAAACCTCTCAAGCTAATGAAGTCTTCTTTTTTGATAGCAAAGCAACAACCCGAAAACCCACTAACATATTCTTGTTTTTGATAATAACTTGGGTTAGCCGTATATCCTCTCGTAAAAGTCAATCCAGTAAAGTGGTTGATTGTTCCGCAGGTATTTATAACAGAGCCATCATAAGTTAAAATTTTAGGGGTTGTTATCATTTTTTTATTAGATGTAAATGGCTTAATCAGTTCCCTTAACCAACCATTATCAACTATCGTATCGGGGTTGAGAAATACAAGATATTCTCCCTTTGCATGCTTAGTCCCCAAGTTATTACCAGCACCATACCCTATATTTTTTTCGCTTTGTATGAACGTAATTCCAGGGTATTTTTCCTTAATAAATTGACTTGTTCTATCTTGCGAACAATTATCAACAAGAATAATTTCATACGGATAGTCCTGATTTAAAAGAGAGTCGATACAGCTTTCTAAATATTTCCTATGATTATATGTAACAATTATTATAGAAGCCAGTTTTCCCATATACCCACCATTCATAAAAATAACGATATCCAACTATCTGTTTACCTATTGATACTCTACGCCTTAACCTATAGGCTACAGCTACCCCCCAAACTCCCTAATCCCCTCTTGTGATATATTAGATTCCTTATTCCCATCACCATCACCAAACACACTCTCCCCCACCATCCCCAACACCCTAAACAACACCCCAAACCCATGCACCACCGGGCTCCTCTTCACCTTCTCATCATAATTCGTATTGATCGGCACTTCGGTAACCTTGAGGCCGTACCTGTTCGCCCTGAACTGCATCTCTGACTCTACGGCGAAACCGGTTTCTTTGAAACTCATTCTCTCTATGGCTTTCCGAGAGAAGGCCCTAAACCCACTCTGAGTATCAGTCAACCTAATACCTGAGCCCAAATTAGTGGTAATATTGAGTACCGTCTGCCCCAGCATCCGGTATTTCGGTATATCATTTTTCACCAGAAAACGTGACCCCACCACCATATCGGCCTGGTTATTCAAAACTGGGTTTAAAAGCTGTGGTATCTCTTCCGGACGGTGCTGGCCGTCGGCATCCAGGAGCACCATCGCCCAAGGGTTGATCCTTTTGGCAAAATCAAAGGCTGTGTTGATGGCGACACCTTTACCCTGGTTGCTTTCGTGCTTTATTACTGTGGCGCCAGCCCCCCTCGCCCTCTCCCCTGTCCCATCCTCTGATCCGTCATCCACCACGATCACCTGACCCACATACCGCAGCGTCTTAGAGACGATC
>DUMY01000123.1 GCA_012839645.1 Syntrophomonadaceae bacterium
AGTCATCAGTGGAATGGCGTCTTGCGGCCTATCTCCACTAACGACATCTATTCCCACTTCCAACCTCTCGCTTCCCACATCTCATTTACCAACCACCATTCATGATCTTACCCCCAAACCTCCCGGTACCATTGAATGGGAGTGAGAATGGTGGTTGGTAAATGAGATGTGGGAAGTGGGAAGTGGGAAGTGGGAAGTGGGAAGTGGAAAGTGGGAAGTGGGAAGTTGGAAGTGGGAAGTGGGAATAAATGAGATGTGGGAAGCGAGAGGTTGGAAGTGGGAATAGATGTCGTTAGTGGAGATAGGCCGCAAGACGCCATTCCACTGATGACTGATTAAATCATCAAACAAACTTGATCCCGCTTGTTGAGATATTTTACTAGGTATAAGATGACAGAAGATGAAAGGTAACAGAGAACTGTTCCCTGTCACTCTATGAGGTGAAAACAGATGGAAAAACAGCATGTGGGAATTGTATTAGGAAGCGAATCTGATCTGCCGGTTATGGAGGAAACAGCCCGTATTTTACGGGATTTTGGGGTAACCTATGAAATGACAATTGCTTCCGCTCACCGCAGCCCGGACCTGGTTGCTGAGTATGCCCGAACTGCAGAAGAACGAGGGATAGCGGTGATTATCGCTGGAGCGGGAATGGCTGCCCACCTTCCAGGTGTGTTGGCAGCGTATACCTGCCTTCCTGTGATCGGGGTGCCTTTACAGGGGAGCACCCTTAGCGGGATAGATGCTCTCTATTCCATAGTCCAAATGCCGCCGGGAGTGCCGGTTGCAGCGGTTGCGGTCAATGGAGCACGCAATGCAGCTCTTCTGGCAGTTCAGATGTTGAGCATTAAGAATCCTGAGCTGCGGGAAAAGTTTCGGAGATATAAAAAGGAATTGGCTGAGGGGGTAGTCAGGAAGGCAGAGAAACTGGGGAGTGGGACACCCCCATTGCCCTGAAAAAGCTTGGTGGTTGGTGGAAAATAATCGACCAGGAGGTAAACCTATTGTTTGAAGCACGAATCTATATAAGTTTGAAAAGAGGGATCCTCGATCTAGAGGGAAAAACAGTTAACCAAAGCTTAAAGTCTTTGGGGTACGACCAAGTAGAAGATGTGAAAACAGGCAAGTACCTGGTTCTCACTCTCAGCACTGCTGATCAAGCTGCAGCGGAACAAGCAGTGCAAGAGATGTGTGAGAAACTCCTTGTCAACAAGGTAATGGAGGAGTATACTTTTGAACTCCGGGAGGTTGCAGAATGAGATTTGGAGTAGTGGTTTTTCCCGGGTCCGATGCTGCTGACTGCTACTATGTTATCGATCAGGTGCTCGGCCACTCTGTTTCTTATATCTGGCACCAGGATAAGGATTTAACCGATTTTGACTGTGTGATCCTTCCCGGCGGTTTTTCTTACGGAGATTATCTGAGGGCTGGGTCAGTGGCTGCTGTGGCTCCGGTAATGGATGGAATCGTAAAATATGCAGATCAGGGGGGGCTTATCTTAGGTATTGGCAATGGTTTCCAGGTTCTTCTGGAGGCTGGCTTGCTTGCTGGAGCGATGCGCCGTAATGAGACGCCCCGGTTTCGCTGTCATGATGTTTTTTTGAAGGTGGAGAACGACACCCTTCCCTTTACCAACAGGTACCGAAGGGGAGAGGTGATCAGTGTCCCTATTGCCCATGGTGAAGGGAACTATTATATCGATCATCAAGAACTCGCTGCGTTGGAGCAAGAGGGACAGGTGGTCTTCCGCTATTGTACAGAAGCGGGGGAGATCACACCTGAGGCTAACCCCAATGGGTCTATTGGGAATATAGCTGGAATCTGCAGCAAAAAAGGGAATGTTCTAGGTTTAATGCCTCATCCAGAACGCTGTACCGAAGAGATTTTAGGCAATACAGCAGGGCAGCGTCTTTTTCTGTCTATTTTGAACTGGTTGGGGATCAATCGGCAGGAGGGGGTGACTGTTCATGGCTGAACAGAAACCTATATGGCAAGAGATGGGATTGACCGCAGGTGAGTATGATCACATTTGTGAAATTCTTGGGCGCGAGCCTAACTATTTAGAGACAGGGCTCTTTGCTGTGCTCTGGTCGGAACACTGTAGTTATAAGAATTCCCGACCGGTATTAAAAAAATTCCCCACAGAGGGGAAACGTGTATTGCAGGGCCCCGGTGAAAATGCAGGGGCGGTCGATATCGGGGATGGGCAAGCGGTTGTTTTTAAAGTTGAGAGCCACAACCACCCATCGGCTGTTGAGCCTTATGAAGGTGCTGCCACAGGAGTTGGGGGTGTTACCAGGGACATCTTCACCATGGGGGCTCGCCCGATTGCATCTTTGAATTCCCTGCGTTTCGGGAGCCTGGATGATCCTTTTGTGCGCCATCTTTTATCGGGAGTTGTAGCCGGGATAGGCGGCTACGGCAATCGTCTCGGTGTGCCTACAGTCGGGGGAAATATCTTCTTTCACTCCAGTTTCAAAGAAAATCCACTGGTCAATGCCATGTGTGTTGGGTTGGTAGACCATGATAAAATTGTGCGCGGGCGGGCCACGGGCACTGGCAATCTGGTGCTGCTGGCCGGTGCCAAGACCGGAAGTGACGGGGTTCACGGCTGTACTTTCGCCTCTGAAGAGTTGAGTGAGGAAACTGAAGCTCCGGCTGTGCAGAGAGGGGATCCATTTTTGGAAAAACTCCTTATAGAAGCCTGTCTGGAAGTGATGGAAAAGGACTATGTAGTGGGAATTCAGGACCTGGGGGCAGCTGGGCTTACCAGTTCCAGCGCTGAGATGGCCGGGAGAGCCGGTACAGGTATAGAAATCGATGTCTCCCTGGTGCCTACCCGGGATGAAGGAGTGACCCCCTATGAAATAATGCTCTCCGAGTCCCAGGAACGGATGCTGATGGTGCTGGAACCCCAGGATGAGCAAGCGGTAAAGGATATCTTTGCCAGGTGGGGAGTGGAAGCAACCGTAGTGGGGAAGGTGACCGATGATAATATCTACCGACTGCGTGACGGAGATGATGTCATTGCGGAAGTTCCTGTGAAGGCTCTCACCGATTCACCGGTCTGGTATCCGGAGCAGCGAGAGCCGGAGTATTACCAAAAGCTGCGCTCTTGGAAACCTGACGGCCTTCCAATCCCGGAAGATTTAGGTATTGTCCTATCACAGCTGCTGGCATCACCTAATATTGCCAGCAAGGAGTGGGTTTATAACCAGTTTGATCATACAGCACTGCTCAATACTGTTATCGGTCCTGGTGCAGATGCCGCTGTGCTGCGCATCAAGGGAACGCCAAAAGGGATTGCCATGACCACAGATGGAAACTCTCGCTACTGCTATCTGGATCCGCGGCGTGGGGGAGCCATTGCTGTTGCAGAAGCTGCCCGCAACCTTTCCTGTGTTGGGGCAGAACCGGTGGGACTCACCGATGGTCTTAACTTCGGCAACCCCGAAAAGCCGGAAATTTATTGGCAGTTCTCTCAGGCAGTAGAGGGTATGAGTGAGGCTTGCCGCACATTAGATATTCCGGTTGTCAGCGGTAATGTTAGCTTTTATAATGAATCTAAAGGAGAGGCTATTTTCCCCACACCTGTTGTGGGCATGATTGGCTTTCTTCCTGATGCAGGCAAACATGTTACCGGAGCTTTTCACCATCCAGGAGATAAAATCATCCTGCTGGGGAAATTTTTTCCACAGCTGGGAGCCAGTGAGTACCTGGCATTGGTTCACGAACTGGAGACGGGAGCAGTTCCGGAACTCGACTTGGAACAGGAGAAACGGATTCAGGAATGCTGTCGCCTGTTGATAAGGAACGGTAGTGTCAAATCCGCTCATGACTGTGCTGAGGGTGGACTTGCTGTAGCTGTGGCAGAGTGCTGTATTGCAGGAAAGATGGGAGCCACTATAGAACTGCCTTTTGAAGGGCGGGAGGATAATTTCCTCTTTGGAGAAGTGCAGTCTTGTATAATAATTACCTGTACTCCCCGTGAGTTGGCTGATGTTCTGCAAACAGCGGCAGACAGTGAGATATCTGCGCTGGTGCTGGGGCAGACCGGGGGGAATCACTTGGTTATTCATGATGCAGCAGGATGCGCTTTGATCAAACAGCGTGTTGAGGAGATGGAAAAAATATGGCGGGGGAGCATTTCGAAATGCTTTTAGATGAAGATAAACCAAAAGAGGC
>DUMY01000124.1 GCA_012839645.1 Syntrophomonadaceae bacterium
TAGCTTCTCCTTTTGGCAATAACACCTTCCGGAGGGTTATCAGCGTTGTAAATGTAGAGGTGTGGTACGTCACCTATTCCCAGATCGGGATAGCAATCACGGGATAGCCCCGCTCCTTTACCGGGCAAAAACTCGAGGTTGCCATGGGTACCTACATGAATGATCACGTCAGCACCGAAATCACGCTCCAAAAATTTGTAGGTAGCCATGTACTGGTGTGGCGGCGGGATGTCAGGGTCATGCAGGATCTTGCAGACCTGTCCATCACATTTGGAACCCGCACAGCCGCGCTTGGGCTGGACACAAATGACCGCATTTCCGTACTGTACTCCGGTGACCAGGATCTTGCCATCGTGAACCATGGCTGCGGGTACTCCGTTTATTTCTTCTCCCGGAGGGTTGCCCCAGGCCTCGGAGACCCGTTTTCTGATATGAGGGGAAAGGGTGTCAAACCATTCACAATATTCTTCTACTGGGACAAGCTTTAGTGCTCCACCTTTGCTGACGATTTCACCGGTTGTGGTCCAGCGGAATTCGGAAATGGCTTTGTGATCCATGATGTTGTCGATCAGTTCCTTGCCATCTGCAGGAACATCGACTGTATAGCCTTCTTTTTGCATCTGCTGCAGAATCCTGGCTACGCTTTCCAGAGTATCTAGCTTGGCCCCGCCTCCTATAGTGGCTTCCACTGATGCACATGGGTTGTTATGCAGGATGAAGGCTACTTTGCGTTCTGTTATGGGTTTTTCGGCAAGACGGATCCAGTTGGCTACACGGTCCACTAAATGTTGACATCGCTCTGGTTCTGGATCTCTGAACTCCATATCCCCATCTCGCCCTACTCCTCCGATGTAAAGTGGCTCAATAACACCCTCAAATTCAGGCATAGAGATCGACCAGGATATCTCGTTGCTTAACCCCTGGGGATCAACAGCCCATTCTGCAATGGTGCGATAGTAGGAAACAACTGGCTGGAAAATTGGAACATTCAATTGCTTTAAAAGATTTACTCCGGCTGCAGCTATATCCTCTTCCTGGAAACCATCACCTCTTTTAGATTCAAGAAAAAAGGAAATAAGCTTGACCATTGCATTGATACGAGGCTTGCCCTCCTGGTCAAGGAAAAAATCCTGGACTACCCCTGCAGAACCCCTGGTTCCAAGTTCTGCATCTTTCACAGAGTAGCAGAAAGCGGGTATAACATTATAGCCCTTTTCTTCAAAAAGCTTGATCAGGAGCTCTTCCGAGGCAATATTGTCGTTTACCCAGTATCCTCGGGAAAACAGGATGCCGATGGTCGGTGCGTTTCTGGGTTGGTACCAGGCCAAATAATCTTCTATGCTGGCAAAGTAATGCGGTGCATTGGGGTGATAGATCCCCTCCCAGGGGTGAGCAAAGGGTTCTTTATAATCAACCTGTAAACCCAAAACTTCTGCCACCAGGTAGCTCAGCATCTGGACAAAGTTATCAACACCACCGTAAACAACATAGGTATTGCATTTATCGACTATTTCCAGGGATACTGTAGAGAGCAACCAGAGTCCGGGATCGTGCCCTAAGCAGACCAGCGGTTTGTCAAGTTGTTTAACTGTATTTTCTAACTCATCCCAAACAGCTTCACCGGATGTTCGGTATAAAAAGATTAACTCTGCACTGGCCAGGTCATCCAACGCATGAGCCATATCCTCTTTGCCTTCCTCCAGATAGCGGGCTGAATAGACACGTACATCACACCAATCTTTGAGCAGTTCCCCTGCTCTGCGCATCGTTGTGGCATGGCTCTGCCACAGGATTGCGGTTATTTTCAACATAATGCTGTCCCCCCTCTAGTGATCTGTCCTCACCGGAGATAACAATTACTATGGATAAATCCACACCCCTTTTGGTTCTATATTGTGAAATTTTTGTAGAAATTCTCTATGAATAGCTTCCGGGTCTACATCTTCAAAAAGTTCCGGGTGCAGCCATTTAGCAAAGTAGGCCATACCAACAACCATTCTTGGACCAACATAAATATCACTGGAAAGCAGGTAAACCTTATCAGACTTTACTGCATCAATTTTCCCCCAACTAGGACGTGACATAATTTCTGACCTTTTCTCTTTCATGGCATCCTCAGGCTCCCCATAGCCAGATGGGATACTGCTAGCAGCAGCTTTGATGACAACTTGCGGGTTCTTGGACAGCACCCATTCCGCACTGACTTTAGAAGAAGAATCACTGATATCAGAAGCAATATTTTCACCACCGGCTATAGCAAGTACCTGTGCACCCCCTGAATCTCCGGAAGCCACAGTATAATCGGTATAACCTTCAAGATAAACAAGCGGCTTTTCCTCAGAAGAAAGGATTTTGGTTCGTTCTTCAATTAACTTTTGATATTTATCGTAAACCGCAATATACTCCCCTGCCTGTTTTTCCTTGCCGAGAATTTTTCCTAACGTCTCGATGTCTTTTGACATAGTCTCTGGTTTATAACAATCCAACAAAACGATTGGGGTCCCCATCTGCTCAAGCTGATCAACACTGTCTTGTTTAAGAAAACTAGCATATCCGAAAACAATATCGGGTTTTAAAGATACAATTTTCTCGACACTGGGAGTAAATGATTTACCAACATCCTCTGCTCCTTCTAATTTAGGTTTCATTATTGGATCTGTCATGGTTGCATCTGAAGCCCCAACAATACTTTCCGCTGACCCTAGAGCACAAATCATCTCAGCTACATCACTGTTACAGACCACAATCCGTTCTGGTGGGCAAGGAACTTCCACCGAGCGCTCAGAAGAATCTGTAATGGTAATCATTTTTGTTTCAGAAACAGTTTCCTTTTCACCCGAACCACACCCTGCTGCTAAACACATAAGCAGAGTTAACAGAACAATAACAGACAGATTCCCGATTTTTCTCATCACTTTTTTCCTCCTCAAAGTATGTTATAAACTTGACTTAATGAACCTTAACCTTCACATCAACTTTTTTCTCCCTCACCACACCTGCCGCTCTTTCTTGAGCAGCAGGTAGATGAAAAACGGTGCCCCAATCAGAGATGTGAGAATCCCTACAGGTATCTCTACAGGTGCCAGTACGATCCGCGCCAGGGTATCGGCAAACAGGAGCAGTACCGCCCCCATTAAAGCAGCCCCAGGCAGTAAAAACCTGTTATCCGGGCCAATTATAAAGCGACACACATGCGGCGCAACTAACCCAATGAACCCGATAATCCCTGTAAAGGCAATAGTGCTGGAAGCCATAAGGGTCGAAAGCGCCAGGGTCGTCAATCTCAACCGATCTACATTAACACCTAAACTCATGGCAACTTCTTCACCTGATCCTAAAGCATTGAGATCCCAGGCATATCGTTCCAACAGGATTAAACAAATCAGGACTATGGGTAATAGAATAATAACGGTTTCCCAACTGGCTCCCCAGAGACCGCCCATTAACCAAACAACCAGGTCTTTTAATGCTTCATTCTCGGAAAAATACTTGAGAGCGGATACACCTGCCTGGAAAAGATAGCCCAGTGCAACTCCCGCCAGTATTAGAGTCTCGGGAACAGCGCCCTTGATCTTGGCTATGCCGTAGATCAAAAGCATAGTAATTGAGCCGAAGATAAATGAATTGACAACAATAATGTACTTTCCTGCTACGATAAATTTACTCCCGAGAATGCTTGTCCCCAATACAATTGCTATGGCAGCTCCTAATGATGCGCCGCTGGATAGTCCCAGTGTAAAAGGGGATACCAGTGGGTTGCGTAAAACCCCTTGCATAACCGCACCTGCCCCTGCCAAACTGAGACCGGCAAGCATTGCCAGGAATATTCTGGGAAGCCTTAGTTCCATCACAATTGTCTCTGCGAGGTCGCTGACAGTTGCCAAATGCAAACCAGGAATAACCTTGTTTAAAATTACACGGGCAACATCAGCGACACTAATACCTGCCACTCCGGTAGCTGTGGCTACCAAGACTATTACAATAAGTAAGATAAACAGGAACCCTAAAAAAGTTAATTTTCGTCCGGTGGAGTGTTGATATAAATCCTCAAGTTCAGCAATGCCAGCTGCTTCTTCGGTGGTTACGGAAACACTCAATGTAATCTACTCCCGAGAAAAATTTCAGTTTAATGGTAATATATACAAGCAGTATTTTTGCTTTTGACCATCCCCTTAATAAAACAAAAAACCACAAAGAAGGCTTTTCTCTATGAAGGAGA
>DUMY01000125.1 GCA_012839645.1 Syntrophomonadaceae bacterium
GCATCCAACAAGAGTCAATAGGATAGTCAGTGAAAGGATTAGCATTCCCATCCCAATTTTCCAGGTCAGCCGTCTGTTCAACATATTCGACACCTCCTCCTTATTATTTGACACACTATAAGGACTCTAAACCAAAGTATAGCAGGGAAATGTTTCAGGAATATCATAGAATGTTACAGTATTATTACAATTAAATCATATCAGGTAGACCCCCATGTCGCCTGAGCGGCGCCAGCAATGGATGAAAAAAGAGTCCGAAGTCATGTAATGTTGCGGAAACTTCCGGCATCCGACCTCTATTTTGATATTCCTAAGTTCGACTGGATCCTAGGATAACGAACCTCGAAAATAGACCCCTCCCCAGGTGTGCTCTCCACACTGATTGTTCCCTTGTGGCGAAGCACCGCCTGACGTGTGATAGCCAAGCCAAGGCCAGTGCCCCCGGTTTGGCGGTTGCGGTCGTCATCGACGCGGTAGAATCTGTCGAAGATATGTGGAATGTCCTCTGCGGAGATGCCGATTCCAGTATCTTTTACCCTGACCACAAGTGAGTCCCCTTCAACATCTGCTGTCACCGTAACCAAGCCATTCCGTGGTGTATAGCGTATGGCGTTGTGGACGAGGTTGAGAAGGATGCAGGTGAAGAGGTCCTGGTTTAACTGCCACAGGATCTCTCCATCTGCTCCAACCTCTATCTTGATGTCCACCCCTTTTTGAAAAGCCTCTCCCGCAGTTAAACCTTTGATGTGTTTAAGGAGCTCCCCTACTTGGTGGACATGGAAAGGAACAGAATAGTCTGGGTCCTGTAGTTTTGCCAGCTGAAACATGTCATTGACAAGGGCAGCCATCCGGTCGACCTCGGAATCGATGTCCTGGAGAAAGTCCCTGTAGACCGCTGGATCCTGTTCTTGGCTGTCGATGAGGGATTGGGAAAGGACTTTGATGGAGCTGAGCGGTGTTTTAAGTTCGTGAGAGGCATCTGCTAGAAAATGACGCAGTGTGCGGTCAGCCTCCTCCAGCTTAGCTGCCATTTCGTTGAAGTCTTCTGCCAACAAACCGATTTCGTCTTTGCTGTTGATACTGACCCGTTGGTCCAGGTGTCCCTCTGATACCCTGCGTACTGCAGCTGCAAGCCTATTGATTGGGCTGGCGAAGTGTGCTGCTAACAACAGGCTGACCAGGAGTGCTGCCAGTCCCCCTACTACAGAGTAGAGACTCATCAGTCTGCGGATACTATCCAGGTTTGCGTAAATCTCTTCCAGGCTGGCTACCAACATAACCGCTCCGGCTGTTTTTTCATCACGGAGTATGGGCACAACAACATAAAGCACCCGTTCGCCGTTTTTCAGCTCGTGAACACCGGTTGTTTCTTCCCCTTTCAGGGCTGTTTTTACCTCTTCAAATGTCAGGATCCTTTCCTCTAGCCATTCTTCTGCAAAGGAGTCAGCAGCAACCTGTCCCTTCTTGTCAAGAACGATGATCCTGGACTGCATCTGTTCCCCGTACTGTTTAATGAAGCTGTTAGTTTGTTCATTTTTTGACAAAAGATAATCTTGCCCTGCCAAAGCAATAATGTTGGCATTGGCTAGGGTTTTTGCTTCCTGATCAGCCAGATAGTTCCCTTCCAGTGCCCGAATAACCTGGCTGTTGATCAGGAGCAGGATAATAGCGATTACCAAAAGGTAAGTTACTGCCAGTTTAGTGTGTATTTTAAAACGACGTTTTTTCACTGTTTTTGTGTGTCTCCTTCAAATGCATAACCGACACCCCACCTGGTGATAATCCAGCGGGGATGGGCAGGGTCCGGTTCGATCTTTTCCCGCACCCTCCTGATATAAACATCAACAACCCGTGTATCTCCGAAATAATCATGTCCCCAGACCTGCTCCAGAAGCATTTCTCTGGTAAAGGTGAAGCCAGGTCGCCGGGCCATTGTGATCAGTAGGTCGAATTCCCGCACTGAGAGGTCTGCTGTTTTATCTTTGACAGTTACCAAGCGGCGATCTGGGTCAATATGTAATTCACCGAATGTGAGCATACCCGTCTGGGCAGTAGTTGTGGCGCGGCGCAGAACAGCGCGTATTCTGGCTACCAACTCCCTTGGATTAAAGGGTTTTGCCATATAGTCATCAGCACC
>DUMY01000011.1 GCA_012839645.1 Syntrophomonadaceae bacterium
ACCCTTTTCCACAGGTACTGACTCACCGGTTAGAGCGGCTTCATTTGTCCGCAGAGATGCTGTTTCAATCAATCTGATATCAGCCGGAAGAGAATCCCCGGCCTCCAGCAGCACTATGTCCCCTGGAACCAGTGTCTCCAAGTGTACCTGGTAGACATCTCCATCACGAATCACTTTGGCAGTGGGTGTTGTCATCTTTTTTAAAGCCATCAGCGCCTTTTCCGCCTTATGCTCCTGGTAAACACCGAGACATGCATTAAGCACCACAATGACCATAATAACGATAGAGTCGGCCCATTCACCCAATGCACCGGAAATAACAGCTGCTACAATTAGAATCAGAACCAGCACTTCTTTCAGCTGATCGAGAAACATCGATAAAATGCTGTGGGGCGGGGGCTCCTTGAGTGCGTTAGGACCGTATTCACCTAACCTCCTTTCCGCCTCTGTAGCAGACAGGCCCTGGACAAGATCAGCATTTAATGTCTTTGCCGCCTCTCCTGCTTCCATCCTATACCACTTTTGTTCCTGCATCTTCTGCCTCCTCGCAGTTCTTAGTATCCCTAAACGCTGAATTGAATATAAAAAAGACCTTTGCCTGAAATAAAATTTCAAGCAAAGGTCTTGCTCGGATCTTCTCCGCAGGTGCAGCGGGCTCTAATATATCCGGGATGTCGCCACACCTGTTACAGCTACTCCCCAATGCTAGCAAACACAGGAAGAAATTATTCAGCTTTATGATATTATATCACCTGGAAATGAAACCGTGCAAGAGAATTAGCAATTAAATATTCTTCACATACATGGCCCGGGTCGCATTTAAAACAGCAATCAAGGCCACCCCTACATCCGCAAACACCGCAGCCCACATCGTGGCTATTCCAACCGCACCGAAAACCAACACAACACCTTTTACACCCAATGCAAAAACAATGTTCTGCCAGACAATATTTTTTGTTCTTTTAGCGATCTTGATCGCACCAACGAGTTGGGAAGGCTCATCGGTCATCAGGACGACATCTGCGGCTTCAATAGCAGCATCAGATCCCAGTGCTCCCATGGCTACCCCTATATCAGCCCTTGCTAAAACAGGCGCATCATTTATTCCATCACCGACAAAGACCAACTTCCCTGCAGAAGGCACTTCCTTTTCCAGTTGTTCCACCTGTTCCACCTTTTGGTCAGGCAAAAGCTCTGTGTAAACCTCATCGAGCTCCAATTCTTCAGCTACCTTTTCGCCAACTGTCCTGGTATCTCCGGTCAGCATTACGGTTTTTCTGATGCCGATATCTCTCAGATTTCTAATCGCATCTATGGAGTCTTCTTTGATCTCATCAGATATAACAATATAGCCAGCATAAGTTTTATTGAAAGCTACATAGACTATGGTTCCTTGAACATCTGCTTTGTTATAAGAAATATTTTCTTTTCTCATTAGCTTGCTGTTTCCCGCAAGGATTTCCCTCCCACAAACCGCAACCTTGATTCCATGCCCAAAGACTTCTTCATGATCATCTACTAGGTCTTTATTAACGGTTTTCCCATAAGCGTTCAAAATTGACACTGCAATGGGATGGTTGGAAAATACCTCTGCATAAGCAGCCATTTCGAGAAGATCATCTCTGCTGAATCCTTCCTCTGGCACAACTTCCGTAACCTTAAACACGCCCTTTGTCAGGGTCCCGGTTTTATCGAAAATAACGGTATCTACATCATTTAAGGCCTCCAGGTAGTTGCCTCCCTTAACGAGGATTCCCTTTTTTGAAGCCCCACCGATGCCCCCGAAAAAGCCCAGGGGTATAGAAATCACCAGGGCACAAGGGCAGGAAATGACCAAGAACACCAGGGCTCTGTAGATCCACTGAGAAAAGGCTGCACCCTGAATAAGAAAAGGCGGTATCAAAGCTATGGCGATGGCACCGAAAACTACAACAGGTGTATAATACCTGGCAAACTTGGTGATAAAATTTTCGGTCGGCGCCTTCTTGCTGCTGGCATTTTGCACTAAGTCAAGGACTTTAGAAACAGTAGTCTCACCGAACCCTTTGGTTACCCGAACCTTGAGCAGCCCGTTTTGATTGATAAAGCCCCCCAGGATATCACTGCCTTCCTCCACATCTCTGGGGACCGATTCCCCTGTCAAAGCAGAGGTGTCAACCATAGATCTCCCTTCAATAACTACCCCATCCAAGGGAACCCTCTCACCAGGTTTGACGATGATCAGATCTCCTATCTTGACACCTTCAGGAGAAATCCTCTTGATCTCATCCCCCACCTGCAAATTGGCATAGTCAGGTCTGATGTCCATCAGGGAAGAGATAGACCTTCTAGAGCGGTTCACCGCCAGATCCTCAAAAAACTCCCCTACCTTGAAAAAGAGCATCACCGCTACACCTTCAGGGAACTGCCTGATAGCAAAGGCACCAATAGTAGCCACACTCATCAAGAAATACTCATCAAAAACCTGACCCCTGGAGATGTTCCTGACGGCTCTCAGTAATATATCTCCGCCCACTAAAAGATAGCTCACTAAAAATAAACTAAATTCAGTCCAAAAAGAAAACTCAAAAATAAGGGCAACCGCAAACAATAGTGCCCCTATCGCGATCTTGATCAATTCATTTTTGTTGAATACATCTTCCTCAATAACAGGGGCACCCCCCGCTCCATGCTCCTCTATAACATCCACATCAGGCTCAAATTTGTTGATGATTTCAGCTGCTTGAGAAGTTATCTTGCCCAAATCCAGCTCATTGTACACATGAATAAGAAGCCTCTTGGCCACAAAATCTAGGGAAGCGTGCTGGACCCCTGGCAGTTTATTTACTTCGTGTTCTATTTTAGCAGCACAGCTGGCACAATTGAGCCCCATTAATAGCAAAGATTTACTGGCACCTGTCTGTATATCAACTGTCTGGGGTTCAATAACCGTACAGCTCGTACAATCTGTACAAGTACAGCCTGGGTCAGTATCCATTACCTCACCCTCCTCCAATTTCAAAAAATGTGACAAGGGGACGGCCCTTTTGTCACAGAACGCACAGCCGCCTCGGAATCACGGCACTCAGTTCCTCCTGGAAAGAATGTTTCCAACCATCAATACTATGTCCCCTAATGGCTGATATGAGCCAGCCCCTGATCAAAAATTTGTTTGACGTGGTCATCATCCAGGGAGTAATAAACCATTTTCCCTTCTTTTCTGTATTTGACGAGCCTTGCCTGCTTCAACACCCTGAGCTGGTGAGAAACAGCTGATTGAGTCAACCCTAAAAGAGCTGTCAGATCACAAACACACATCTCAGCCGTAAATAAAGCAAATAGAATTTTGACCCTGGTGGTATCACCGAACACCTTAAACAGCTCAGCAAGGTCAAAGAGACACTCATCTTCAGGCATCTTTTTTCTCACCTGCTCTACTATGTCCTCATGGACAACAGTAGAGCTGCAGTGTTCAATGATATCTCGGTCTTTACCCATTGAATCACCCCTCTCCACGAACATATGAACATATGTTCATATGTTTGCTTATAGTATATGCTCTGCAATATAATCCGTCAACTAGAAAATGATATTTAGTTCTGCCTCTTGGTCCAGGGCTACCTTGTGCCGGACAAAGCGGCTGCTTTCACCGGAAAACACCGGAGTGGATTAGTTGCAATTAATGCGCAGAAGCACTTTCTGTAGACAATCGCAACCTGCCGAAGACATGGGAACAAGACAATAAAAAACCGGGCAATACATGCCCGATCTGCTGTTTTACTATTGCAACACCTTGCAACTGCAAGAAGGGTGCTCACCAGAATCTACATCAAACGCATTATTCTAGAATCTGAGGATTGTTCTAATAGTAGCAGTGCTTTCCCTCCTCAAGCTCCACTTGTCCTGCTGTTACTCCCTCCAGTATCGGGAAAATATTCACCCCTACCGGTAGCAGACATCTGATCTCCACCCGCTCACCGTAAGCGATATCCTGGATCCGTGCGAGGGCAATCTCCAACTCCCGTTTAACAGGTCCAAAAAATTGATAATCAACCCGCACAAAAATCTCGCGGTGCAGCCTTTTTTTCACTATCCCTGCAGAGTCGATGGCTTTCCCGGCGGCTTCTGTAT
>DUMY01000126.1 GCA_012839645.1 Syntrophomonadaceae bacterium
GGAACCTCGCAACTCCTTTATATCTTCACTCTGCGAAATGGGCGGGGAGAGAAGTCAATCTGGTATAATATTTATCAAAAGAGCTTGCAATATTTTACCCCTATTACTATTTTGGGCTTATGCCCGGAATATTGCAAGCTCTTTTGATAAATATTATACCAGATTGACTTCTCTCCCCGCCCATTTCGCAGAGTGAAGATATAAAGGAGTTGCGAGGTTCCCGTAAGTTCGGAGCCTCAGCAGTAGCTCTATACAACCATATTTTAGCTTCCCTGTAATTACCTCCACCAGAAAGTAAAATAGACCCCATCGATGGGGTCTACAAAGCTCTATACGCGAATAGCTGCAAGCTACCATTCCCTCCGCCTGTTGCTCAATGCCCTGTCGATCTCCCGCTGAGCATCCCGCCTGGCGATATCCCGGCGCTTATCGTAAAGCCTCTTACCTCTGGCAAGAGCCAGTTCTACCTTCACCTTGCCTCTTTTGAAGTAGAGCCGCAGCGGGATCAAAGTATATCCCTTCTGTGTAGTCATACCTAACAGCCTTTTGATCTCCCGCTTATGCAGGAGCAGTCTGCGTGGGCGCTTGGGGTCATGGTTGAAGTGGCTCCCTTTGTCATAGGGAGTAATGTGCATATTCTGTAAAATTGCCTCACCATCTAGGATCTCAGCATAGCTGTCCCGCAAACTGACCTTGCCGGCGCGGATCGATTTTACCTCGGTCCCTACCAGTGCAATACCGGCCTCATATATTTCATCTATGAAATAATCGTGGCGTGCCTTTCTATTAGTAGCAGCCACCTTAATAGGTTCTTTCAACATTATTCACCCCCAAAGAAAATGGATGTCTGATACCAGAAGTCGGAGATCGGAAAATTGGCGTTGCGAATATCATCCTTTTTACAACGACCAACCACAAACCACTAACCACCACTACGTTACCAATTCAAAATCGATCTCGCGGTCCTCGATGCTGGCACGCACCAGCTGAACCTTTGCCTTATCCCCTATCCGGTAAACTTTACCGGTGTGCTCACCTGTAAGGGTATAATTCTTTTCATCAAACAGATAATAGTCATCAGCCATAGTAGAGACATGCACCAAACCCTCAATGCCGTTAGGTAGAGCCACAAACATTCCAAAGTTAGTAATACTCACTACAATGGTTTCAAAGACATCCCCCACGAAGCCTCTCATATACTCTACCTGCTTTAAATCCACGGTCTCCCGTTCCGCCTCTTCAGCGATCAACTCTCGCTCTGAGGTCTGTTCAGCATAATGTGGCATTAACCCTTCCAGCCTTTTTTGCCGTTTCGGATGAATACGGCCATGAGCCATAACATCCCAGAGCACCCGATGTGTAATCAGGTCCGAATAGCGGCGGATTGGTGCAGTAAAGTGTGTATAATACTGCACAGCCAAGCCGAAATGCCCCAACGGCTTAGGGGCATACCGGGCATGTTGGAGGGAGCGCAGCATCACTGTATGAACCACCAACTGCTCCGGACGTCCCTCTGCTTTGTGCAGGATCTCCTGGAAAAACCGCGGGTGTACACCTTTGCCTACCGGAATATGAAAGCCAAAACCATGCAGAAAATCATTAAGTGCTTCCAACTTATCAGATTTTGGCTCCTCATGAACTCGGTAGAGAAATGGTGCTTCTAACCGTGAAAGATGACGTGCTACAGTTTCATTAGCTATCAGCATAAACTCTTCGATGATCTGTTCGGCAATCGACCTTTCCAAGAGCAGAACATCAACCGGATGCCCCTCTTGATCTAATGTTACCTTGCTTTCAGGGAAATCAAAATCCAAGGCACCCCTTATCTTGCGTCTCCTGCGCAGCACCAAGCAGAGGTCCCGCATCTTCTGCAGGGTCAAGGTAAAGTCGGCATAACGCTGGCAGACTTCTGCATCATTGTCTTCCAGAATACGGCGCACACTTGTATAGGACATCCTCTCATCCACCCGGATTACAGAGGGGCCAATTTCATAGCGGACCACATTCCCTTCATTATTGATCTCCATAAAAACTGTGATAGACAGCCGGTCCTCCCCTGCGTTAAGACTGCAAATTCCATTAGAAAGCCTGGGTGGAAGCATGGGAATAACCCGGTCAACCAGGTAAACACTGGTGCCTCTTTCAAAGGCCTCTTTGTCCAATTCATTGTTTTCTCTTACATAAAACGATACATCAGCGATATGCACCCCCAAACGATAGGTGCCATTGGAGAGGATTTCCAGGGAAACAGCATCATCCAGATCCCTGGCATCCTCGCTGTCAATAGTGATCATAGGTAGATCCCTGAGATCCCAACGCCCTTCCTGGTCTTCCGGGGGTACTGTGAGAGAAATCCCTGCGGCTTCTTTGAGTACGCGCCGAGGAAATTCCTCTGGAAGACCATACTTTTTGACAATGGAAAGGATATCTACTCCAGGGTCCCCGGCCGCTCCAAAACGCTCAATGATCTTTCCCTCTGGATTCCTCCGCTGCTTAGGCCAGGAGGTGAGCTCCACCACCACTTTATCTCCACTGCGAGCACCCTTTGCACGGGCACGGGGTACAAAAATATCCGTCCCCAGCCTTTTTTCATCAGGTATGACAAAGCCAAAATGCCGGTTTGCTTCATCATAAATCCCTACCACTGTGTTGTTTGCCCGCTTTAAAACTCTTATTACTTCACCTTCAGCGCGCTTCCCCTGTAAGCTGATGCCCAGGGGTCTCACAACAACGCGATCATTGTGCATGGCGCCACCCATGTTTTCCCTACTAATAAAGAAATCGTCCCTTTCCACATCAGGAATGAGAAAGGCATAACCCTTAGGATGTCCTTGAATAGTGCCCACAAAGAGATTCATTTTTTCCGGGATTCCATATCTGTTCTTACGTGTTCTGATCACCTGTCCTCGGGTTTCCATCTCCTGAAGAAGGGGTTCCAAAATTCCCGGATCACACTTAAACTGAGCTGCTAATTCAGCAAGGTTCAAGGGTTTGCTAGCAGACTTTAAACATGACAAAACTTTTTTCTCTTGAACA
>DUMY01000127.1 GCA_012839645.1 Syntrophomonadaceae bacterium
CATCAAATCTTGATTTTGCAAAACTGTCAGATGAATGGTCTCATAGGCACCCATACCTACAGGTGCAGCACATCCTGCCCCTAAAATAATATCCAGGTCTTCATCAGAGATTTGTTCAGCCTTAAAGGCTCTGGTGGATTTCCTCATGGCAATCGCCTTTAATGTTTCCATTCTCTTAAACTCCTTTCGGCAGCATTTTTGTATGAGTTTCCTAAGCACAAACCGGTGGGCTCTTATTTTTCGATCCTACAGCTTGACTGTTCTAGGTTCAGCAGTCATTGAGCAAAAAGTAGCCTCGCCCTCTTCTATATAAAACACCTCAAAAATATCGTCATCCACTGAGTACATCTCTTTCAGTTTAGGCATTACCTCCAGCGCCTTTGCTTTTGCAGCAGGAGTGGAATTAAATACAGCCTTCCCCCTGAGACGTATCCATTTTCCGTCAGGCGATGTTGTGCTTATTTCAAAATATGGGTTTGCTTGCAGCTGTTTGTACACATTCTTTTGATTGCTTGTACAGAACCAAAGCTTACTTTCATACTCCATAACAAAACCAAAAGGACGAACCCTGGGCTTGTCTCCTTCCACAGTAGCAATATAAAAGGTAGGATTATCCGTCATAAACTTAAGAACTTCCTTCATAATATTATCTCCTTTGCTTATATTTTCTATTATAATTAGTATAAGTCAAAGGTATGAATTTTCAAGTCTGGGTCAATAGGAAACGGTGCCCGTAATGCTGCTTGAACCGCAAATTTATGACATGCTGTCCCGTTCAATCATCAGTACTGATTGCCAGATCAATAGTAAACGGTATCCTGTCATAGATCTGTTTCGCTGTCTCCTCTTCATCCTCCAAAACCAGATAATACTTCTTTGACTTATCATATTTCATATTCTTCAGTACAAACTTCTCCTTGAACGTTCTTTCTGTTGGGTCATCAGACTATCAGCAGGCTGATCTTCCTTAATCGTATCCTTGTACTTCTTCCAATCGTTGAGCAGTACACAAGACCAGTAAACAGCGTTGTATTCATTTTCGTAAACTTTAAACCAGTACTTGATCCTTCTATCCAGTATGATTTCTTGATATCTATCAAACTCACCCACATTAGGATGCCAGCTAAGCCGATCTTTTTCTGCCCATGATTAAATTGTATCATGATATTTAAAAAACCTTCTTTCATACCACCCTAAAAAGGGTAGGCTTTACTGTTAATACAGATCTCCACCCCGATGGGTTCTGAATGGGGGATGATCCAAAAGTACTAAGAAAACGAAAGGATAATGGAATGCTTTGGGGGAATACCGTAATAGTGGAAGGAATGTCTGTTCAACAAATTTCTGCAAAAAAACGGTTAAATGGGTGCTGGGTGACATGCTTGTGTCATTTAGATGTGATAACCTGGAATAGGGTGATTAAACTGTTTGTGAAAGAGGTGAACTACCATTAGAGTGAGGTTTTGCTTAAATCCGGGGTCTCAACAGAGGGAAATGTCCATACCCCTGGAATTCAGAAA
>DUMY01000128.1 GCA_012839645.1 Syntrophomonadaceae bacterium
CATCCAACCCCTGTACATCGTGCAGGTTTTCCAACAGGATGGCCACATCTTTATGGGAAAAGGCTTTGCCGCATATTGTCAGGTCACCTTGTAGGGCTACAGCACTATTATCTTCCTGAGATTTGTCGCCCTCAGCACTTTTTTCCTTGCTTTTTTTATTCTTCTCCGGCATATAGGCAGCTGTATAATCAGTCAGCCATACACGGTCAGGAATATGTGACCCCACTTCAGCTAAAAAGTAGTACCAGTTGGGCGTAACACCGGAAGCATCAGCATTAATTTTCTCCAAGGCATCGACTTTTTCTTTCAGTTCACCGTATTTCTGATAGACTGCTGCTCTGCGGGTGATTTCCGCTTTTTGCTCCTGCAGCCTGCTGGCCTCTGCCACTTCCTGGTTAGTTAAATAAATCAAACCACCATAAATACCTAAGAAAACCAGGATAACAAGGCAGCTGCACAAAATGTAAATCCTCAACTGCCGGCGTAAACGCTGCTCTGCCTTAATCTCAGGAGGAAGAAGACTGATATTATTCACAAGATTATACCTCCAGTCCACGCCGCGCCAAGGCGACACTTACAGTAAAGTCCTGCGCCACACTGCTGATACCAAGATTTTTGTTGGGAACGGCGATTTTATCAAAGGGGTGAAGAACCTCTGCCGGTAGTCCGAGATTATCCTGCAGCCTCTCTGCCAAACCGTCCATCCTGGCGCCCCTGCCTGAGAGAAATACTTTTTCAATAGCTGCTCCCTTCTGCTGTGTCTGGTAGTAACTCAAGGATGAGTTGATCTCCCCAGCAAGCATCTCTCCCCATGCTGAAACAGCCTCCTCAGACCAGACCAACTTCAACTTATTGGCTACAGTTATAGGTACAACCTCATTGAGTGAGCAGTTGAAAAACTCCGTTGCTGCCTGGAGACCCGTAGGGATAATGCGTGCAAAACGCGGTGTTTCATTTTCCACCACCAGGATACTGCTCAGTTCATTGGCAATATTTATGATAGCAACTGTCCCTGTACTATCATCAGAAGGCAAAACCTGCTGTAGGGCAAGGGATGAAACATCAATATCCCTAACTTTCAGGTCAGCACCTGAAGCAACCTCTATAAAGGTATTGAGCATGTCTCGCTTTCCCGCTACCAGCAGCACTTCCAGAGTATCTCCCACATCACCGGTAGCCTCTCCTACAATCAGATAATCCAAAACTACACTGTCCAATGGAAAAGGAATGTGCTCCTGTGCCTGAAATCTGATCAGGTTGTCCACTTTGTTGTCGGCAACTTTCGGAAAAGCAGCAAACCGCACCAGCACCCCCTGGTTGGAAACTCCCAGGATCAGCTCACGACTGCTGAAACCCGCATCTGACCACAGTTGATGGAGGGCATCCTCAACCACCACCGGATCGGCGATCATCCCTTCTATTACTGCTCCACCTGGAAGAGGCATGCGTCCGAATCTAACCAGTTTAGGTGACTGTATACTGCCGCTCAACTCCACAGCCCGGATCTCAGCTGTATCGATATCCAAACCCACTGCGTTATTTGGTCTCAAAAATCCCATGCCATAGCTTCACTCCTTTGTTGGATAGTGAATTGAATAGTGAGAATCATTTATGAAAAAGGGGTAACCCTTTTTTGGTTGATAACCACCTGAGGTAGGTAAAATGTCAACTCTATTTCAACCGCCTGGTTTTGTGAAATATATCTTAGACCATTCGGACTCTTCAGACCCTTCCGGAATAACTTCCTTTAAATCTTTTATGTTAACCAGTAGAACTTCTGAGGAAATATCATGCTTTTGTCTACGTGTTTCATCATGGCCCTTGATTTCAAACCAAACAAAAGGTTTCCCCTTTCTAAAGTCAAATTTAAAGGTAAGAGCCTCCAAGCAGGAGTCTTGTGTAATTGTCCGGTGCTTTATATTATCTGGGCTAATAATTTCTTCTTGAAGGAGATTCGCGTCTTC
>DUMY01000129.1 GCA_012839645.1 Syntrophomonadaceae bacterium
ACGACTAACGACCAACCACCAACTACTAACTTGCCAACAACTAAATACTCCCGCCCCTAAATCTTAGGGACGGGAGTTATTCCCGTGGTACCACCCAATTTAGGCCGCGGGTTCGATTCCCGCCAGCTCCACCAATATATTTACCAAATTGGGTGGTACCACGGGAATAACTCCCGTCCCTAAGATTTAGGGGCGGGAGTTTTTAGTTGTTGGAAAAGAATTTAAAGTACAGGGAACTACTGTGGAGCGAGAACAGGAACGGTTGAGAGAACCGTTCCCTTGATCTTCAAAGAGATCATTAGAAGCGTTCCTGTGATTACAATATAGAGATGGATGGTGAATGATTTGGAAACCAAATATAATTTTCGAGTTGTGGAAAAAAAGTGGCAGCAACGCTGGGAGGAAACCGGTGCTTTTAAGGTAACCGAGGATCCTGAGAAGGAAAAATACTACTGTTTAGTGATGTTTCCCTATCCATCTGGGAATTTACACATGGGGCATGTTCGCAATTACGCTATTGGGGATGTTGTAGCGCGGTTTTACAAGATGTTAGGCTATAATGTGCTCAATCCAATGGGTTGGGATGGTTTTGGACTTCCCGCAGAAAACGCGGCTCTCCAACGTCACATTCATCCATCCGAATGGACCTGGGCAAATATCAAGAAGATGCGTGAGCAGATGAAAGCCATGGGATTGAGTTATGATTGGTCCAGGGATGTGGCTACTTGCCATCCTGGATACTACCGCTGGACCCAGTGGCTTTTCCTCCAGCTTTATCATCATGGACTGGCTTACAAAAAGAGGCAGGCGGTTAACTGGTGTCCTTCCTGTGCTACAGTGCTTGCTGATGAGCAGGTGATAGCCGGCTGCTGTGAGCGGTGTGACAGTGATGTTATTAAAAAGGACCTGGAGCAGTGGTTCTTCCGCATTACCGATTATGCTGACCGCCTTTTGGAGGACTTGGAAAAACTCCCGGGGTGGCCGGAGAAGGTTAAATTGATGCAGGAGAACTGGATCGGAAAAAGCCAGGGAGCGGAAATGAAGTTTACCGCTGAGAATGGTAAAGAGATCAGCGTCTTTACCACACGTCCTGATACGATTTTCGGCGTTTCCTATATGGTTTTGGCACCTGAGCACCCCTTAGTAGAGGAATTGATTCAAGATAAAGCAGAAGCAGGTAAGGTGCGGGAGTTTATTGCGAGGGTAAAGAAACAGAGTGAGATAGAGCGGACATCTGCTGAAACGGAAAAGGAAGGGATCTTTACCGGAGCCTATGCCACAAATCCATTAAGTGGAGAAAAGGTACCCATTTGGGTTGCCAACTATGTTTTACTGGAATACGGTACAGGAGCGGTGATGGGGGTTCCTGCCCACGACCAGCGTGACCTGGAGTTTGCTCGCAAATATGATCTGCCTGTGAAGGTGGTCATCCAGCCCATTGGGGATAATCTGGATGCTGCTACCATGACCGAGGCCTATCCGGAACCAGGTGCCATGGTTAACTCCGGCCAGTTCAATGGTATGGACAGCGAGGTGGCACGGCTTAAGATCACCGATTACATTCAGGAGAAGGGCTTAGGTGAAGAGAAGGTCAATTACCGATTAAGGGATTGGCTTGTTTCCCGGCAGCGCTATTGGGGAGCACCGATACCGATTATCTACTGTGACGACTGTGGTGTTGTCCCGGTACCTGAAGAGGATCTTCCGGTACTGCTTCCGGAGGATGTGGCTTTTCAGCCGACTGGAGAATCTCCTTTGCTGAAAGCAGAGGAGTTTCTCAAAACCACCTGTCCCAAGTGTGGAGCCCCTGCCCGCAGGGAGACAGATACACTCGATACCTTTGTCTGCTCCACCTGGTATTTCCTGCGTTACTGCAGCCCTAGGGAGAGCGAGCGGGCCTTTGACCCGGAAGAGGTGCGCTACTGGATGCCTGTTGACCAGTATATCGGTGGTGTGGAACATGCCATCTTGCACCTGTTGTATTCCCGTTTCATCACAAAGGTGCTTTATGATCACGGCCTGATTCCTGTTGATGAACCCTTTACAAACCTGCTGACTCAAGGCATGGTCTTGAAAGAGGGCGCTAAAATGTCCAAATCCAAGGGAAATATCGTCAGCCCTGAGGAGATCATCGGCAACTACGGCGCTGATACCGCACGGCTCTTTATCCTCTTTGCAGCTCCTCCGGAGCGCGACCTGGAGTGGAGCGATGAGGCTGTAGACGGTGCCTATCGATTTATCAACCGCGTCTGGCGATTGGTTCAGCATGTATTACCTGAGATCAAAGATGATAAATCGCAGTTTGATGCCGATTCCCTGGGTACCGTGGAAAAGGATATGCGACGCATCATCCATAGAACGATTAAGCGTGTGGGGGATGACATCAAGAAACGGTTTAATTTCAACACTGCAGTGAGTGCAATTATGGAGCTTACTAATGCTCTCTATCACTATACAGAAAGAACAAACAAGGTTAATGGTGTGCTGCGGGAGGGTGTGAGCACACTGATTATTCTGCTGGCTCCCTTTACACCCCATCTTGCTGAGGAACTTTGGGACGCGATAGGTGGAGAGGGCAGTGTCCATGACCAGAAGTGGCCTGAAGTGGATCAAGATGCCCTTAAGGAAGATGAGCTAAGCATTGCAGTGCAGATCAACGGTAAGGTGAGGGACCATGTCAAGATACCGGTAGGATTGAAGGGTAAAGACATGGAAAAGGTAGCGCTTGCCCAACCCCGGGTCAAGGAGTTGATCGAGGGCAAGGAGTTGACGCGGGTTATCTGTGTTCCGGATAAGCTGGTCAATTTGGTGGTACGGGAGAGCAAAACAAAGAAAGCAAAATGAAGAACAGGGAACTGAATGTTGACAAATATGTGACAGGTGCTGTAAATACTCCTTGTGGATGGGCTTATCTTGCTGCCAGTGAAGCTGGTGTGGTGGCTTGTATCTGGCCGCTCACAGAGGAAGACCTGGTTACATGGAAAGACGGCCATGACCACTATCAAGACCTGATCAATTTCAAAAATGGCTGCTCCGCGGATAAAACAGCTGTAGAGAAGAATGAGCATGCTATATTAAAGCAGGCAGCAGAAGCGCTGCTTGCTTATTTTTCTGGGGATTTTGCACCATTGGAAAATATCGAGATAGATAGCAGGAATTTATCATTATGGCAGCGAATGGTATATTACTCAGTGCGCGCCATACCCCGGGGTGAGGTACGGTCATATAAGTGGGTCGCAGCTGAGTGTGGGAAACCAGGGGGTGCCCGGGCTGTGGGACAGGCTCTTGCTATAAATCCCACTCCCCTTTTCGTGCCCTGTCACCGGGTTGTGCACAGCGATGGCCGCACAGGGAATTATACATCCAGGGGGAAGATTCCCGGCTCTATGATAAAGAAGTATCTTTTGCAATGGGAAAAGGTGAAGACTGTGTACTAAAAAGAACTGCTCCGTTCCAGGAAGACAGGTGAATAGCAGTTATGTGGGAGATGGATCGGAAAGTACAGGTGTTTATTATACTTATTGCTGCAGCTATACTGTTTGCCGGTGGCTATAAGTATGCACTTTTTCTTGTTCAGAGCTCTGAACAAGAGATAACTGTTGCTGAGAAGGTTGAGGAAACAGTTGAGGAAACAGATGAGATGGAGAAACTGGGTGTACATATTGCCGGGGCTGTGAAGAAACCAGGGGTTTATTATCTGGGTACCGGAGCACGGGTTGAGGATGCTGTCAGCACAGCGGATCCGTTGCCAGAGGCTGATTTGAATCATCTTAACCTGGCTCGCAGAGTTGTTGACGGAGAAAAAATTTATGTTCCCAAGGAGGGGGAGGAGCAAACCTCCTTTGATGGAAGCAGTGTAGAGCCAGGGGCATCCGCTGCACAGGTTGAAAGTGGAGCAAAGATCAATATTAATACAGCTTCTGCTGCGGAACTGGATACCCTGCCGGGGATCGGACCTACATTGGCTCAGCGGATTATTGATTACAGGACAACCAATAAGCATTTTCGCTCTATTGAGGATATAAAGAAAGTTTCAGGGATCGGTGATCGCCGCTATGAACAGATCAAAGATCTGATTACCATATGATTTCAACTCAGGAGCCATTGCTAGTGAAACTGCTATTCGGCCGAGGCATTCTCAGTGCTGTTGCCAGAAAACACTATGAATTCAGAGTATTTTTTATATTATTTTTTCTTAATAGATCCGCGTCTCTTAAGTGGTGACACTATTAGAGGATGAAACAGAGGCCGAAGTCAGGGAATGTTACTTCTATTATTAATATAGACATTCATGCTGCTTTATGGCAGCACCGGCAGGGTGCAGTAAAGCAAGCAAGCCTTATCCTAATAAGTGATCCAAATTATTTTGGTGACAGGCAGGAATTTTACCATTAATCAAGAATAATAATTTATAGAAAGATTGTTTTATTTTTTCAATGGGGGAATAGCGCTTTCTTGTGAGAGCGTAGTAGTATTGAATAGAGTGAAGGGAGGGGTAAATTAAAAGCCATTGGATGGGGGCTGAACTAGACTGGAATTGTGTATTTTCTGGGGGGTGATTCCAGGAGGTATCATCTATTTCTTTTAGGTAGACTGCTAAGCTTAATGTTTTAAGGGGGGAAAATATATGGACATCCAGGGGTGGATGTTGGCAGTAGCAATACTACTTCCACTGATAGCCGGGATTCTCGTATTTCTTATCCGCAATTATCAAGCGCGCGGATTTATCGTAGTCCTGACTGCAGTGGCTTTGATTGTCAACTCCATTTACTTTTTAAAGCTGGGTTTGCCAACTAATTTCACACCAGAGAATCAAATGTGGGGAACCATTATCACTGTTCTTGATTATGCGATACTGCTCTTCTACATTTATGCTGGTTTATCTCTCAAAAACTGGCTTGTTCTCCTTTTCGCATTGACCCAGATTATCCCGCTGGCATGGTGGGAGTTTAGTGCTGGTGCAAGCCAAAAACTCACAGAAATTACACCTGCATTTATGATCGACCAGCTTTCTGTGGTAATGGTGTTAATAATTTCGATTATTGGTTCGCTAATCTGTATCTACGCGATTCGCTATATGAAGGACCATGAGGACCACAAAAAACTGGAAGTGTCACGGCAGTCCCGTTTCCTCTTCTGGTTAGTGATGTTCCTCGGTGCAATGAACGGTCTTGTATTGGCTAACAACCTGTTGTGGCTTTATTTCTTCTGGGAAGTCACTACACTTTGTTGCTTCCAGTTGATTGCTCATGACCTGACCAAGGAAGCCATCAACAATGGTGCCCGGGCATTATGGATGAACTCCATCGGCGGTACCGCAATGGTAGCAGCGATGATTTTCATTTACTTTAATAGTAATCAAACCGTTGAATACCTTACACTTCAGTCCATTATTGAATCTGGCGGTACTGTAGCCTTTCTTTTACTGCCAGTAGCTTTGATGTGTTTCACAGGTATGATCAAGGCAGCTCAAATGCCCTTCCAGAATTGGTTGCTGGGAGCAATGGTTGCGCCGACACCGGTTTCCGCATTGCTTCACTCCAGTACCATGGTGAAGGCAGGGGTTTACCTTGTACTCAGACTGGCTCCGGCGTTCAACCCGGTTCTGGGTGTGGCGGTAGCTATATGTGGAGCATTTACCTTCTTTGCTGCTTCTGTGCTGGCTATTGCCCAGACTACAGGAAAGCGTGTGCTGGCTTACTCCACTATCGCTAACCTGGGCCTGATCGTTGCTTGTGCAGGCATTGGAACGGATCTTGCCATGGCAGCAGCGATTCTATTGATCATCTTCCACGCCATCTCCAAGGGTCTTCTCTTTATGTGTGCTGGCACCATCGAGCACCAGATTTGGAGCCGCGAGATCGAGGATATGGAAGGTCTGGCAGAGAAAGCACCGCTCACTACATTCATTACTGTTATCGGTATGCTTTCTATGTTCCTGCCGCCCTTTGGTATGCTCCTCGGTAAGTGGGTGGCATTGGAAGCTTCTTATGTTGTTCCGCTGGCGGCGGTACTTTTTGTCCTGGCCAGTGCAGTTACTATGGTCTTCTGGGCAAAATGGCTCGGCCGTCTCTTACAGGTAACACCGAAAATAGGCAGGAAAATCGAAAGCCTGTCACTCAGCTATTCGGTGCCCTTATGGTCATTGGTTGCCGGCATCTTTGCCTTTGGCATAGGTGTAGCGCCTGTATTTGATAAGTTTGTCAAAGGTGCAGTGGGCTGTGTTGCCACTGGTAATGTACAAAATGTTGTCGCTTTAGATAAAATGGTAGAGGGTTGGAATATCGTGTTGCCGAAGGCGGCTGTATTAACGGATGGAAGCTTAGCTGTTGTGGGTTCCTATCCGGTATGGCCGTTGTTTATTGTCTTTGCAGTAGCCATAATCCTGCCGCTGCTCTTTATTACACTGAAGCCACAGGAACTCCGGCCTGTTTATATGTGCGGTGAGCAGGCAGGAGATGCGGATACTGACGAGTGGTATTGTGCTGCCGATGTTAAGACAAAGCTCCAGTTAGGCGGTCACTACTACAAGGGTGCCGTTGGAGAAGAGGCAGTTAACACTTGGGTGTACGTTATTGCCATCGCCCTGCTCGTCATAATGTTCGGAGTAGTGGGGGTGAGCTTATGAGTCAGGTGTGGATAGCGATTATTGCGGTTATTGCAGCACCACTCATTGGAGGGTTTCTGGCTGGTATCGACCGGAGGGTAACCGCCAGACTACAGGGACGTTATGGACCTCCGATTGTGCAGCCGTTTTACGATTTCTTCAAGCTGCTGGGCAAATCCAGAATAGCTACTAGCAAGACGCAGTTCATGTGGATTATCAGTTACTTGGTGTTCATTATCACATGTCTGGTCTTCCTGGTGCTAAAACAGGACCTACTGCTTCTGGTGTTCTTGCTCGGCTTTGCGGGAATCAGCTTTGTGTTGGCTGGGTTCAGCACCAAATCGCCGTACAGCCATTTCGGAGCTAACCGTGAACTGTTGCAGATTCTGTCCTATGAGCCGATTCTCCTTTTATTCGCACTGGGAGTTTACACACAGTTGGAGAGCTTCATGATCAGCGATATCATGGCAAGCAGTGAACCGCTTCTGGCATCACTCTGGCCGATCTTTATAGCTCTGGTTGTGGTGCTGACAATTAAGATGCGGAAGTCACCCTTTGATATCGCAACATCACATGGTGGTCACCAGGAATTGGTTAAGGGTATTATGACCGAGATTTCCGGCCCTTACTATGCCATGG
Organism: Syntrophomonadaceae bacterium; assembly: GCA_012839645.1. Taxonomy (GTDB): domain Bacteria; phylum Bacillota; class DSM-12270; order Thermacetogeniales; family Thermacetogeniaceae; genus Syntrophaceticus. The sequence goes on from DUMY01000129.1 coordinate 7,247, forward strand.
TTATCCTGGCTGAGTGGTATGAACTGGTGCTGCTACTGGGGCTTGTTGCCCTGTTCTGGGCGAACCCGCTCTGGATAGGGATCTTGATTGCTTTAGCTGTCTTCATACTGGAGCTGTTTATCGACAATATTAACGCTCGTATGACCGGCGGTTGGATGGTCAAGTTCTCCTGGGCCATTGGTCTGGTACTCTGTGTTTTGAATATATTTTATTGGTGGATTATAAAGGGGGTGTTGTAGATGGGAATCATTCAAACTTCACAAGTAAAGTCTCCTTGGATCATGCACTTCTGCAATAGTTCTTGTAACGGTTGCGACATCGAAGTACTAGCTTCTTTAACACCCCTCTATGATGTTGAGCGTTTCGGGATAGTTAATATGGGAAACCCGAAGCATACTGATGTCATGGTAATCACCGGTCCGGTCAACTACCGGACAGCGAGGGTGCTGAAAAACCTATACGATCAGATTCCCGATCCGAAAATGGTGATTGCTGTTGGTGCCTGTGCAGCCACAGGAGGCGTATTCCATAA
>DUMY01000130.1 GCA_012839645.1 Syntrophomonadaceae bacterium
ATCAGCCTGTACGTCTTTCAGTGGAGTTTGGTAATCGATAATTTTACCTATGTAATCGTATGTTTCTCCCATCATACTGCGTGCGGTTTGCTCCTCGTGGCGGGGCGATAAGGGGTCGTTTTCCTTCTTTTTGTGGCCAGCGTTATAACTATTCTGCCGAGTAATTGTTTTGATTTCCTTAAGCATATTTATATTGTCTAGTAAATTTGCAGCAATTACCTCTGTGTATTTTTCATTGTTATTGGACGTAAAGCCTGTGTAGTTTATGAACGGCTGGGCTAAATTGACATTCAAATATTAACGAATTTTACTGAAGCGATTTTGGAATATATATATCGTGCTCCAGCTCGTCTAGAGATTCTTCAAAAAAGGTTAAATACATTAAATAAAAAGAAATAGTAAGATAACCACTACATGATCTATTGAGCTTTTTCAAGCTCAACCCCGATTCGTCAGATATCTTTTAGCAAGCTCGGGGGGAAAAGTCCCCCCCTCTCGCAACGGTACCGTGTACCACCCGACTTTTGTCGAATACCAGCGAAAGGGAGAATGCGAGTCTTTATGCTGTTCGAGTTACCCACGTACTTCTCTGAAATGTTCCGCATGACTCATTGGATTGCGATCGTCAACTCGAGACTGATCCACCCTTGTAGCAAGCTCGGCTAGCCTCGCAACGGTACCTGGTACCGCCCGCATTTCAGAAGAAAAACGTGCTGAATTGCGGTTTGTTATTGATTACGGAGATTGTTACAAGCTAGGGCACGAAGGCCCGAGTGTTACAGCTTTACATTTAGGCGATTGGTCTCTAGAGGAGTCGATCAGGCGTGCAGCAATAGAGGCCACAAGACAGATGAAAATGCACAATTGGAATGATCATGGAATTGATGTTGCTTCCAAAGACTTTATAGATATGTCCATCAAACAGTTTCAGCCATTTGTGTCTTTGTTGTTGTACCTTTGTTCTGCTAATGGTGAAATCAGACCGTTGGAAGGAAAAACGCCAGGAAAGCCACGCCCACGAAAGACGAAGCGAGGGCCACGGTTATTCCCGCCTGATCATGTTTCCACCTGGGATGTTGGCGTTAGAATGGGGACAGCAATAAGGGGAGCAGTAGCGGCTATATCTAAAGATCATGGCGGTACACACGCAAACCCCCGCCCGCACATTAGGAGGGCACACTGGCATACATATTGGGTAGGGAAAAAGGGAAAAAGGGAAAAAGGGAGCCTATCCTAAAATGGCTTGCCCCTATATTGGTAGGGGCCAATGGCGATCTGCCAGTTACTATCCGACCTGTGAAGTAATTAGTTAGCCCCCCAATGTACCCTGTCTTATTCACCACGGTGGATGAGCCAACCACCGAAATGTATGCAAGCCTATCCGATGGCAGTCTTCCCCAATACATACGGGGTTTGTTGCGGAATGATTTGATTATCCTTAACAATTGGGTTACCTGGCCCTTGATAAAACTACGACATTTCATGGCAAAAAGGGGGTACAGAATATTAAACAGGGACGGGGCAAACTGGATCAAACACGACCATGACTCTGAAGAGTACATATTCCAACTAGATCCTTATTATCTTTCCAAAAGCATAACCAAAAACATAAAGTACAAAAAGGCCAGAAGCCAGATTAAAGGGTGGCTTAACGAAGGGCAATTTGACAAGGTATGCAACAAGATAGAAGCTTTGAAATATCAATGTGATGGCCTTGCCAGTGAAGTTAAGAAACTTACCGATTTGGAGTCCTATATCAGAAATAACCAAGACGGCATCATTAACTACAAAAACAAAGAAGAAATGGCAATCCCATCCCCTACCGAAGGAATAGAATACAGGAATCTAGGTACTATGGAGAAAAACGTAGATTTATTTGCTAAACGCATGAAAGGGGCAAAAAGCTGGAGTAAACAAGGGGCAACGAATCTGTCCAAAATCATAGCACTCAAAATAGGAGAAAACTTTAATGCGAAGGTTGCTGCACTGATATCAGGTAAAATATCGGAACGATTAACAGAACGCTTTGAGGAAGCAATAACAAATACAAAAAAAACAATAGACAGGACCGTTAAAAAGAACGTCTATCCACTGCACCGGGGGGCGATCCCCTTCTCCAACTGTAAGATGACCAATGGTAGACGGGTTATCCGGAGCCTGTTTAACATAAAGGATTTCGGTGATTTAATTTACCGCTAAGTAAATGCTACTCAGGAAGAGCGTATCTAATTGGACATAGAAACCTTAATGGCACCTGGGCGGATAATTGTTGCACCGTCCGTGGCCAGACAGTTATGGACACAGGCGAGGCCGTTTTGTGGTTGCCCTGGCTTGTCGAAACGGCTTGCCGGAGACTCTGTGTCAAGGCCATTTGTAAGGCCAGCCTCGGGGCTTGGTCTTGGCACGTGCAGCCACACTAGGCCAAGCTAGAATTAACCTTATTTCAGGAAAGACGAAAAACTTGCACACTCTTACTTGACACTAACTATATATTTTGACATATAAGGTGCCTGTTGGTAGATATGATATAATATACATAAGTGGTTTAATAATGTAATATTGAAGTGTATAAGATTGTGGAGGAGAAATATGAAAAGATTTACTTGACTATATTGTTAGTCTTTGTATTGGTTTTTGTTTCGGCATGTAATAATGCAGAAACAACTAAGCGCACATTGGGTAACGAGGATGACCTTTTAGGAGAGACTAACACTTCTGTAATAAACGATAAAAACAATAACAAGGACAACTTGAATAAGAACGATGCCACTGAGAAACCTGTAAAAGTAACAGATACAATAGAAGTAACAGATAAAAGCATAAGAAATGTTGATGGTCTAAATTATGGTGCTGTTGAATTTAGCGATGGTTTTGGTCTTTTTGTGTCGGTGGAGTTAGAAAGCAATTTTCAAGACTACCAATTCTTTTGGTTGGTATTGAAAAATTATTCAAAGGTTGATGATATAAAAATATCGATGTTATCGGTCAAAGCCAAAAACACTGTTACTGGAAAGGAATTTGCACCTTCCATTCCTAATTATAAAGTAGAAGGAGAAAAATTCGCAAAAGCTTTCGAAGAATATACAATAAAAAGTGAATATGAGCTTAAACCAAAAGAAGCAATTCTTACGTGGATATTTTTTAACACATATGAAGGTTTGGACGAATTGCAATATTCAGATAATAAACATAATTGTAATATAACTATTCCGGCACTGAGATAACTATTAATCTATGGAAGTATTAGTATTCAAGGTGTTTGGGGTACCATTGATAATTCCATACCTATTTTAAAGTCCTATTGCACGAAAATACTATAATAAAACCCCGGGAACGATAACAATGTCTTTTGTTTCATAGCTCCTTCAAAATCTAAAAAGTAGTCTATAGTGATGCCATTGTGGGTGTTGTCATTATGTAGGCTGTCTTCGTGGTTTTTAGGGTTGGATGACTAAAAAGGAAAAAGGCACAGAACGATACATTTTAGCCCAAAAGTAAGCTCGGGGAGAAAAAGCACCTCCCCTCGCAAAGGTACCGGTTACCACCCGACTTTTGTCGAATGCCAGCGATCGGGACAATATAGCCTTTATGTGAGGTCCTCAGGAGCAAGCCCGAGCAAGCTCGGGGGAAAAAGCGCCCTCCTCGCAACGGTACCGGGTACCGACCGGGTACCACCCGACTTTTGTCGAATAGTAGCCGGAAACTTAAGAACTGCTCCTGAGCCTGCTCTTTGAGAAATTGCTGTTTCTACAACTGATATTATATGTTCATTTTCGTAGTAGTTGTCTACCCAGGCATCAGGTACACTGTTGGTATCAAAATGAATTGGTACAGAGGCAGGAATCTAGTGATAAAGGCTGAAGGTTAGGATGAACAGCAAGGATGATGACCAGGGTCGGAATGTTCACCACCATGGGCAGTTTGCTCTCTTTGGCTTTCCACTCAGATACAGGGAAATGGGAATAACCCTTCCCTGGGGTCATCCAATTATTTCTGTTCCTGGTAAATATCTATAATACTTTTTGCAATAGCAAGTACTAAGCCCGTTCCCCCTGTCTCTCCAGAATGAGATATTTCCACCCGATAAAAACGCTCAAAGAGGAGAGTTTCAAAAAAATAAAGGATATTAGCATGGATAAGGATAAAAAATATGTAAGACTTTGAGGAGGTTTGAGCAAAATGACTAAAGCGAATCATTCTATGTGTGCCAAGTGTTCTAAGCTTGTTTGCAAAAAGGAGCTTCAGGCTGAGGATAACCTGTTTAGCGAAGCCCCGGAATACTGTCCCATGAAGTTATGGTCCGAGGTTCTCAAGGAAGCCTTAGAAGAATATAAAAAAGACGAAAATCTAGAATTTGCCAGACTAGCATCGGTCCAAGAATTTGAGTGCTATGAAAATACGCCTCAGGGTATCAGAACGAAGCATCCCAGGATTGAGGAATTAATCATGTTTGCACAAAAATGCAATTACCATAAACTCGGCATTGCTTTTTGCTCAGGCCTGGCACATGAAGCAAGGCTATTGACGCGCGTCCTGGAAAAGAACGGTTTCGAAGTAGTATCTGTGCGCTGCAAAGTTGGAGCCGTTCCTAAAGAAGAAATCGGGATCCGGCCCGAAGAAAAGATCGCCGGCCCGGAAAAATGGGAGTCGATGTGCAACCCCATCTCCCAGGCCCTGATTTTAAATGCTGAAAAGGTTGATCTGGCGATTATGCTGGGTTTGTGCATAGGGCATGATACCCTCTTCATCAAGTACTGCCAGAGGCCCATGACCGTGATCGCCGTAAAGGACAGAGTAACCGGCCATAATCCTCTGGCAGCCCTTTACCTTTCTTCCTCTTACTACAGCCGATTAATGAAGGAATAATAACAAAAGTGTCATCTCTCTTGAGACGGGCCTATACATGGAGGAAAGTATAAAGCAATGCAAGTTTCTTATCTCTAATTCCTTATCAGAACTGGCAAAAAGGTAGCTATCTGGCAACGGTACCGGGTACCGACCGGGTACCACCCGACTTTTGTCGAATAGAAGCCGGAAACTCAAGAACTGCTTTTGAGCCTGCTCTTTGAGAAATTGCTGTTTCTACAACTGATATTATATGTTCATTTTCGTAGTAGTCATAGCCTTTACAAGTAGCTTTTTATCAATATAAATTTCAAAGTTGTAAAGTTGTTAAAATACATTCTTATCAATCCTCATTCAATAAACGATTTTTCAGTTTTCGTGTTACAGCAACGTTGGTTAATTCTATTTTACAGCCCATGTTTAAGGAACATAACGGTCAGCAATACATAAAGAAGGATAAAAACAACCAAACTGATGATTGTGATGATTTTCACCCAACCTCTGGCAAAATTAAAGCCGGTGCCCACTCCAAAACGGTTCTCAATAAAAGATGAGGGGTCCGCGGGATTATAGTAGAAAAGCCCCATCTTCCAAAATCGGTCATCGTCTAACAGCATATCGCCCTCTGTATCCACAGGAGCATCCTGTATAACCCTAAGTTCTATAGACTCTAAAGCCTCCGGCAATAAGGTTAGCTTCCGCCCTCCCTGCCCAGAGCGGAAATAGACAATCAGCATAGGTAGCATGGCGATAAATACCCCTACTGTAAAACCCCAGTTGTTGTTATAAACTCCTAAGGTGCTGGGACTTACTAAATCGAGCACAATCAATTGTAATGGTATGATCAAAAGGGTAATAATAATGTTCATTAAACCCAAAGAAATCAGCAGGTGCTGTTTATAAACCTGCTGCTGTGCAAAAGACAAGATGGGATCTTTCTTATTGATGGTAATTTTCTGCTTCACTACAAGATAGCTAGAGAAAACAAAGACCAACCAGGTAAAATATAGGATTAGGGGTATCAGGGAAACGGACCAATAACTCTTATCCAGCCAAGCATCAGGCACACTATTTGCATCAAAATGGATTGGAACAGAAGCAGGTAGCTGATGATATAGGCTGAAGGTCAGGATGAACAGCACAATAATAATAACCAGGGTTGGAATGTTCACCACCATGGGCAGCTTGCTCTCTTTGGCTTTCCACTCAGATACAGGGGAATGGGAATAACCCTTCCCTGGGGTTATCCAATTATTTTTTTCCTTTAATTCTTTGGCCCTCTTCCAGGAGCGAAAATAGATAAAGAGAAACATTAGCACGATGATCAGCGGGCCATAAATAGAAAACATCAAAGACCATTGGGGATAAAGGCGAAATTGCACACAGGCCAAGATCAGCATGATGATGGTTATCCCCGCTATGCCGACCAAAAAACCCTTGCGGATCTCTTTTACCTCGGATGTTAGACGCTCCTGACTGGGAATGCGAACTCCAAAGAGCACTTCAGACGATAAAAACATATTCAGCACATTGAACCCACTAGCAAACAAAACAATAAGAATATTGATGGCCAACATGTTTCTTCTCCCCCATTAACTATCTTCTTTCCCGATGATCGCCTCCAACTATTTCTCCTCTGCACCCAAACATGAGTACTGTAAGCAGTAACATCGCTATAATTTTTTTCATAATACTTTTCTCCCTATACCTGCTTCGATGAAAACCAACCAATTTATAAAATACGTAAAAAGGGATGATTCCTACATGATTATTATTAGTTATTAAGGGAGCATATTCCTTTAATAGAAGGATATGTTTCATAATTGTCGAATCAAAGAAGTAATTAGTAGGTTGACGAAATATGCTTAACACAATATGGATATCAGTCAATCATTTGTTAAGGGGGGGGGTATGATTTTGTTATTAAGAGGATGGTTAAGAAAGTATAAAATAGCATTTTATCTAACCTTATTATTAGTTGGCTTTTGTTTGCTTAATACTGGATGTATATCTCTATCTTCATCTCCATCCCAGTCTTCATCACAACCACAGCCCAGCCAAAAGGGTTTACAGTTAATAGAAGAAGGTAAATACGAAGAAGCTGCATCTCACTTTTTCGAAAAGTTCGATGACATTTATTATTATTGTAAAGGAAGAGCTAGTTATGAGAAAGGCGCTGATTCGAAGAAAACAAGACAATACACGGAAAAAATAAACAAAGATTATAACGGTGTATTAAAAAAAGAAATATTAGAGTTTAAAAATTTGATTTATGATGAATCAGTTAAACACGGCTTTAACCTAATTGAAGAAGGGAATTATAATGAAGCATACACCTGGTTTTTAAATTTGGAAATTGCAAATAAAGGCAAATATTATGATTCCTCAGATCTTTATAATTACGTTAGCGCTATGAAATATTACAATGAAAAAGACTATAAAACGGCAAAGAGCCATATCGAAAAGCTCGGAGATTATTCAGGTTATGGGGCAGATCAGATTCATGCCTTTAAAGAAAAGGTACTTAAGGGATTACCGGAAAAAATTGCAGCTCAGGAGGAAGCCGAGGAAGCTGAGGAAAGAAAAAGGATTGCGGCACAAGAAGCTGCAGTAAGGGAAGAAGTAGAAAGAATAGCAGCACAGGAAGCTGCTAAAGAAGCTGCCGAAAAAGCCAGGCGAAAGCAAGAAGGCGTTGTAATTGGTATGACACAACAAGAAGTATTAGATTCATGTTGGGGAAATCCATTAAAAATAAACAGGACAACAACAGTTTATGGCGTTAGCGAACAGTGGGTTTATGACAACTATAATTATCTTTACTTTGAGGATGGTATTTTAACAGCTATTCAAAACTAAAAGTATTCCTTTTCAATTTCCCATAGCTAGAAATGTTTGCAAGATAATTTAATATCTTTATAGACTATAGCTAATTAGGGAATAATATGTATAACAAAGTTGAACACCCTATCTTTCACATATTGCAATCTCATCCATCTCATGAACCACATTATTTATCCACTGTTTTGAGACCAACCTAAACATGATGGCAGTAAACTTTGCACTTCTTCAGCCATAACCAAGGCCACAACCCCTTCCACAGAGAGGTGAAGCACGAAAGCCCCGATAAAGGCCAGTGGGACACCAATACACCACATAGTAAAGGCCTCAGCTAACAAGGAGAAGCGCACATCTCCTCCTCCCCGCAAAACCCCGATAATATGTACTATATTGCTACCGTAAAAATGTTTTGAATGGTATTGGTGATCAAGACCCACAGCAGCTATCTCGGTTTCACCCAAACGCCCGATCATAACAGTATCAACCATATTCAGAGAAGAGGCAATAAAATTCTGAATGATGACGGTGTCAACTTGTTGTAGGATATTTTATTAGGCACGTAATTCGGCCATTTGCTTTAAACCCTTCCTGCTCCAGTCCATTGGGCGGCTACTTAAACGACTGGATAAAACATGACTGACATGATAGGCATCAGTAAATTGTTCTATCATCATTGTTTATTTTTTTGATTTTCTATGCAAAACAAGGGTAATCACCGCCAAAATTAAAGTAAAAACTTTATTCTTTCCTGTTATTATTGTATTAACAGCCGCAATAATTGTAGATATTGAAAAAAGAAAGGCCATAAACGTTAGTTGTTTTTTATCCATATCATATCCACTCCTTCAATTGTGTTAGATAGTGTTCCATAATGTTTTTATAATTAGTTTTCCATCAGATGTAATGACAATTTTACAGTGTATCTCCCTTTGGTTTCCCTACAAAGTACTTTTCGAAGAAAATAATAAGCAGATAAGCATCCTATAAACGGCCCTTTGACTATACAGCCGTTGTAGTAAATCCCCGGCTACCTGGGAATCTGGTTAAGCCTATCATACACTTCCACCAGCATCATATCCATCAACGCCTTGGCAAATTGCCTGTCATCCAGAACTCTCATGTAGAATTTCTGGTTTTGGTCCATTCTATCTACCACTTTCCCCATAAAGGCCCTATGGTAGGCATACTGGAAGTCTTCTATAGAGTTATTTTGGGCTCTGTTGACCATATCGTCATCCTGGGCAAAGTCTTCCTTGAGCTGTTCCACTGAAAGCTGATCAGCCGGTGTGAAGTCTGTACCGAAACGCTTGTTCAGTTTTTCGATGATAGTCGATAGATAATCGGCACTTTCATCTTGTGCTTTTCCTCCTGAATACTTGACCGGTGGCAGTGGAGTCGATTGTTCACCAGGTATAAGCGAGATACTTCCATCGAAGGTCTTTTTTGTTGTGTAGTATTCAAGGGCTATTTCATCGGTCAGATTTACGGCAGAGCTTTTATCTTTAGGGAGTTTGCGCAACAGGTAGGTAATATATAGGTAGAGTTTGTGGAGCTCAACATCTTCAAAGGGCGTTATCTGCAGCAAAAATGAATAAACTCTTACAAATTTAACTGCCTGGCTGTTGAAATCAAGTCCTGTGTTTTCATCCAGCTCTTTAAACCGTTCTACTCCTTTATCTATAATGAAATTCATTTTTGATATGTCTTTGTATGTTTTTTTGGATTTGGGTTTGTAGAAGGGACGGGCAAATGCAGCCACTTCCTCCTGCAGATATACACCATAGGCGTTGAGTTCAGCCATTAAGTCATAGGCCAGATTGGGATCAGTTGTTTCCTCGATTATGGTTTTTTCATAGTAGGGTTTAAAGGCTTCCTGGATATCCTCTGCTTTGTTTACAAAATCCAAAATAAAGGTGTCATCTTTGCCGCGACAGGTACGGTTAAGCCTGGAAAGAGTCTGCACTGCTCTTACCCCGGACAGTTTTTTATCAACATACATGGTATGCAGCAGCGGTTGGTCAAAACCGGTTTGGTATTTTTCAGCTACCAAAAGGATCTGGTACTGGTCGCTGGCGAATTTGTCAGGCAGTTGGCGCTCATTAATATTGTTCATCGAGGCTTCTGTATACTCGATACCGCCGTCGTTTACAGTACCGGAAAAAGCCACCAGTGTTTTAATCCCCTGATAACCATTCTTTTTGATGTAGTCATCAAAAGCCTGTTTGTAGCGCACCGCATGCAGCCGAGAACTGGTTACAACCATTGCCTTGGCCCTACCGCCGATCTTATGCATTGTTACATTCCTGAAGTGTTCCACTATGATCTCAGTCTTTTGTGCGATATTATGCGGGTGCAGACTCACAAAGCGGGTTAATGCTTTGGTGGCCTTAGCCTTTTCAAAGAGGGGATCATCCTCTATTTTTTTGGCAATCTTATAATAGGTTTCGTAGGTTACATAATTCTGGAGCACATCCAAGATGAAGCCCTCTTCGATAGCCTGCCGCATAGAGTACAGGTGAAAAGGATGAGGCAGCCCATCTGTGCCTTTAGTGCCGAACATCTCCAGTGTTTTTGCTTTGGGTGTTGCCGTGAAGGCGAAAAAGCTGATGTTTTCCTGTGGCCCTCGTTTCTTGAGAATCTTGAGGATTTCTTCATCAGCATCCTCCCATTTGCTTTCCGTTTCCTCATCTATACGCAGGGCATCTACCAGGGATTTTGCTGAGAGGGCTTCTTTTAATGCCCCCATGCTTTGCCCGGCTGAACTGGAGTGCGCCTCATCGATAATCACGGCATACCTGCGTTTGGGAAGTTCCGCAACACTGTCAAGGATGAAAGGAAACTTCTGTAGGGTGGAAATAATGATTCTGGATCCACCTGTTAATGCTTCTGCCAATTGGGCGGAGTCTTTATCTATTTTCTTCACCACACCGAACTTATGCTCCAACTGGTAGATGCTGTCCTGGAGCTGTTTATCCAAAACACGACGGTCGGTGATCACCACTACAGAATCAAAGACGGGGTTGTCGTTCTCATCGTGGAGGTTGGCCAGTCTGTGTGCAAGCCAGGAAATAGATTTGGTTTTCCCAGATCCGGCGCTGTGTTGGATCAAGTAGTTCTGTCCCGCTCCTCTGATCCTTGCATTCTCCTCCAGTTTCCTGACAGCGTCGAGTTGGTGATAGCGGGGAAAGATAAGGGTTTTCTTAATGCTTTTCCTGCCCTTTTCATCTTTCTTCTCTTCTTTTTCAATAAAGACAAATCTTTTCAGGATATCCAGCAGGCTGTCCTTGGAAAGCACCTCACACCA
>DUMY01000131.1 GCA_012839645.1 Syntrophomonadaceae bacterium
GGTAATTCTAAGATTTTCACACAATCAAAACAATTGATTTTGAGTGCAACAGAACAGATTAGATGTTTTTTGGTTTTCTGAGGTTGTGAGAGCAGGTTGGGTGTAATGGTAATATACCGAAATTGAATTGCTTATTTTAATTAAGAAATAAAAAAGAGGTTCTTCAATTTCGGTATATTACCATTACACCCAACCTGCTCTCACAACCTCAGAAAATCCAAAAAACATCTAATCTGTTCTGTTGCACTCAAAATCAATTGATTTGACTTGTTTCCGAGAACGGAAAAGCCTGAAAATAATTGGTTTTGAACATTTATAGGTCAAAATCCGTTGTGTGAAAATCTTAGAATTACCGGTTCTCGGAAACAAGTCAAAGCAAGTGATTTTGAGTGCGACAGAACAGATTAGATGTTTTTTGGATTTTCTGAGGTTGTGAGAGCAGGTTGGAAGTAATGGTAATATACCGAAATTGAATTGCTGATTTTAATTAAGAAATAAAAAAGAGGTTCTTTCTTATGAATAAAACAAAAAAGAAAAAAGGACGTGTAATATTATTCATTGTCATTTTTGTCATTGCCTTTTCCGTGTGGTTATGGTGGGGAAATACCTCAATTCAAACCACGCATGTAAACATCAGAAGTGAAAAAATCCCCACAGAACTTGACGGATTTACTATCGTTCAAGTATCAGATTTGCATAATGCAGAGTTTGGAAATCAACAAGATAGACTACTCAAGGCGGTCAAAAGTGCGTCACCGGATATCATTGCTGTTACTGGAGACTTGATTGATTCAAATCATACTGATGTTACAAAAGCAATGGAATTTATCAATGGTGCTGTTAAAATTGCCCCAGTTTATTATGTTACTGGCAACCATGAAGCATGGTCCGATCAGTATATAGAATTGAAAAAACAAATGCTCATGGTCGGTGTTGACGTACTGGAAGATGAGAATATCATAATAGAATATGCCGGAGTGACTATTCAGTTATTAGGACTAAATGACCTGGATTTTATAACAACGGATGGTACATATGAAAGGCTGGCTATGATTGATACTAAATTAAAAAACATATTAGGCGAGAGTAACAAATACACCATTTTATTGTCACATAGGCCGGAATTGTTCGATGTTTATGTAGAGAATAATATTGATTTAGTTTTAAGTGGCCACGCTCACGGCGGACAAGTTAGATTGCCCTTTTTCGGAGGACTTGTTGCACCGAATCAGGGCTTTTTTCCTAAATATTTTGAAGGTCTATATGATAAGAAGCAGACAAAAATGATTGTCAGTCGTGGATTAGGTAACAGTATTATTCCGCTACGAGTTAATAATAGACCTGAATTGGTTATCGTAGAACTTATGACATAAAAGCTTTTACTAGGGCAGCCACGGGGACGGTCACTTTGGCTGGTGTTTCGATTAGCATTTTTCACATGCATGAAAACCTGTCACGATATTCAGAAGTATTGTCGTCGGTGCAGAAGAAAGCCCCTTTCGTTCTTCATGCCTATTGTTTAATGGATAATCACATCCACCTTCTGTTGCAAAAACTGGATGAACCGTTAGGAGGCATAATGAAGCGGATTGGTACGTCTTATGTTTATTGGTTTAACCGTAAGTATGAGCGCGTTGGCCACCTATTCCAAGCACGATTTCGCAGTGAGGTCGTTGAAGACGATTCCTATTTCCTGACTGTCTTGCGTTACATTCATCAGAATCCAACCCGGGCCCAAATGGTAGATCTTGGTGGTGACTATCCCTGGAACAGTTACGCGGCTTACACTAGTGCTGTTCAGCAGGACAAGGCGCTAGTTGACACTTCCCTTGGATTGGCCATAATGGAAGGGCGTGAACCATTACTTCGATTCATGATTAACCAAACGATGATCGCTGCCTTGACCTAGAAAACGTTACCCCAGTATCTGACAGCGAGTTACTTTGTTTATTAAATGAGCTGTTAGGGGGCGTATCAATATCTAGCCTAGCTGAATGAACCCCGAGCAGCGCAATAGAATCTTAAGACAACTGAAAGCAGTGGAAGGGCTTAGTATTCTGCCAAATCGCACGCCTAACGGGGCTAGGTCGATGGCTGATAACCAATGCTTGACCAGCCAAAGTGACCGTCCCCGTGGTTGGCAAAATGAATATGAAAGGTAGGGATGCATATGGAGTATATAGTTATAGGTGGTGCACTTGCAGTAGGAATCTTATCGCTGATCAGTTCTGTTAATACCCTGCAAAAACAAGTTTCACTAATGAATTTAAAGCTTGATCGAATTGCTAAACAAATAGGAGCAGAAGAACCTAATATAGACAATGAATTAAGAAGTCTTATTGTAGCGGGCAAAAAAGTTAAAGCTGTTAAAGAACTGAGAGATGTTACAGGGATGGGTTTAAAAGAAGCTAAAGAGTATGTTGATAAATTATTGTAGAGACAGTCGTCTCAATTGAGTGCTTTAGCTCTATACAACGAAGTTTACAGGTCTGAAGTTAATAAAATGAGCGCAGTCCATGTTCCCTCAAACTAATGTTTTGAGGGAATTTTTTATTACGCATTATTTGCTCAGAGAATTAAAATCACGGATTCATACCTGCATATAAATACTGATGCAGATATTATTGTTACTTGAAAAAGTACAGCTTCCTCACCAACAACACACCCGCTATACAGACACCAATAAGCGCCAGCGAATACAGGGCAATTGAAGCAACAACCAGTGCCCAAGCCCAGCCCATTGGCTCGACCGCGCCTGATGCGAGTCCGCTGACTACGGCAAGGGCCTGACCGCCAAAAAGAAATGCTGCCATAGAGACCAAACCCCAACCGATGAGTTTTCGTTGGGAACGAGCCCGCTGCGCCGCCCACAAGAGCAGCAGGGCACCAACCAAAGCAATCGGAAAGAGCTCAGCTGGCATCAGGAAGTCAAATCGCACCCTGCGGGCATATATCGTTCCGATTACAGCTGTTATGATCGTAAACAGGATCGGAATCCACACGAGTACTGTCCCTGCCACAGCTAGAACCTTAGTGAGAACTCCCCTATTCTCCATTCAAAACCCCTCCTCAAAATTCAAAACCCTCATCCCATGGTTTCTCCTGTTTCGATTATACTTTATTATCATCCCAAAAAATGAAAAACTGCTGATAAATGAAACTTTGTCAGCAAGCAGAGTATACACCCCTACACTAAGCATGGGCGTTATTTAAATTGAGCACCCGGCACAAGAACGCCGGTCTGAATTGACGAGAATAGCCACAAGGATGATGTGATATTAAGCCTGTGGAAACGGTAAGACCGATTAAGCCCATACACCTATATTGGCAAAAGAAACAAAGCCTTTGGTCATCCCTGGAAAACGTAAGTCTTTTAGTCCAACAGTCCTAAGCTGAAACTTATTA
>DUMY01000132.1 GCA_012839645.1 Syntrophomonadaceae bacterium
AATTAAAGAAATCGCCTTAGAATTGTTTCCTGAATCCTTCAAGAACGAGCGCAAACCACGTCAACTTTTGCAAGAATTAGGTGACAATCTCCGGGCATTGGACCCACAAGTATGGGAAAGCTACCTCTTCGCTAAAATAGAATCAGAAAAACCGCGCCATGCGGTAATCACAGATTGCCGTTTAGTAGGAGAATTAAATTCAGCAACTGAAAATAATTTCATACCTGTATGGGTGGACTGCAAGGATGATGTAAAGGTTAGAAGGTTGATTGAAAGAGACAAAGTTATACCTACTATAGATGAGCTTAACCATAAAACCGAACAAGACTTGCAACCAGAGATGTTTAAATTTAGTATGGATAACTCCAATCACTTATTTGATACTTTTGAACAAATTGACAAACTAGTATTCCAACTAGAGAACCCGCAACTCTTAATGTCTTCCAAAACAGCTATCGAAATAGGCATCTAAAAGCCTAATTTTTTTGTTCGCGGGATAACCCGTTTATCTATTTCACAGGTATTTACCTGCTTAAAAGGAGGGTAATAAATGAAAAAAGATACTGAACAAAATATCAAATGTTGGTTTAAAGAACATCAAGCTACTTATACTGAATATGGTAACCTAAATGTTCTTTGCTGGAAAAAGCCGGGAACGAATATCTACATGATTAGATACGTATTTGATGGCAACAATATGTATGTTTCTGGAGATTTGGGTGAAGCCGTATTTTGTTTCACAGAAAAAGCTGACTTGTTTATTCAAAGTAAGTATTACCTGGGTTATTTTGAAAGCAAACTAGAAGCATTTTCAGACCCGAAGCGTGATTTTGATTCGGAAAAAGCAGTTAGGAATTTGCGGGAATGGCTAAAAGAATTCAAAGAAGATGGCGAAAAATATAACCACTACCACATGGAAGAACTGTTTAATGCTGCCAAAGAATGTTGTAACACATCCGAGTGGGAACACAAGGTTAATTGCCGTAGCGATTTTATATCTGAACTAGATCCAAATTATTGGGAGTGGATGTACAACATTGGCGATGTGATACCAATACGGGTTCAAAGTTATCTAATCGGTTTAAAAATGGCGGCTGAGCAACTAAACAGTAATGTTGCATAATGAAGAGGGGATTAATTAACTGGAAATTGTTTTTGTGATTTCCTATCATAAAAACTAAAGAGCCTCAATTTCAAAGGGAGCGCGACTAGCGTTCCCTTTTTTTGATCACTTTTTTTTGCCGCGGGGTTACCCGCTTATTTATCTTGCAGGTATTTGCCTGCTTAAAAGGAGGGATATATAAAATGCCGTATGAGTTTGTTGAAGCTGAGATGCTTATGGAATACCGAGGAGTTAAAGTCTATCACATCTACAAAGACAACATGGTAGACGAAGGCCGTCACAAGCATTGGTTTGGCCTAACTCCACGGTGCCACGAAGGGGACCGAGATATGTTTGACGTGAGGGATCTTGCACGTCAGTTGAACATGCCGGAACCCAAAAACGACATGGACGTAATCGTTATCATGCTTCATGGTATTGAAAAAGGAATACTTACTAAATCCAGTGTTGCTTAGTCTTTTAATGTTAGGATAGCGAGGTCTGAATAGGCCCGCAAAACCATCATAAAACAAGGAGGTGATGGGAAAGCGGGCCTTGAATGGTCCGCGAGTACCGAAAAGAGTGAAGTTGGTCAGCATTAAAAGAGATAATTACCCGCAGAGCCCCCGAGAGTGGGACAACCTTGGCATAATGGTATGTGCCCACAGACGGCACTGCCTGGGTGATGAGCAGGCACAAAACACGGAAGTGTATTCCAGTTGGAGTGAATGGCTGGAATACGAAGTGGTTAAGCCTAACGGCGGCTGGAGCAA
>DUMY01000133.1 GCA_012839645.1 Syntrophomonadaceae bacterium
AACGCCCATGCAGCTATAAGGGCAAAACCAGCAAAGGATGAAAACAGTACGCCCATGTTGACCAGGTGGCATCAGCTGAAGATGAAAAAGTGGCCGAAGTCAAATAATGTTGTGGACCCAGTGGAAGCGTTCCTTGGTGATTTCCGACATCCGACTTCCGGCCTCCGACATCTATTTTGAAAGAGGGGTGAAGGGGTTGCCAAATTGGGGTGACAGTGTTGCTGAGCGGCTGCTGCAGGAGGATCTGCGCCAGGATTCACCTGCCCATGCATATCTGTTGGCTGGTCGCTCTTTAGTGCAAAAAAGGGAGATAGTACCACTATTTGTCCAGGCTTTACTCTGTCAAGATCCGGTAGATGGGAATGCTTGCAGTTGTTGTGCTTCCTGTCGAGCCTGGGAGCGTGGTGGGCACCCTGATTATCACTCCTTACAGCCTGAAGGCAATTCTCTGAAAATAGACCAGATTCGATTATGGCATTCCTTTTTTCGGTACAGCCCTGATTTGGGCAGACACCAGGTGTTTCTTCTGGAGCAGCCGGAGCTGATGACTGTTCCTGCAGCTAACAGCCTGCTGAAAATACTGGAAGAGCCGCTGCCGGGGACCGTCTTTCTGTTGGTGACAGAGGATGAGCGTTTACTTCTTCCCACCATCGTATCCCGATGCCGGGTAGTATTTGTGCGGGATGCGCAGGAAAATCAAGGAAAGGTGGTCGGGGTTGAAGAAACAGATGCCGGGGACGCACAAAAATTTGCGGGGATAATAACAGACGGGACTCCTGCTGAACTGCTCAAGGAAGTTCGTTCCCTAGGTAATGACCGCCCTGCAGCACAGGGGCTGTTGACGAGTCTTTTAGCTGAGTATGAACGAGACTACCGGATGAAGCGCAGCTCCTCCCAAGGGGCGGGGGTTGGTGTTTGTTTAGAGCTGCTGCTTAGGGGACTCCGGCAGCTGAGTGACAATGCATCTGTGCCCTTGGTGCTGGCAGTTACCCTGTACCGGGTTCAGAGAGAGCTGCAGGATTGATGTGAGAAGATTGGAGTGCCCTAAAGGGGCCAAAATGTTATAAAGGTAGGGGTTTTATGTGAATGAACATCAGGAGATTGATCATGAAGATAAGGACGCTGTTACAGGAATTGAGCTGAATGAGAGCAGTACAGTTAGAGTTGTCGGGGTGAGGTTTCGTCAAGCAGGGAAGGTTTATTATTTTAAAATCGGGGAAGAGCTGCTGCAGCCCAGCGATCTGGTAATAGTAGAAACAGTAAGGGGGATCGAAGCGGGTACTGTAGTAGTAGGGCCTCGTCAAATACCTTTAGAAGAGGTGGTTCCTCCACTGCAGGAAGTGATCCGCAAGGCTACAGTAGAGGATGTACAAATTATCCAAGAAAACAAGCGCCATGCTCAGGATGCCTTTGACATTTGCGAGCAGAAGATTGCTGAACATGGCTTGCCGATGAAACTGATCGATGTGGAGTTCACCTTTGATGTGGGGAAAATATTGTTTTATTTTACTGCTGATGGCCGGGTCGATTTTCGAGAGTTAGTTAAGGATCTGGCTGCTGTGTTTAGAACGAGGATTGAGCTGCGGCAGATTGGGGTCAGAGATGAGGCAAAGTTTCTGGGCGGCATCGGTCCCTGTGGGAGGGAACTCTGTTGCTGCACCTGGCTGGGAGAATTTGAGCCGGTCTCTATCCGCATGGCTAAAGGACAGAATCTTTCTTTGAATCCCAGCAAGATCAGCGGCTCCTGTGGGCGCCTAATGTGCTGTTTAAAATATGAAAATGAACGCTACAATAATAAGCGGAAAAAAGAGAAAAAGGAAGAAGAACTGCAGGAAAATGATCCCGCATGTAATGAGAGGTGATCAAGGATGGGGGTTCTATATCTCTGTCCCACACCACTGGGTAATCTGAATGATATCACCAGGCGTGTCCTTGATGTCCTGGCTCAGGTTGACCTGATCGCAGCAGAGGATACACGGCATACCCGAAAGCTGTTGACACACTATGGGATTACCAACAAAACAACCAGCTACCACGAGCACAATGAACGGGAGAAGGCTTCGTTTCTCTTGACAGAACTGGCTCAGGGGAAAGAAATTGCTTTGGTAAGTGATGCCGGAACCCCGGGGATATCGGATCCGGGGTACCTTCTGGTGCAGCAGGCACTGGCAGCAGGATATGAAGTCATGGTTCTGCCAGGTCCCTCCGCGGTGATCGCTGCACTGGTGGTCTCTGGCTTTTCCCCCCATCCCTTTTATTTTTTTGGTTTTATGCCGCGCAAAAAGGGAGAGCGGCAAGAACTATTACAAGAGCTGAAAGAAAACCCCTGGACAGGTGTTTTTTATGAATCCCCACACCGCCTCCGGGAGACTATTAAGGATTTCTGTGCTCTCTGGGGTGTTGAGAGGCGGGTGGCTGTGGTTAGGGAGCTTACCAAGCAGTTTGAAGAGGTTTTCCGCGGGTCTTTTGCAGAGGCACAAGATTATTTCTCTACTGCACCCCGGGGCGAAATAACCATCGTTGTGGAGGGCAAGCGAGCAGAAGAGGCAGATTATAGCACAGGAGATCCGGAGTTGGTCCACGGGGCTGTGGAAGCCTTGATCAAGGCAGGAGCAGGGCTTCATGATGCATGTAAAGGGGTGGGGCGTGCCCTGGGGCTGAGCAAAAGCCAGGTATACAGGGTTTATCATAAATAAAAGCCTGAAAAGGGGATGTTTGAAGCAGGTGTCGGGTGTATGTAAGATGAAACCCCCTAATTTATAAATTAGGGGGTTTGAAAAGCTTTTTGCTTGTCCCACTCTTATTCTAAAATACTAAATATGGGCCCTTCCTTCTGGAAGCAAAGGGGGTGCCAAACTTAACCAATTTTGTGAGACAAGCCAGTGGATTTAGCCTGCCTCCCGGGCCATATCTCTGGCGCACTCCTGGCAAATGTTTTTGCCGCGGAAATGAGTGATTTTATCAGCATTTCCGCAGAAAATACAGGCCGGCTCGTATTTCTTTAGGATGATCTTTTCTTTGTCAACATAGATCTCCAGAGCGTCTTTTTCTGCGATACCCAGAGTGCGGCGCAGTTCGATGGGGATGACCACCCTGCCAAGCTCGTCCACTTTTCTCACGACACCAGTCGACTTCATGTTTCTCCCCCTCTCCACTTAATAATTCGACAAGATTCGCTAAGGAAAGCATACCATCTTTACCATTAACAGTCAACCTCATTTTCAAAAAAATATTAAATTTTTTAAAGAATTATCAAAAATGGCTGATACAATACTTTTTTGGTATAATAAATGTTTAAGATATATAAAATGACGAAAGGAGTAAAGTCTGGCTTTTTAGTGGTTGGTGGTTGGTCGTTGGAAAAGGAAAAAAGATTGACCTGTTGACTAAGGGTAATCGCAAGAACTGTCTACGGATCCTTCTAAATCCAGGGTAGTTCCTGGATCCTTTAGACATCCGACTTCCGGCATCAGACCGAGGACTTTAGACTTCGGAAACATCTGGCTTCCGACATCTTCTGATTTCTGATTCTCGGTGTCAGACCTCTATATAAGCCAGGCGAGCTTATGAGTGATCGAATTTATTATGTGACAACACCCATCTATTATCCCAGTGATAAACTTCATATCGGCCATGCTTATACCACTGTGGCGGCCGACTGTATAGCCCGCTACAAGAGAATGCGAGGGTATGATGTCTTTTTCCTGACCGGTTCTGATGAGCATGGACAGAAGATTGAAAGGACAGCTTTAGACAGCGGCACTGACCCACAGAGTTATGTGGACGGTATTGTGGAGTCTTTTCGGGAACTATGGAAAAAGCTGCTGATTACAAATGATGACTTTATCCGCACAACTGAACCCCGCCACAAGAAGGCAGTTCAGGCTCTCTTTCAAAAGCTTTACGATAAGGGAGATATCTACAAATCTTTTTATGAGGGCATGTACTGTACTCCCTGTGAGGCATTTTGGCTGGAGCGCCAGCTCATTGACGGAAATTGTCCGGACTGCGGACGCCCGGTAGAGCACGTAAAAGAGGAAAGCTACTTTTTCAAGATGTCCAAATACCAGAACCGGCTTCTGCAGTATATTGAAGAAAACCCCGATTTCATCCAGCCTGTTTCTCGCCGCCATGAAATGGTTAATTTCATCAAAGGTGGACTGGAGGATCTCTGTGTGTCCAGGACAACCTTCCAATGGGGAGTTCCTGTTCCCTTTGCACCGGGGCATGTGGTTTATGTCTGGTTTGATGCTCTGGTCAATTACTTGTCAGCCTTAGGATGGCAGGATGGGGATCCGCGTTTTGAACATTACTGGCCGCATACAGTACACATGATGGCTAAGGATATTGTCCGCTTCCATTCGGTGATCTGGCCCATAGTGTTGATGGCTGCGGATATTCCACTGCCGCGTACTATTTTCGGCCACGGGTGGCTGCTCTTGGAGGGGGGAAAGATGTCCAAGTCCAAGGGGAATGTGGTGGATCCCCTGGTTTTAATAGACCGCTATGGTGTTGATACGGTACGCTACTATCTCCTGCGGGAGCTCCCCTATGGTGATGACAGCTACTACAGTGAGGATGACCTGATCAACAGGATCAATACGGACCTAGCCAATGACCTGGGAAATTTAATCAGCCGTACTCTGGGTATGGTGCAAAAGTATCAAGACAATGTTGTAGCAGAAGCTGGTACACCTCAAGGACCCGATAATGATCTTATTAATTGTGCTATGCAGGTAAAGGATGAATTGGAGCAGCACATGGAGCGCCTGGATTTCAGCAATGCACTGGCTGCTATCTGGAAGCTGGTGCGGCGTTCCAACCGATATGTTGATGAAACAGCGCCCTGGAACCTGAAGCGTGACCCTAATAAGAAGGAGCGACTGCAGACTGTACTATATAATTTGAGCGAAGCGGTGCGTATTTTGACAATTTGGTGTTCGCCGTTTATGCCAGTTTTCCCTGAGCGTGTCTTTGAGCAGTTTGGAATTGCTGGTCGACGGGATCTGCAGACCTGGGACAGCACCGGAGAGTGGGGATTGCTTCCTAGTGACTTGCGGATCGAGACCGGTCCTGGGGTTTTTCCTCGCATCGAGGTAGAGCGGGATAAAGAAAAGACTGTAGAGGGCAAAAAACCTCCAAAAGAAAAGCCGCAAAAGCCTCAGATTACCATAGATGATTTTACCAAGGTCGACCTGAGGGTCGCCCTGGTGAAGGATGCGGAGAAAATAAAAGGAACAGATCGCCTTTTGAAGCTGGAACTGGACCTGGGCTCGGAAACCAGAACGGTTGTGGCGGGCATTGCCCAGCAGTATACCCCCGACTCCCTAGTCGGAAAGCGGGTGGTTATCGTGGCCAATCTGGCTCCGGTTAAACTGCGCGGTGTCACTTCCCGCGGTATGATCCTGGCAGCTGGTGAGGGCGACCGCCTGGGAGTGCTGACTGTGGAACGGGAGATTCCACCGGGCACCAGAATAGAATAAGGTGCAGAATAAGGTGGCTGTCACCTGGGAATAGTTGGCGTTGGACACCTGCTAACAGTACTATATATTGACCAGGTACCTACCAATAAAATGGTACCTGGTACCTGGTTATTTATTTTGAGAGGATGGGAGCGATGACTAAGGCCGGCATAATTGATACTCATGCCCACCTGGATGACAATAAATTCAAAGGGGATTTTGAAAGTGTTCAGGCTAGGGCGTTAGAAGCGGGGGTGACCAGGATTATTTCTGTGGGAACCAATTTTACTTCGTCCCGTCACGCTTGTGTTTTGGCTGATGAACACCCGGAGATTTATGCTGCAGTGGGGGTGCATCCCCATGATGCAATCACGGTTGTACCGCGCACCTTGGAGGGGCTTCGCTTATTGGCTGGAAGCAGCAGGGTGGTAGCTTGGGGAGAGATAGGGCTTGACTACCATTATAATTTTTCACCCCAGGACTGCCAGTTGGATGTCTTTAGAAAACAGTTGGAGATCGCAGGGGAATTAAACCTTCCGGTGATTATCCACGATCGGGAAGCCCACCAAGAGGTGCTTTCAGTTTTGGGTGATTTTCCCGGGATAACAGAAGTGGTTATCCACTGCTTTTCCGGGGATCTTCGGATAGCTGAGGAATGCGTGAAAAGGGGATATTACCTGGGGATTGGCGGCACACTTACCTTCCCTAATAACAAGAAGCTGCAGGATGTAGTAAAAAGAGTTCCCTTAGAACACATACTCCTGGAGACAGACTGCCCTTATTTGGCCCCTCAACCCTGGCGGGGAAAACGCAATGAGCCTGCTTTCGTGACTGCAGTCTTGGAAGAGATAGCACGGCTCAAAGATGTTTCCCAAGAAGAAGTGGCTGCAACCACAACCAACAACGCAGAAAAGCTCTTCCGCCTTAAAAAAGCTCAAAAGATCAGATAGCAAAGAGCTCAAGCAGAAGATCACAGTGAGGGTTCTGGTGATCTCTTTGCGGCTACTGGGATACCTCTTTTTCCAAAGACAAACCACCGACACTAACCACTAAACTCACCGGACAGTACCCGTGAGTTATTTTTATGCCATAGAATAATTTTTTCCACGGCTAACATCAGCCATCCGGTGGTATTTGTGATTTTTTTTGCGGATATTATGGCGGATGCCATTAGGAACAAAAGGGAAGAATTCGAACCTGGTCCTAAAAACGTTTAAAATCTCCCTTATGGGAAATAATGGTCACAAAACCGCTTTCTTGTAGGGGGAGGTTTATGTGACTAAACAAGAATTATTGGATCTAACTGATTTGGAGAAGGGTCGGAACAGCAGGAAGAGCTATAGAACCCTGGGTTTGGTGATATTTATTGCGCTGCTGGTTTCTTTTCTTCAGATAAGCGGGGTGCTAACCAGACCAATGGATGCATATGCAGCCATGTGGCAGGATTTTTTCGTTAGACCCGCCGGGTCTGAGGAGCACAAATCCGTCCGGTATAATTTAGGCTACAGTAAAGGTGAGGGGATTGTTGTTCAAAAACTGGAAGAAACCCCTGTTGAGGTCAAGGTTGATGGAACATCAGTGATCGCCCGAACAACCCTACCATCCTTGGAAAGTATTTTGCAGGATGCAGGTGTAGAACTGGGAGAAAAAGACCGCGCTGAGGCTAGGATCGATACTAAATCCGGGAAAATTCCGGAGATAGAGGTGATCCGGGTGTGCACACGGGTTGTCACAGAGGAGGAAGCAATCCCTTTTACAGTGAAAAGGGTGTCTGATGAAAGCCTGGCCAATGGTACTACGCGGGTTAAGCAGGTTGGGCAGGAAGGTGTTCGGTTGAAGAAATTTGAGGTCACCACAGAAAACGGTGATATTGTACAGCGAAAAAGCTTGGGTAGTGAAGTCATTCGGGAACCGGTACAAGAGGTGATCGCTTTTGGAGGGAAAAACAGTGGCCAGGGGCGACAGGTGGCTACCCGCGGGTTGTCCTTGGATGGCCGGCGTGTTATAGAGATGACCGCTACAGCATATACTCATACAGGTAATGCTACAGCTTCAGGTGTAATGCCATATGTGGGTGGGGTGGCGGTTGATCCAAAAGTGGTTCCACTGGGTACTGACCTTTTTGTTGAAGGGTATGGGTATGCTAAAGCGGTAGATACCGGTGGGTTAATCAAAGGTAACCGGATCGATGTTTTCCTGGAAACCTCAAAGGAGTGTTATAATTGGGGCAGACGAAATGTCAAGGTTTATATTCTCGAATAATAAAATAAATCTACGCTCTGGATTTCTTCCAGGGCTTTTTTTTTAGGAAAAATGAGTTTTTATTTTGAAAAGAATTGTCCCCCCCTAATTTGTCAAAAACCGCCCACTTGATCTATAATAAGAAATTATTATCAAGAGATCGCGGGAACAGTCTGCCGTCTCCCTGGTCTGCGCTGATAATATATGGAAATAAAGAAGAAGGAATTTTTACTTTGGTGTGTAATATTATAACTACTGCTTTCCACTGCCAACTGTGTCGCACATCAAAAGATGTCAGGCATATAATGGGAAGGCTGGGAGAGAGGTGGCTAAAGGTGAAGGAACAAGAAAAAAAGGGATGGAGAAAATCTCGCCCTGTTTATATTTCTGTGATAGCTCTAGTGGTTGTTTTTATCGGTGTGTATGGTTTTGCAACAATATCCATGGCTCGGCAAGAGATGAAGATTCAGGTCGATGGGAAGGTACTGCATCATAAAACATTGAAACGCACCGTCGGGGAGGCCTTAACTGAAGCAGGTGTTCAGGTGAACTCCTGTGACAAAGTGAATCCTGATGCTGACGAGATGGTGAAGGATGGGATGTTGGTAGTAGTAGAGCGCGCCTTTCCAGTGTATGTGGTTGCTGATGGCAGTGTTAAAACCATTCACACGACACGAACTTCAGTCCGAGATGTGATTGAACTTGCTTCACTCAGTCTGGAGGAAAAGGATAAGGTGACTCCATCGCTTGATTCTATGGTTGGGCCTGGCAGTGAGATCCGAGTGGTCCGGGTTACTGAAGAAACAATCAAGGAGCAGTTTTCAATTCCTGTAGCAGGTGAGAGAAAACCCGACTCCTCTCTGGTTAAAGGCCAGCAGCGTGTGGTTCGTGAGGGCTCTCCAGGAGAGGGAGAGCGTAAGATCAAGGTTGTATATGAGGATGGAAAGGAAGTTTCCAGGAAAACCATCATGGAACAGGTGTTGCGGCCTGCGGTGAGCAGGGTTGTTGCTTATGGAACTACGTCTTCGATTTCCCGGGGGGGTAATAATATCCGTTACCGGAAATCACTGCAGGTAATGTCTACTGCTTATGGCCCAAGTGCTGGAAGTTTTACTGCAACAGGGCACAGAGTGGCCCGGGGGATTGTTGCTGTTGATCCGCGGGTGATCCCTTTAGGGAGTCGAGTATATGTGGATGGTTACGGGCATGCAAGGGCACTGGATGTAGGGGGGGCTATTAAAGGCAACCGAATCGATGTTTTTTTCCCTTCAGAGGCAGATTGCCGCAGGTGGGGGGTTCGCAGTGTAAAAGTCTACATCCTGGATTAATAAAATATGCGCAATTAATATTCCATTTAACCCGGGGCAAATAGTTCCCGGGTTTCTTTGCTTTTAAACGGAGGGGTGGGATATTTGGCCATGTTTTTCAGGGGGAACGGGATAAACGCCTGCTATTGGTATTTGGAGTGCTGATTTGTTTATAGTATAATAAAAGCGATTGGAGGCAGGGGATTGCTTGAAGTTACATCTCCAACAGCTATAAAGGCGCTTTTAAAGCGCTACAACCTTACAGCAAAAAAAGGGCTTGGTCAGCATTTTCTTTGGCAGTCTCAGGTCGTAGAACGCATTGTTTCTGCTGCTGCGCTGACGAAAAACGATGTTGTGCTGGAAGTTGGCCCTGGACTGGGTGTCTTAACAGCGGCCCTGGCGCGGCAGGCTGGTTTGGTTATTGCTGTGGAAATTGACCGTGCTTTGCTTCCCCTGCTGGATGAAACCCTCCGCGAATACGATAATGTTCGGTTAGTGGAGGGAGATGCCTGTAAGGTTGATTTTGGGGGCTTGTTGAGGGATTACGCTCCCACGTTTACAGGGTCATGTAAAGTGGTGGGGAATCTCCCTTATTATATTACCAGTCCTTTAATCATGCATTTACTGTATGGGGAGTTCCGTAAGGAACTCTTAGTTTTTATGGTGCAAAAAGAGGTTGCAAAACGTATTACAGCTTCTCCTCTCGGAGGGAAGGATTATGGGGTGCTGTCTGTTGCTGTACAATACCTGGCGGAACCTGCTTATCTCTTTCAGGTATCACCGCATGACTTTTATCCGCCCCCGGAGGTGGCATCATCTGTTATCAAATTGACCTCGCGGCAGCAGCCGGCAGTAAGTGTCAAGGATGAGGAAATCTTTTTTAAGGTGGTGCGTGCCGCTTTTCGCTACCGCCGCAAAATGCTCCGGAATGCTCTCCGTGAGGCAGGTCTTTGGTGTCCGCAAGATGATAATATATTTGAATGGGCTGGGATTACTCCGGAACGCCGTGGGGAAACTCTTAATCTTGTGGAGTTTTCACGTCTGGCAGATGCACTGGCGCACTCAAAGGAAAGGAAGGAAAAATAATGCGCTTCATCAGTCCAACCAAGGGTGTGATGAACTGGGATGAGGTTGTGGATGATCTCCTGGCTTATGTAGTGGAGGAACCGGAACTCACCTACAAGATCATAATCGGAACAGATTCACAGGTACGGGAGGAGACACATTTTGTTACTGCTGTAATTGTGCATAGGGTAGGCAAGGGAGCGCGTTACTACTATAGGCGTAAGGTGTATGAAAACATCAAGAGCCTGCGGCAGCGGATCTTCTTGGAGGCTGCTACCAGCCTGGAGACTGCCAGCAAGCTTGCCCAGGATTTGGCGGACAAGGGGCACACCGAACTAAACGTAGAGATCCACCTGGATATCGGGCAGAATGGGCAGACCAAGGAAATGATCCGTGATATCGTTGGTATGATTACCGGCAGCGGTTTTGACGCTAAGATCAAGCCGTATTCATGTGGTGCCTCCACGGTCGCGGACAAGCACACAAAGTGATCAGACGAAATAATCGATCTTTGCCAGGGGAAAACTCCTGGCAATTTCTTTTTCAAAAAATTCTTTGCTCTCTGCCATCTTCTCTTTAGTGTAGATATACTTTCCGTACCCAAACTGTCCCCATTTAAAGGTCCTGCTCTCTTCCGCCATAGGAAGCTTTGTTTCTGGGAAAAGGTCCAGGATCACCTTTTTTGCCCGGGCGGTGAAACGGTGGGTGATCAGTTCGAAGGTGAGATCCGGGTGGTTGGCAAATGGCTGTAGTTTTTCCAGGAGAAGTGTATAATTCTTTTTCCAATCACCTTCTGCAAAGATGGGTGCAATCATAAAGCCTAATGGATATCCTGCATCAGCTACCTTTTTTGCTGCCGAGACGCGTGCCTCCAGTCGTGGGGTTGCGCGTTCATATTTTGCGATCACCTGAGGATTATTTATAGAGAAACGAAAGCGGGTTTTATTCTGGTGTTCCAGTGCTAGCAGTGGTTCAACAGCGGTGAATTTGGTAACAAAGCGGAAGCGGGCGTGCTCCTGCCCAGCAAAAAAAGTGATGGCTTTTGCTAGGGCACCAGAATAAGCCTCCACTGAGAGGGGGTCTGCGGTAGCTGCACCTTCGAAGATTGTGGTTTCAGGCAGGTGTTTATCGATATATTTTTCTGCTTTTTCTAAAATCTCTTCCTGATTAACATAGATCCTGACATAGGGCCTGCGCCCCATGTTGGTGTGCAGGTAGCAGTATTCACAGGACCCTGGGCAACCGGTGGCCAGAGGCAGTTGATAGTGCGCTGAGGGGCGACAGGTGGCAAATTTTTTACTTCTTCTCAGCCCCACCACAAGGGTGCGTTTTGCCCGAAAAAACTTTTCCCGTTCACTTTGGCCAGGGATGCCGGTAACGCGGTTGTGAGATGTAGTAAATCCCACATGTACCTCCTTTTGTTGTTGAAAGTAATTGTATAATTCCTCCCCCAGAGGATAGGAGAGCGCGTCTTTTTCAAAGAATACCCTTTCCGGCTGAAACACAGCTAGACCATCCTTTTTTGGTTTTAGTATATCCTGATCGTTCTGTATCCATAAAAAAAGCCAGCCTGAATTTAGCCAAAAGGGATAATTGCGATTATAAGCCACAAATAATATGTGAGTTGGAAGGATTAATGGCTAGATGGGGGTTTTGCCCCTTAAATTTGTTTATTGTTGTTTATTGTTCTCGGATACGGTTGCAGAGAGCGAACCAATCACACCCTCCACAGAAGGACTCAAACCAGCTTTTAGGGGCTGATAGTACCTTTTTTCGGAGATCCCCCCAGGCAACATAATCACCAAGATTAACTTTCAGGAAGTCCAGTGCTCTCTGATCCAATTTCCTGATCTCTTCATCTGCTTCATCCTTGTGCCCACAGTGCTCATCTTTCAAGTAGGGACAAACCTGACAGACATCATCAGCGCCAGAGATTACTTCTATCTTTTCACCATTCTCTGCACGCTTAACCACCTTCCACAGGTGTTCCACGTATTCTGGAGAGTATCCCTCACCCCGGTAAAAGTGAAGGCAAACTAAATGATGCCCCCGCAGTTTCATTTGTTATGTCACTTTCCTTTCATGTTTTGTTGTTTTACCGAAACACTTTATCAGTGATGCTGAGTTCATGCAAGTAAAAAATGTAGATGCTCATGTTTGCCTATGCTGCACCATGGTGACTGTTACTGTGGACACACACAATCACCTTTTTATTCTTAAGGATACAAAAGGTTGCAGTAGAGCAAGTGTGTACCCGGGACTACAGGAAAATGGTAACAAATGGGCTTTGAAATACATAAGATATGTCAGGAAATAGATGGCAAAATAGGGGGGGATTGTGATCAAAAAGATCAGGCCAGGAGATATTGTTGCGCGCAGATCATACCGCGGAGACATCCTCTTCCGGGTGGAAAAAATAGTGAAAGAAAAGCATCAACAGTCCGCTCATCTGCGGGGTGTATTTGTACGCCTTTGTGCAAGTGCTCCTGTACAAGACTTGGAAAAAAAGAATGTCAATGAAATTATCCAAACAAAAAACAACTTTCTCAAAAGAAAGCACGGCTATATAAAACAGGCACTCAACAGGCAGGCACGTACTCGTAAGAGTTCCCTGAATACCAGCAAAAGGAGCAGCAGTGGTTTTTTTGAACTGCCGGGCAAGGTGCTGCATATTGAAGGTGACCGCATGTACTGTGACCGCTGCCTGAAAACCTATTTGCGTCTGTCGGTTCCTTGTCAGGTTGTGCATATACCTGAATGCGAGCAGCCTGATATGGTTGTCAAACATCTAAAAGAGAACCGCCCGGATATTCTTGTTTTGACGGGTCATGACGCGGTCAAAAAAGGGGTGCAGGATTACCGAAATATGGATCATTACCGCAACTCTAAATTTTTTATTGATGCTGTCATTCGAGCCCGGGAAATCGAGGCAAATAAGGATGATTTGATTATCATCGCCGGTGGCTGCCAGTCTCACTTTGAGGCATTGATTGATGCTGGAGCAAATTTCGCCAGTGCTCCGGGGCGCATTATGATTGATGTGTTGGATCCGGTTTTTATTGTTGAGAGGTTGGCATATGCATCAATTTATGAAAAAATTTCGCTTTTGGATATTTTGGAACAAGCGGAAATGGGTATTAAGGGGATAGGGGGGGTTCAAACCAGGGGGAAAATGAGATTGGGTTTGCCACGTCCTCAGTATTAAAAATCCAGCAAAAGTAAAAAAATGTTTGACTGACAAGTGCTATGCTGGTATAATATTATGAAGTATTTTTGGGAGGTTAAAATAGCTT
Organism: Syntrophomonadaceae bacterium; assembly: GCA_012839645.1. Taxonomy (GTDB): domain Bacteria; phylum Bacillota; class DSM-12270; order Thermacetogeniales; family Thermacetogeniaceae; genus Syntrophaceticus. Next base: position 13,369 of record DUMY01000133.1, read on the forward strand.
GAGAAGGTGATGCTCATGGCTACCAAAGAAGTGCTTGCAGAGATCAAGCAGGACCTAGAAACCTTTGTAGGGACAAGAGTGAAGCTCAAGTCTTTCAAGGGCAGAAACAGGGTCGTTGAGCGAGAGGGAGTCCTGGAACGCACCTATCCCAACATTTTTGTCATAAAACTTGACGAAAAAAGAACCCAGCGGCGCATTTCATTCAGCTATACTGATGTACTTACAGAAAGCGTGGAGTTGACTGTCTGTCGCGATGGAGGAGAAATAAAAATAGCAGCCGCCCGGGGATGACCGGGCAGTATAATAACAATAAGCCCTTCGGGAATTTATCCCGGAGGGCTTTTTTTGCTAAATTCAGCTGGAGACTTGTTCATGATAGTTGCAGGAATGATGCCAATCTAAAGCTCACTTTTGTTTTCTCAACATAAGCCAGGAAGTTGTTTTGTTTAGGTCACTGGTACCCTTCGACAACACATACATATAATAACCAGCAGAGGAAATAACAGGGGATTTTATTTCTAGTGAGGTGGGGTGCTGTGGAACCAAATGCTGTAGAAGACCAGAAAAGCAAACAGCCTGAGCCATGCTCTGAGTCAGGCAAGGATAAAGGGGTTCCGGAGGGTGTGGATAGTATACCACCCGCAAGGTCCGTTGATAACTCCGGAGGCGGCTGAGGCAGACCGAAAGACGGCAGGTAGCCGTAAGGAAAAGCATTTTCTAAAAAAGAACAGTAACGTTTTATCAGCAGTGCAATATTATAATAGTAAAATATGGGAACCGAGGATGGCTGTTGATAGCCAAAGATGGAGCCCAGTGTGTAATCATGAAAAGGAGGTATGATGTATGAGCGACTGCAAGGATTGTAATTCTGATATTGAGGTACAGGGAGAAGAAGCTTTACAGATTCCACCTTGCCTGGGGGCTAATCGGAACTGTGAGGAATGTTGTAACGTATTAACTCCAACCAACAGGGGCAGGTGGGGGATTACCAGGCCGGTGGCAGATATAAACTGTGAATGCCATATGATCTGTGTCCAGGATGTGCTCTTGATCTGCGCCAGGGATAATCAGACCGTGGATATTCCGGTATGTGTGTGTGATGGCACACCATCTTGCCGCGGTACTGTTGTAGGTCCCTTTGTGCCTATCAGCTGTGAGGCATTTGTAACCTGTGCCAGCGAAGAACTGCAGGATGATTGTGCTGGAGTTGACATCAGGATTGGTTTCCAGGCCATCGTCAGGTGTGACACCACATTTGTGGTTTGTCAGACAGAGGTTACCCGAAAATGCAATTTCTTCGATTTCTTCACCTTTCCCGGTGGTGCAGGTTTTCCCAATACAGCCGCAGGCAGGAGGGAGTTCCAGGAGATCATCAGAAAAATAGATGGCTCCTGCCTGGATATTGAAATTCAAAGCTGTGAGATTATCGATACAGTAAATCCCAGAGTAAGAATCACTTTTAAATTTGTCGATAAGCTGTGGAAACATGAAAACCTGCTGGTATCCGCCATCCGGCCTTACGGTGGGAGATTGGCCAGGGATCGGGATATTGTTGTGAAAAGGGAATTCGGCCCTCCCCAGAGGATTCCCGAGTGTAACGGTAATACTAGCGATTCATAAAAAACTAACAGGGAAAATAAAAAGGGGCCAACCGCATATGGTTTGCCCTTTTTTTATTGTAAATCGTTGGTGGTGTTGCTGTATAAAAGACTGGTATCAAGTGTGCTTATTCATCTATGATTTCGGTTTCAGCGTCAAAGAGTTTATATCGGAATAAGTTTTCTATGCGCTCAAGCCTCTGTTCAATTGCTTTGAGGCAGGAGTTTATGTCCTTTAAGAGCTGGTTTCTTTCCTTTTCCTTCATATCTTCAACAACATTCCACAACCGCTGCTGACTGAACTTGGTTTGCCTCTTGATAATGGGGGCGGACTCCTCCGGGGAAAATTTGCGCGGTTCTTCTTTTTTCATTGATTAAACACCTTCCTTCCACAATTTTATGGCATCATACCCCAATCACTCCCTGCAATCTCCAAAAATCTAACATTATGCTCAAGATGAGGGGTGAGTTCAGGGGCTAACTTTATGCATCTGACCTCTATTTTATGCAGAATGGTTGTTAGTGGTTAGTGACACCAAATGACCTTTCCCCTGAATATACTAGATTGACAAAAACAAGGGGGGAGGAAGATGCGGAAACTGCTGCGTTCTTTAGGGGTAGCCAAAAAACGCTATACTGAGCTGCCCAATGTCATCGGGATGGGAATCGGGTACAAAAAGCGAGGCCGGCAGGATACGGACGAGCCGGCTGTCATATTTTTTGTGGAGAAGAAAGTGCCTGCAGAGGCTTTGGGGGTAGATGAATGTATCCCCCGGCGAGTTGGGCGTCACTGCACAGATGTGATTGAAGTGGGCGAGGTGCGCTTCCTGGGGAGGATGGATAGGCAGCGCCCCGCGGCTCCTGGTTCCAGCATCGGGCATTTTAAGGTGACTGCCGGTACCTTCGGTGCTGTAGTGCGTGACCGCGAAACCGGTGAACTGCTGATTTTATCCAATAATCATGTTCTGGCCAACGCCTCTGATGGTGTGGATAGGAGAGCAGGGAAGGGAGATCCGGTTTACCAACCTGGGGTCTATGATGGTGGATCGGAAAAGGATCTCATCGGCCACCTGGAACGGTTTATTCCTATTCAAAGGTTCAGCAGGAGTGCAGACTGCAGAATGGCAGTGATGGGTGTCCGGGCTGCCAATGCCGTGATTCACGCCTTCCGTCCACATTATCGGATGCGTCTAGAAAAGCTGGGAGCTACGAATATGGTTGACTGTGCTGTTGCCCGCCCGGTGGACCCCAAGGATATTACTCCAGAGATCATCGAATTCGGCAAGGTGAACGGGATTATAGATGCGGAGCCTGGCATGACGGTTAAAAAAAGCGGGCGCACCTCCGGAATTACAGAAGGGAAGGTCACAGCCATTCATGCTACTTTAAATGTCAGCATGGGCCACAGCGATGATGTGGTGAGGTTTCAGGACCAGATAATGACAGAGATGAAGTCATTGGCCGGAGACAGCGGTTCCATAGTGCTGGATCAGGAAAATCAAGCTGTAGGGCTGCTTTTTGCCGGTTCTAATGAGTTCACTGTCCTCAACCCCATTCAGGCAGTCCTGGATAAGCTAGGTGTTGATTTGGTATGAGGGATAAGCGGCTGGGGATTGCTCTGGGGGGTGGGGGGATCCTGGGGGTGGCACACATCGGTGTGCTGGAGGTTCTGGAGGAAAATGAGATTGTTCCGGATGTGGTTACCGGCACCAGCGCCGGAAGCATTGTCGGGGCACTTTATGCCGCCGGGGTCAACCTGTCTGTTCTGCGTGAACTGTCTCAAAACCTGAACAAAGGGGATATTTTTGCCTGGAACTTCAATCCCCACTCCTTCATACAGTTTTTATTGAGTAATCTGCGGGATATGGCCAGTTTGCTGGATGCCATACCCAGGGCACTGTTCAGCGGGAAAAAAATCGGGCAGTTGGTAGAAAAAACAACAAAGAAAAACTGTTTCAGCGAAATAGCCATGCCCTTCGGTGTGGTAGCAGTTGACCTGATCACAGGGAAAAAAGTGGTGTTTTCCAACATCTCTTCGCTGCCACAGCTGCCGGAAACGGTTTTTTTTCAAAAAGCGCCCCTGGGAGCGGCGGTTCAGGCCAGCTGTGCCATTCCCGGGGTTTTTGAGCCGGTTCCCTATCAAGGGACACTCCTTGCAGATGGGGGACTCTTGGAGATGGTACCCGCGCCCTTAGCACGGCTATTGGGCTCTCGTAAAGTTATAGGGGTGAGCTTGAAACAGAAAGGGAGTGTACAGGAACCGCAGTCCTTGATCCAGGTGGTCCAGCGGGGAATCAACATCATGAACCTGCAGGGCACCCGCTTTGATCTCGATTCTGCAGATCTCGTTATTGAGCCCCTGGCACTTGATGCTGAGTTGGATGATTTTGGTCGGGTTACAGAACTGTTAGAGCGCGGTGCCAGGGGCTCAATAACGAGATCTGCAGAATCGAGATCAAAGCGGGTGCCCTGCAGGTTCATGATGTTGATTCCCCGCTGGACCACCTGGAT
>DUMY01000277.1 GCA_012839645.1 Syntrophomonadaceae bacterium
CGGCAATATAAGAGGATAATATGCTTGACTTTCAACGTCCACTCTTCTGATGAATACTCTTATCTTGTCTCCCTTTTTGACTTTTGTATATTTTGGATGATGGACAAAGATATCTACTCCCGGTTCAAGGTTTACGAAAACGCCTTTATCGATCACTCCAGAGACCGTACCGGAGTAAACGCCGCCTTTGACATAACGACTGGCGCAGTCAGGCCAGGGTGAGCTTAAAGCCTGCTTGAGTGAAACTTCGACTTGCTTTTGTTCAGGGTCAACACTTAATACTTTTACTTCATAAGTTTTGCCGCGCTCTAAAATATTACGGGCATCTTCTACCCATCCCCAGGCAATTTCAGATGCACCTACTCTTGTTTCTATGCCCCCAATGTCAACTACTGCATTTTTAGGATATACTTCCCGGACTGTGCCAGGGATTATTTCACCTTCTTTCAGGCGGTCCCATGTATGAGTGGCCATTATCTCTAAGGCACGCTGTCTTGAAGCTAGAAAGATTGAGTTTTCCCGATCTACCGCAAGGATAAGAATCCAAACGGGAAGGCCAACAATCCTGTTTTCAAGGCTACGCAGGATATTTCCTTTTTCATTATTTGAAAGAATTTCAATCTCCGCAAGGTCCTGCGGGAAACCATTGAGACCAGATTCGTTTGCTGGAATGATTCCAGTTACATTTTCATAGTGGACTTGGACACAGGGTATTTCTTTGCCCTGGACAGCATGGTTTCTTACTCCCTTTGCTTCGACTTGTAATATTGTTCTGTTTTGAAAGGCAGAATAAATCTCTGGCCATGAATCATCAGCTGTAATGATTTGACCATCATAGCCTTCAGTGATTAAACGCAAATTAATGCACCTCCTAAAAAACAAAACCCTGCCTGTGAAAGGTAGGGTTAAAAGGGTTATCTTATGGTACGCGTGTACCACTATGAAAAAGGTACGAAAAGTGACGACAATATTTGGGCACAATACGGCTTACTGTCATTATAACAAGACAATCTGTAGCATGTCAAGGTGATTTAGTAGTTTTTTGTTTGATTTGCGTGGTACAACGCGGTCAGTAACTTTTCCCATGAACCAAATTTGTGCCCCACAACATAACGGTTGTATGGATGCGTCTTGATATAGATTTTGCTCTCTTGTCCCCTATAAAGTTGGGCAACCCGTGGATCATCATCAATTACACCTGCTGCATCTGGGAAGTGCCTTTGTTCAGGGGGCAAGAAGAGGATCTCTCCAGAAGGAAAGTTGTTGATCTCTAGCCATCTCACGCTGATAAAAGCGATATTCGTTGGCCGGGCAGTGGTATATATGATGTCCATATACTCTGAAATGTACTGGAGAGTTTTAACCGCACCTGGATAGGGTTTAACTCGGAACATGAGGTTTCTTGAGAAACAGAAATAAAAATCTTCCGGAAGATCAGCAGGGATCTCCTGGTTGGCTATTGGTCTTAAATTGGCTATGGTGTTGTCGATGTTGACGATGATGTGCATAATAGGTGCACTCCCTGCTAATTGAATTTTAATTGTAACTTTTGTATTCCGAAATTAACCAGGTGCCGAATACTATTCTATAGTAAAAGTCATCATAAAAGGGATTTCTAAATTACTGGCGTATATATTATTTGAGGGGTGTTATATTATGGAATTAATCAAGCGCAAGAAAGATTCTATAGTTGGCCGCTGTGAACAGTGTGGCAGAGAAATAGATATCCCCTATTCAAATACTATTCACCCTTATATGTACGCTGTTGAACTAAAAACCGCCGTACAATGTGAATGTGGCGAATATCACAACCTATTACTGGACACTACAGACAAACATAAAAGGCGAATACCCAGGGACGCATCTAGCCAGGCGGATACGCCCTTGAGATGCCCTCACTGTGATTCCTCTCAACTTACCGCTGGAGATAAAGGTTTCAGCCTGGGTAAAGCCGCTGTTGGTGGCGTGTTGATTGGCCATGTAGGATTACTGGGTGGCCTCTTGGGTAGTAAAAAAACTATTATTACCTGCCTGAACTGTGGACATAAGTGGCAAGCGGGGAAAAGGTATTAGGGCATTAAATTTGGACAGTTTGGTTATCATGAAATCTTCGAATCATCCAAAGTAAATCAGTATGCAAATAAAAAAGGAGTGATCATTATTTTTATTATTGACCGCTTTGAAGGCAACTGGGCTGTGCTTGAGTTTGAAGGGGAAACGTTTAATATTCCAAAGAGCTTACTTCCTCGAAGTGCCAGGGAAAGTAATGTTATCTGTTAATTCGGTGCCGGATTTAGCTTGGGGCATTTCATAATTCTTGGATTGAATTTAATTCCTTAAATAAATTCTTTTAAATCCTCTATAAAACTGGTAATTGGTCTTACATAGTTTTTCATACCAGGATGACTTGAAGCATTTATATATCTAGGGCTATTATCTGGAAGGTATAATATAGCACGATGGCTTCCCATCTCTGTTATTTTATCATCCGATAGATCTCTATCATATGTAATTACATGCCAGAGGTTTCTAATCTTGTGTCTGTTTAACATGTCTGTATTTGTTGTATATGCCTGTTTCCAACGCTCTCGAAAAGTACGTTTGCAAGAAATCCCTATTACCCAACCATCTTTACATCGAACCCAACGATCCACTTCTAACCCTGCTGTAAAATGCTCTGGTTTGTGCGTTGTTTTTATACCGAAATAATCCAATATGAAAGATGTTACGCTCTCTAAACTCCCGCCTGCCCTCCCCTTTCGTTTTTGCCCTAGTCTTCGTTCAAATTCTTGACAAAAAGCTGAAAGGACAATGGCTTTTTCTTCTTCATCTTTAAGCTCTTTATCTAGATAATTCTTTAAACTTGAATACTGCTGAACAACTTCAATCCTTTCTGCCTTAATACAACCCTCAGTCCCAAGATCGTCCCAAAGATTTATAATAGTTGCGAGACCCTTTTCTCCTTTACTTTCAAACAGGGCTTTAGCTATAGACTCAACAAATAATTTATCATCGTTTGGAACCCGAGCAAGACCTAGATTGATAGGAGTCATTACATGCTCACAGGTTAGGGCTAAAATTAAATAATCCTGAATTGTAATTAATCTTTCTTCAAGTTCGTTGCATAAATCTTCAAGTAAACGTCTTATATTTGTACCTTTTTTTCTTCCTTCTAAAATTACACTTCTTACGGTTTTACTTAATTCATCGACAATATCCTCTTCTGCTTTTCCTTTAAAATGTTTAATGGTGGAATTTATTGATTTAGATAGTTCAATCATTTTATCACTATTCTTACCAAAACCGCCATATTTATCAGTATTTATCAACATTCGTGACAACCAGTAAACATTGTCGTAGGGACTATCCAAAACCTTTCCTGGGTTTTCTCCGTTGTTATTCAAAAGATCTACCCCCTATTTCTACTATTCCGGTTTCCAAAAATGAAGTAGATATTCAAAAGTTACACCCATTGTTATGTAATTAGAAGGCCAGCCAAAAATACCCACTCTATTAACAATATTAGTACGGTCCCAAATGATTGTATTCCTTAGCTCATAGCCTACATTTCTTAATGCCTCAACAATAGAAATATGAAGTGTTATTCTTTCATTTTCCCACCACATATCGGGAATATTTATCACGCAGTGCCCCTTAGGTTTAAGAAGTGGAAGAAAGTCCCTGTATATTTCCCCCATTTCCCTGCTGTATTCGTCTAGAGTAAGGGTTCCTAGATCTCTTGAATCCTGACTATATTGCTCTATTTTGTTGTATTGATCGTTTTTCCTTTCTTTACCCCGACGGCTTTTATTCTTTCTTTTTCTATTTAATAAATTAGCATAAGGTGGTGAAGTTAATATCAGGCTTACTGTCCCAGGTCTAATGTATTCTTTAATGTTCCTTGCATCATCACAAATTGAGAGTTGTTGTGTATCCGTAAATTGTGTTTGTCCTGATAGACGATCTTCTGATAAATTAATGTATTCTTTATTCAGATCAAAACCTACTGCATTTCTGTTTATATCTCTTGCGGCCACAAGCGTAGTACCGCTACCAACAAAAGGATCTAGAACAAGTTCTCCTTTATGGGTGAATAGCTCTATACATTTTTTTGCTAACGAAATAGGATATGTAGCAGGATGTAGCTTTTTATCTCGTATATCCCTCCCCTCATAAAAAAACTGCCACACACCTATCTGCGCCTTAAGCCATTCCTTTGCTGTCATACAGTTTATATGCTTAGGCGGACACTGACAGATTCTTTCGTAACCAATGTTCAAAAACTTATCACTGCATTCAATATCATTTTCAATAGCCTTTTCGCCCATATACTCTATCTCCTCCTTATAATTTATTGTTTATTTTTGAAAAGGTTCGCCTAGTAAGCTTCCCACCCGTTCTATTCCGTAAAGTTATTTCCTCTAATGGGAACATATATCTTTATTATTTAGGCATTCATTGCTTGATTTCCTGCTATTACGGGAGATTCCTAATTGTGATCTCACAGGAAAAGTTTATGAATGAATTCAAGACAGCAGGCTCACACTGATCCCGAGATCACCCGCTATCTCTTTAACTGTTTTGCTGCTCGCATAACTCAGCTTAACCGCATTCTTTTTAAACTCGTAAAGGGTTAGCAAGTTTACAGAGTATCTCCTGGGACGGTTGTTTTCTGTCCCCATCTTCGATCCGCTTTATCTCGGTATTGCTGACACCGGATAAATAAGCAAGTTGTCTCTGGCTAAACCCTAGCTTTTCTCTTCTTTTTTTGATCATCTCTCCAATTTCCATCAAATTCCCTCCTCACGTTTATTCTAATTGTAGTGTTACCGTTAGGTGACACCTAAGGGAAACACATAATGGCAACAATACATATAATAAAATTAAAAATAAGTGTTGACAAGTAGAAACAGTTGGTGTAATATGTAGGTGACACCTAAGGGAAACACATAAAGGTAGCGTAACCAAAGGCGGTGTGATAAATGCAACAGCTAAGATTTAACGTAGATGCGTTCATGCAGTTGATGAAGGAAAACAATTTAAACCAATCCAGCCTTGCCCGCAAAATGGGGTTAAGCAGGGCATGTATCAACAGATACATGAACGGGTCACGGGTGAAGCCTAGCTCAAAGGTTATAGACGGGTTTTCCAGGGCGTTTCCTCATCATTCTTTGACGCATTATTTTTTTACCCCAAGTGTCACCCATGGGTGTCACCAGGGGGAGGGGGTTTAATGGTACGCATCACATTTAACTTGGACGATCCGGAGGGGACCAGGCAGGTTGAGCCGGTTGGCCCTCAGGCAGAGGACATCGGGGCGTACTGTGAGATTCTGTTGGATGGTTTTGAAGATTGGATTAAGGGGGTGAGTGCTTGAACGGATGGCTGTTAGTCGGTGCGATTGCGGTTCTGTGGGCTGTTGGCATCTTTCTTATGGCTTTCTCGCTATGGAGAGATAGGGAAGCGAAGAGGGTGGAGAGGAAAGTTGCACTGGCAATCAGAGAGATGGCTGTAGGGCAGGACGTTGTGCGGTTGGATGAATACAGAGAAGGGGGGCGCAGGTAATGGATGGTTGGTTGGAACCGATAGCGGAAGAAAATATCCCGATTGCAGTGGAGATTTGCGAGCAGTTTGTAGCGGAGGGGGATGGAGAAGATGGATAGCTTGATACCGGCTCCACGGCATGACTACTGCAACGGCATCTGTGAGGGGTGCAAACTATATCCTGAGTGCCCGAATGAAGATGTTGAGGAGGAGGGAGTTAGTCCATGACACGACTTGAGAAGGTTATGGCGCAGAGAGAGGAAATCGAAAAGATACTCATTAACGACTATTGTCCTAGCGATTTTGGGGTAGACGACAGGTTGGAAATGTATTGCAACTCCCCTACCAGAGATTGCGAGGCTTGCTGGAACGAAGAGGTAAAGAAATAAAAAAGCGGCTCCCACAAGCCGCTGAAAGGTGGTGATATATTTGCCTCTAATTGATTCTATCACGCAGAGAAAAGAATCTCAAGGGCACTGGTTCCGTGAATATGCTGGAACTATCCCTGTGCAGTATCTCCCTTGCGCAGTTGTAGGAGCGGTACGAGGGATTGTATTCACATTCGGCCGTACACGGGACAAGATGCGGGAAATCAGGGAGATAGTCGAGATTTATGACGAGCTGGTAGGTAGGTAGGGAGCGTAAAGAAAACCCATAAAAGGCTGCCCCGTTCGTGACGGTATATACCAGGTGTTGGCTTGACGGCGGGGCAGCGGAAAAATATTGCCCCCGCTTTTAGGAAAAACATTAAAAAGGAGTGTTGGAGAGAATGGCTAGTATTAAGCAGATAAGAAAGGCATATCAAAATGAGGTTATTCAGAAACTGCTCGGGTTGCCGGCAGAGATCGAAGAGGCAGAAAACAAGGTCATAATTGCTACTAACGCTGTTGAGGATGCGAAATGTGCATTACTGGACAAGGAAACATCTCTTTATAACGAGGGAAAGGTTGAGGGGCGTAATGAGGCTTTACGGAAGGCTTGCCTTGCTTCCCTCACAGCAGAAGAAAAAGAGGTCGTTAGGGAAAAAGAGCGGGAATTGGTTTGTGCACGGAAGGAGTACAGTCGCAAACTGAACGATTTTTCGGCTATGAGGGCGTTGTCAAGGTTGTTGGCCGTACAGGATGTGATTTAGGTGGCAGTAACCGAAAGGGAAGTAACCGCTATCAGTGTCATAGACAGCATTGATACCAACCTGGTAAAGCGCACTATGCGAAAGATTGCTGACTTCCAGGC